>JBASAR010000186.1:0-19637 GCA_049650705.1 Pontixanthobacter sp. | reverse complement strand
GATCCTTGTCGACCTCCTCCTGAATATCGACATCGGCTTCGGATACGCGTTTGATCGTGTGGCCGAACTGTTCGACCAGCAATTCCGCGGTGTCCTGATCGATCGTCTGGTTGACGGTGACCATCATACCCAGATTGAACAGTTCCTTCACCAGATCGGCTCCCTTCTCGGCCATTCGCTGGGCGAGTTCCTGCACCGTGATCGCTTCGGGCACGACGACGTCGCGCACCTGCTTCTCGCGTGGTTTGGACGAACCGCCACCCTGATCGCGGCGTTCTTTTTCGCGCGCTCGCTTAAGCGCGGCGAGGCTGCGGGCACGGCGGCCCTCATCTTCGTTCAGCGCCTTGGTGACGGTCAGCTTGCCCGAACGCCGTTTGTCCTTGCCGCCGCCATCGCCATCGGACCGCTTGTCTTCCTTCTTGGGCGGGCGTTTGGGTTCGGGGCGTGCAACGGGCGTGAACTTGCGCGCAGCTGGAACAGCGGGTTCGGACACGGCGGCAGAGGCATCGGCGGCGGCATTGGCACCTGCGGTCGCTTCGGCCCGCGCGGCTTCGGCAGCGGCGTCGGCATCCTTCGCAGCCTGTTCTTCCTGCTGTTCGGCGGCGGCTTCCGCTTCGGCTTCGGCCTTCTTGTTGTCTTCCTGGTTCTGCTTTTCCTGCTCCACCGCTTCCTTCTTCTGCGCGTCTTCGCGACGGCGGGCATCTTCCGCTAGACGCAAACGCTCGACCTCGGCTTCGCGCTGAAGACGGGCAACCCGTTCCTGCGGCGTTTCGTCCGATGGCGGCGCGGCTTGCGGCTCGGGTTTGCGGGCAACCGGAGCGGGTGCCGGAGCGGGAGCGGGCGCAGGGGCCGGGGCGGGTGCAGCTTCGGGCGCCGGCGCAGGCGTCGGCGCGGCTTCCTCGCCCGGCTTCACGAGCTTGCGGCGGCGCTTCACCTCGACCGCGACCTTGTTGGTACGGCCATGGCTGAAAGTCTGTTTGACCTCCGCCCCGTCGACCGGACGCTTCAGGCCAAGCGGCTTGCGGGTACGCGTCGGTTTGTTGTCGTCATCGGCCATAAAGCTCGTCTCTATCCTTCAAATCTTCAATATTGTCGCGTTCCGGCGTGGCATCGGCGGATGCCCCATCGGTCCGTATCGCAGGCTTTGCGCCCGTCAGGAAATGCATCAGCCGCCCAAGGATCGCATCGACCCTGGCCGCCGCACCATCATCGGTCAGCGCCATGTGAACGACATTCTCACGGCCCAATGCCACAGACAGGGCGGCCCGGTCCAGTGGCAAGGTGGTGCCGCGCAGACCGGACCCTTCCGCATCGCGCCCCACCCGCCAGGCCTGATCCAGTTTTTTCGCTCCGTCTTCGCTCGCATCGCTGGCATGCAACAGGGTCGCGACCTTCCCCATCCGCGCCTGTTCGGCAATCCGGTCCGATCCCAATATGAGTTTGCCCGCCCGCATTTCCAGCCCGAGGCGATCGCAGAACACACGGGTTAGCGCCTGCGCGATCCGATCGGGCAGATCGTCCGGAACGGTCAATGTTGCGCCCTTGAACGAACGCAAAAAGGCGCCGCGCAATCGCCCTTTCGCCATGGCCGCTTCCAGACCCGCGCGATCGACGCCCAACCACGCGCCCCGCCCCGGCGCGCGCGCCAGGGGATCGGGCAGCACGTCGCCGTCGGGCGATATCGCCAGCCGTAATAGCGTATCTCGGGCTGCGGTGTCGCCCGTCAGGATACAACGCCGTTCGGGGGCGGAAGACCTGTGTCCTCGCCCCGATACGGTTTCCGAGATGCCGGAACTTACAGGTTCATGTTGTGGAGTCCGCATCGGCGGCCTCCTTGGGTTCGGCGGGTGCAGGTTCTTCATCCTCGAACCAGTGCGCGCGGGCCGCCATGATGATTTCGTTGCCCTGTTCTTCGGTCAGACCGTACTCGCCGAGCACACCGCCCTTGTCCTCCGTACGCTTGCTTTGCACATCTGCCTTCAGGCGCGGACCATCGGAGGTCGCGGTGGCCGGTGCGCGGCGTTTGGGCGCGTCGCGTTTCTTGGCGATAAGTTCGTCGGTGGCAAGGTCGGCAAGATCGTCCAGCGTCTTGATGTCCGCCTTGCCGAGCGTGACCAGCATGCCTTCGGTCAGATGCGGAATTTCAGCGAGCGCATCCTCGACGCCCATCTCGCGACGTTCCTCGCGCGCGGTGTCTTCGTGACGTTCCAAAGCCTCGGTCGCGCGGCTTTGGAGTTCCTCGGCCAAATCTTCGTCGAACCCTTCGATCGCCGCCAGTTCATCGAGTTCGACGTAAGCGACTTCTTCCAGTTCGGCGAAGCCTTCCGCCACGAGCAATTGCGACAGCGTTTCGTCGACGTCGAGTTCCTCCTCGAACATCTTGGAGCGTTCGGCGAATTCCTTCTGGCGTTTTTCGGACGCTTCTTCCTCGGTCATGATATCGATCTGATGACCGGTCAGCTGGCTCGCGAGGCGGACGTTCTGCCCCCGGCGGCCGATAGCGAGCGACAGCTGATCGTCGGGCACCACGACTTCGATGCGGCCTTCATCCTCGTCGAGGACCACGCGCGCGACGGTCGCCGGCTGCAATCCATTGACTACGAATGTCGCGGTATCTTCCGACCAGGGAATGATGTCGATCTTCTCGCCCTGCAATTCCTGCACCACCGCCTGGACGCGGCTACCCTTCATGCCGACGCAGGCGCCGACCGGATCGATGCTGCTGTCATGGCTTATCACGCCGATCTTCGCCCGGCTGCCCGGATCGCGGGCGGCGGCCTTGATTTCGATGATCCCGTCGTAGATCTCGGGCACTTCCTGCGCGAACAGCTTGCGCATGAAGTCGGGGTGGGCGCGGGACAGGAAGATCTGTGGCCCGCGATTGTTGCGTTCCACCTTGGTGATCAGCGCGCGGATACGCTCGCCCACACGGACGGCTTCACGCGGGATCTGCTGATCGCGGCGAATGACGCCTTCCGCACGGCCGAGATTGACGATCACATGACCGAATTCGACCGACTTGATGACGCCGGTAATGACCTCGTCGTTGCGATCCTTGAATTCCTCGTACTGGCGTTCGCGTTCGGCGTCGCGCACCTTTTGGAAAATGACCTGCTTGGCGGATTGGGCATCGATCCGCCCCAGATCGACGGGCGGCAACGGGTCGACGATGAAATCGCCCAGCTTCGCATCGTCTTCCAGTTTCTGCGCGGCGGCGAGATCGACCTGCTTGAAGTAGTCCTCGACCTCCTCGACAACCTCGACAACCCGCCAAAGGCGCAGATCGCCCGTTTGGGGATCCAGCTTCGCGCGAATGTCGTTTTCGGCGCCGTAGCGGTTACGCGCACTTTTCTGGATCGCTTCTTCCATCGCTTCGATGACGATCGCCTTGTCGATCATCTTTTCCGAAGCGACGGAGGTTGCGATTGCGAGCAGTTCGGCCTTGTTGGCGGAAATGGGATTGGCCATCAGTCGTCAGCCTTTTCTTCTGTGTCTTCTACGATATCGTCGGCACCGGCGGTGTCGATCGGTTTGGTCGCGGCGATCAGCGCGTCGGTCAGGACAAGCTTCGCCGCATGAATGAGAGCGCGGGGAAAGGAAACCTCACCCGCTTTGTTATCGTCCACCGTAATTATGTCGTCATCGCCGATCCCGACGATCGGCCCACGCAGATTTCGCATGCCATGGACCTTTTCGGTGAGCGCGATCTTGGCCTCGTGCCCCGCCCAGTCCGTGAAATCTTTCGTGCGAGTCAGCGGACGGTCGATGCCGGGACTGGACACTTCGAGATGATAGGCGCCCAGAACCAGCACGGTGCCGTCCTCCTCCAGCGCGTCCAGCTTCGCCGAAACCGCGCGCGACAGGGCAGCGCATTGTTCGATCAACAGCTGCCCGGTCGCCGGATCTTCGGCCATGACCTGCAACGCCTGCCCGCCATCTCCGGCTTCGGACGGCATCATTTTAACGCGTACGAGTTCGAAACCCAGCGCCTGCGCCTCGGGTTCGATCACATGGTTAAGGGCTGCCAGATCGGCCATGCATTCTCCGTTAATGGACATCGCATCATGCAAAGAGGTTTGCCGCCGGCCCCTTTCGGCACCAGCCCCACTCTGCAACAACAATGTCGGGATTGGCGATGGATTAGAAGTACGCGCGGCACAACGCAAGCCGTATTTGCCGATTACCCATCATCCGCCAGTCCGTGCTTCTTAATACAATGCCTGAGTTGGTCGTATGTCAGCCCGAGTGCCTTGGCCGTCTGACGCTGGTTCCAGCGATGTTTGCCGAGCGCGTGGTTCACGATATTGCGTTCATGTGCCTCTACGGCCCCGCGCAGATCGTCGATGCGATCGATGTCCGGGGCGGCGGCGGGGGCGCGTGACACCGTGCCGTCGTCTTCCTGATGTGCCGCCGTTTCCAATGGTTTCCAAGGGCTGTCGAACGGATCGAATTGCACATGGCCGATGGGGTTCTTCCAGTCGTCCCATCGGTAGATCGCGCGTTCCACGACATTGCGCAATTCGCGGACGTTACCGGGCCAGGTGTAGTCTTCCAGCTGACGTGCGACATGGGGGGCGAAGCCGGGCCAGTCCTCCCATCCGATTTCCGCGCCCATCCGCCGCCCGAAATAGTCGGCCAGCACCTCCACATCGCCTTCGCGCACGCGCAGGGGCGGCAGGGTGATGACTTCGAAACTGAGCCGGTCGAGCAGATCGGGGCGGAATACCCCCTCCGCCGCGGCGCGGGGCAGATCGGCGTTCGTGGCGGCCACGATTCGTACGTCCACCCGCACCGGGCGCGAGGAACCGATGCGTGTCACCTCGCCATATTCGACCGCGCGCAGCAGGCGTTCCTGTGCCGCCATCGACAGCGTGCCCAGCTCATCGAGAAACAGCGTGCCCTTGTCCGCTTCCTCGAATCGGCCGGCCCGCACCTTCGTCGCCCCGGTAAACGCGCCCGCTTCATGCCCGAACAGTTCCGCCTCGATCAGCGTTTCGGGCAGAGCCGCGCAATTCATCGTCACCAGCGGTTCGCCCCAGCGTTCGGACAGGCGGTGAAGTCGTTCGGCGATCAGTTCTTTACCCGTCCCCCGTTCCCCGATCACCAGAACAGGGCGACGCATCGGCGCGGCCTTGCTGGCCCGCTCGACCGCGTCGAGAAAAGCGCCCGACTGGCCGATAAACTGATTTTCGCGTTCCATGACGCAAACTATAGTGAGATTTCCCGAATATTCGCAACCGGCGCCACCCCACATTACGCCTTAAAATGGTAAACGCTTATTTCACTTGGGTTTTTTATATCTGGCACGACATCTGCAAAGATCGAGATACGACGATTTGACGAGAAAGAAGGGACACTGCGATGTTCGACCGCGATTTCTGGCACAGTAAACTTGGCAAGACCTCGCTGGGATGCGTCGCCGCAATGGCGCTGATGGTGGCGATCAGCACGCAATATCCGCAGAGCGCACAGCCTTACGCCGCCCCTTCCGGCGGAGACAGCCTGATCGACATCGTTCTGATGGTCGAACTTGCATGAGCGACAATGGCGCGGACGACAGGCTGACGCCGGAGCGCGACCCCTCGCGCCTGCAAATGGAGGTGGACAAGCTGCGCCGCGATACGCCGCCGACTTCTTCTCCGCCTATCGACGCGGCATATGCGCCGACCGACACGCCCCGCCGCGACCCGAAGTCCGGCTTCTTCAGTACCGGAGCACCTTTGATGGGAATATTCAGCCGCACACGTGATATCATCGCCGCCAATTTCAACGACATGCTCGACAATGCGGACGATCCGGCGAAAATGATCCGCATGATCATCCTCGAAATGGAGGAAACGCTGGTTGAGGTTCGCGCCAGCGCCGCACGTACGATCGCCGACCAGAAGGAAATGCATCGCCACAGCGTCAAGCTGGACCGTTTGCAGGCCGATTGGGGCGAAAAAGCGCAGCTGGCCCTGTCGAAAGATCGCGAGGATCTGGCCCGTGCCGCTCTGGTCGAACGCAAGAAGGCGGCCGACATGTCGGAGCAGCTACGCGACGAGATCACCGTGCTGGACGATGCGCTCAAGGCGTATGAGAAGGATATCGAGAAATTGCAGAACCGCCTGCGGGAAGCGCGCAGCCGTCAGACCGCCATCGCGGCCCGGTTGGAGAGCGCGGAAAACCGCGTGAAACTGCGCACTTTGATGAGCACCGAACGGGTCGACGACGCCCTGTCGCGCTTCGATCAGCTGGAACGCCATGTCGATCACGCCGAAGGGCGCGCCGAAGCGATGAACATGGACAAAGGCGGCCCGCCCAGCCTGTCCGACGAGATTGCCGCGCTGGAAGGTGCGGACAAGGTCGACGCCGAACTGGAAGAAATGAAACGCGCGTTGGGAAAATCCGCGCCCAACGATACGCCAATTACGAAGGATTGAACCGATGGATGAAATGACAGGCATAGTAATCGTATCGATCGTCCTGATTGGCCTGCCGTGGCTGGTCCTGCATTACATCACCAAATGGAAGACCGCCGGCACCATCACCAATGACGATGAAGTGCTGCTGGAAGAACTCTACCAGCTCGCCAAACGTCTCGATGAACGGATGGACACGGTCGAGCGGCTGGTCGCCAGCGACAATCCCGAATTCGACAAGCCCCGCCTGCGCCACAATCAGGAAGCCGACAACCAGCAACTGCGCGAGCTCGACCGCATGCTCGCCGAGAAGAAGGAAACCGCTCGATGAGCAGCCAGCGCACAACTTTGTATCGTGACAAGCAGAACGCCAAGCTGATGGGCGTGTGTTCGGGAATTTCGGACTACACCGGCGTCGATGCTTTGTGGGTCCGGTTGGGATTTCTGATTCTGCTGTTCACCGTGGCGCCGATTTTGCTGCCCGCCTATTTCGTGGCCGGCCTGCTGCTGAACAAGAAGCCGCCGCACCTCTACACCGACAACCAGGAACAAAAATATTGGCAAGGTGTGCGGCAGAACCCGAAACGCACCGCGCGTGAAATCCGCAGCCGGATGCGCGATGTGGACCGCCGCCTGGCCGAGATCGAGACGTTCTACGTGACCAGCAATCCGCGCCTCAATGCCGAAATTGAACGGCTGC
Organism: Pontixanthobacter sp.; assembly: GCA_049650705.1. Classification (GTDB taxonomy): domain Bacteria; phylum Pseudomonadota; class Alphaproteobacteria; order Sphingomonadales; family Sphingomonadaceae; genus Pontixanthobacter. Next base: position 12,536 of record JBASAR010000186.1, on the reverse strand, counting down.
GCTAAGAAGAATATAAAGGGGAGGAGCAGACTATGGATTTTGGAACCGTCATCGTATCGATCATGCCTTTTATCATGGTGCTGGGGATCATTTTCCTTATCAACCAGCGCAAGATGCAGGAAAAGCAGTTGGCCACCACCGCCGACAGCAGCGCGGAAAAATCCGCGCAATATGCCAACCGCGTGGGTGACTTGGAGAACCGGGTCAAAGTGCTCGAACGCATCGTTACGGACCGCGGCTACGATGTGGCCGCCCAGATCGAGGCTTTGCGCGACACGCGCGATGTCGAGTTTGCCGATGCGGGCACGCCGCTGGACATCGGGATGCAGGAGCCTGCACGATGAACTCCATCGATTTCATTCCCTATATCCCGTTCCTTATCGGCGGGGGCTTAGCGGTCGGATTGGCGGGGGTATGGGGCTGGGTTCACACCACCAAGCTGAAGATCAGCAACGGCTATCCGCTTGAAGGCATGTGGGGCCAGTCTCTCAAACCCAGCACCGACGGGCAGACCGCCCAGCGCGTTGCCCTGTTGACGCAGGAAAATGCCGAATTGCGGGCGGAACTGGGATCGGTGAAGGACCGGCTCGGCAATGTGGAGCGGATCGTCACCGATAGCGGTTATCAGCTGACGCACGAAATCAACACGCTGCGCGATGCCGACAACGATATTTCGCGCGCGCGACAGGAGACGAATTGATGGGTGCATGGGCTTTCGTTGCGGTCGTCGCGATCATCGTGTGGGGCATCGTGCAGATGACCAAAGCGCGCGATCGCCGGTCCCTGTCGGATACGAGCGACCGTAGCATGATCGAACATCAGGAGGCGGAGCGCGAGATCGCCGAATTGCGCGAACGCATTCGCGTGCTGGAACGGATCGCCACCGATGCGAACACCAGCGAGGCGCGCGACATCCAGTCCATCTCCGACGAGATCGACCGCCTGCGCGACGATTAACCGCTTCCAGTAGGAGGGATGCCCGGCATGACCGACGCGATCATCATTTCCAGTGCTTCCATCATCGGTTTGACCATATTGGTCCTCGCCCTTCTCAAAGGCTGGCAGGACTGGATCGCGCTCAAATCGCGGGAATACGATACCGCCCAGCGCACCGCCGATGGTTCGCCGTATGGTGCCGCCCGTATCGAAATCGCCGATCTGAAAGAACGCATCCGTCACCTGGAAGCGATTGCCAGCGGGGTTGATTTGTAGGTGGATTTACAAATGGGGCGCCCTACATCGGCCCCATGCGCACATTGGACGACATTCGCGAAGAATATGAATTCCTCGAAGGGGACGAACGCTATCGCCTGTTGATCGAGCTCGGCCGCGAACTTGATGCGATGCCCGATGCGTTGAAGACCGACGCAACGCAGGTGCGCGGCTGTTCGGCCAGCGTGTGGGTTTATCCGACGGACCATACGGGCGCGCTGCATTTCCTCGCCGACAGCAACGCCGCCATTACCAAAGGCATCGTCGCATTGGTTATCGCGGCGGTGCAGGATCGCCCGGCGAACGAGGTCGCGGCGATGGACATTCGCGGTGCGCTCGATCCGTTCGATCTGTCCAACCAGTTGAGTTCCAATCGGACGCAGGGCATTCCCAACATGATATCGTTGGTGAAGGAACATGCCGCCCGCATCGCGGCGGCCTGAACCGCGGATCCCCATGCGCCCCCTGTTCCTTGCGGGCGGTATCGTTGCCGTCGCCTTGGCCGCCATCGGTGCGGTCCTGCCGATCATGCCGACCGTGCCGTTTCTGCTGCTGGCGGTGTTCTGTTTCGCGCGCAGCAACCCCGAATGGGAGGCGCGTATTCTCGACCATCCGACATGGGGGCCGCAAGTGCGCGACTGGCGCGAACGGCGGGCGATTGCCCGCCGTTCCAAGGTGCTGGCGATCCTCGCGATGACAGCCGGGGCGGTCTTTACCTACATGACGTTGGGCGAACCGTATTACTACATATCGATCGCCATTCTGGTAGGGTGCGGCGGATGGATCGCGACCCGCGCGGAATAGGCACGGCGGAGGAACCGACGGAACGCAAGGCCGAATGGGACATTGAAAGATCACAAGCGCGCCTTCCGGCACGCAATCGAAGGATCATCGAATGTCTATCATCACTCTTATCGCAACCATCCTCATCCCGCCGCTTGGCGTGGTATTGAAGCATGGCGTCGGGGGAACGGCGCTGCTCAATCTGGTACTGACCCTGCTCGGCTTCATACCGGGGCTGATCCACGGACTATACGTGAATTACGCGTAAGTCGAAATACGCAGTTTTCGCAAAGCGTCGGTGCCTTCAGGCTCCGGCGCTTTCGCGTATTTGGGCGAACCCCGCCTGTTTCTGACGTTTGAGTTCCGCTTTCAATTTGATTGGATCGGCGGCGAAGACGAAACCGAAACTGACGCCGCCGTCCCGTCCGATCGTCGCATGATGCAACCGGTGCGCCTGTACCAGCCGTTTGGCGTAACCCCGCTTGGGCGTCCAGTTCCAGAACCGGCGATGCACCAGCCCATCATGGATCAGCGTGTAGATGATGCCGTAGATCGTTATGCCGAATGCTACCCACCACAGCGCCTCCGACACGAAATAGCCGACGGCGAACATTGCAAACACGATACCGCCGAACACGACGGCATACAGATCGTTCTTCTCCAACGGGTGATCGTGCGGTTCATGATGATCCCGGTGCCAAGCCCAGCCCCACCCATGCATGATGTATTTATGCGCAGCCCAGGCGAACAATTCCATGCCGAGTACCGAAGCGACGATGATCCCCAAGATGCTCCATACGCTCATGCCGCCGCCCTTTCGATCTCACGTTCCCGGCGGATGGCGGGCAAGCCCCACCATGGCGTATCGGGATGGCAATGATGTTCGTGGTGATACCCGAAATGAAAACAGCTGGCGAGACTGACGAGCGGACCGAACCCTTCGCTGCGTGCATTGTGACGGTCGCCGAAATCCGTGCCGTCATGCCGGTGGGGGCGATAGGTACCGAAATAGAACAACTGTAGCGACGATGCGATGGCCGGCAATCCGTATAACAGTACGATGTTCTGGACGGGTACCTGCGCCACCGCCCAATAGAACACGACCACCGCCGACACGAATAGCAGCGACCCCGGGCCGAAATACCGTTTTAGAAAAGTCGCATACCATGGCCAGAAACGGTCGGGGTGATGCTCGTCGAAATCGGGGTCGCCTGCCTTCCCCGATAATTTGTGATGATCGAAATGCGCGGTGCGCATCCGACGGTAGGAGAAGCCGGCATACAGGAACAACAGCACCGTGCCGACGGCATTGTTGATACGTCGCGCGTTCGGGGACCCGCCCGGCATCAACGAACCGTGCATCGCATCGTGGCTGACGATGAACAGCCCAACCGAAAGCCAGCATTGCAAGGCAGCGATCGCAAGCGCGGGAATGGCGGTCCGCAAGGTCATTTCGAAAACGAACATCGCGAACGCGTGCACGATCAACCAGGCACCCACGATACCTATGGCGAGCGAAACGCCGATAACGCCCTGCAGATCGCGGCTTCGCGTCATGGTTCTGGTACGATTCATGATCCCGTCATAGCCTAAGGGCCTTCACGGGGCAAAAGCCATCGCGACATGCGCCGGGATACATACGTTACATATCGTCCGGTACGGGAAAGAAGAACTTCGCGATCTCTTCCCCGATACGTGCCGGACGCAAGGTTTCGGCATCGATGCAGCACCAGCTCGACTGAATTTCCGCCAGCACTTCGCCGCCGCGTTCGATCACGGTGTTGTAGAACGCCCGTGCCCCCTTGGTGCTTTCCAGCACGGTGCGCGCCACCACATCGTCTTCCAGAAACGCCGGCTTGCGGTAGGTAATTTCATGCTTCAGCGCGACCCAGGCCCGGCTGGCGACGGCATCGGCCGGGGCGATGTTGCGCCAGTGGCTCAACACCGCATCCTGCACCCAACCGAGATAGCGGGCATTGTTCACATGCCCCATGAAATCGATGTCCGCAGGAAAGATCTTGATGGGGAATGTATAGGGTGCAGCTGACATTTGTGTCAGTTAGCAAGCCAAAGGTTTCTATACCATGACTTATATTTGATAGACGCGCGACTTTCTTGCCAGGTTCGCCCCATTGACGCTACTTCCCCGACCCATGGCCAGCAAACCGCGCACATTATATGACAAAATCTGGGACGCGCATATCGTGGAAACGCGCGACGATGGAACCGCGCTGATCTTCATCGATCGCCATCTGGTGCATGAAGTGACCAGCCCCCAGGCGTTCGAGGCGCTGCGCATTGCCGGACGCAGGGTTCGCCGACCAGACCTGACCCTGGCCGTGCCCGATCACAATCTGCCGACCACCCCGCGCCTTGGCGCCGACGGCACCGCCCTGCCCATCGCCGATCCGCAAAGCGCCGCGCAGCTTGCTGCGCTGGAGGCTAATACGCGCGCGTGCGGCATCCGCTACATCGACGCAAATGCCCGGGCGCAGGGCATCGTCCATGTCGTCGGCCCGGAACAGGGATTTTCTCTGCCCGGATCCACCATCGTCTGCGGCGATTCGCACACCGCCGCCCATGGCGGAATCGGCGCGTTGGCTTTCGGCATCGGTACGAGCGAAGTCGAACATGTGCTGGCTACGCAGACATTGCTGCTAAAACGATCGAAAACGATGGAGATCGCCGTCACCGGTACGCTCGGTCGTGGCGTCACGGCCAAGGATTTGATCCTGCATATCATCGGCATTCTCGGCACGGCGGGCGGCACCGGCCATGTCATCGAATATCGCGGCGATGTGTTCCGGTCGATGAGCGTCGAGGGTCGTCTGACAATCTGCAACATGTCGATCGAGGCGGGCGCGCGGACCGGACTGATCGCGCCGGACGATACGACCTTCGCCTATCTGAAAGGCCGCCCGATGGCCCCGAAAGGCGCGCAATGGGATCGGGCGGTGGATTGGTGGCGTTCGCTGGTAACCGATCCGGGGGCACAATTCGATGTGTGTCTCCGAGTCAATGCCGCCGATGTGGAACCGACCGTCACCTGGGGCACCAGCCCCGAAGACGTCGCCCCGATCGGTGGCAGCGTGCCGGACCCGCTATCCTTCGCCGACCCCGCCAAACGGGAGGCCGCGCAGAAAAGCCTGCATTATATGGGATTGTCGGCGGGGGAAAAACTGTCCGACGTGGCTGTGCAGAACATCTTCATCGGCAGCTGCACCAACAGCCGGATCGAGGATTTGCGCAGCGCGGCCGACATTCTGCGCGGGCGGCACAAAGCGGATGGCGTGACATGGGCCATCGTCGTGCCCGGATCGGGGCTGGTCCGGCATCAGGCGGAAGAGGAAGGGCTGGACCGTGTGTTTATCGACGCCGGACTGGAGTGGCGGGAGCCGGGCTGTTCGGCGTGTCTCGGGATGAATCCCGACAAGGTGCCGCCAGGCGAACGCTGCGCTTCCACCAGCAACCGCAACTTCGTGGGCCGACAGGGCCCGGGCGCTCGGACCCATTTGATGAGCCCCGCCATGGCCGCCGCCGCCGCCGTGACCGGCCGATTGACCGATGTCCGCGAATTCATGCGATGATCGCCGTGCTCGATGTGGGCGTAGCCATTACCCCTTGCCACCGCACGTCCCGGTCATCACAGTTGCAATCATGACATCCAAGCTACCCAAATCCATAGCCGGTGCGACCGCCATGGGCGCCGCCGCCATCGGGTCCGCCGCCGTCGCCGCCGCGCTTCTTTATGTGAACAGGCGCAAGGATAAGCCCGACCCGCCAAAACACGAAACACCCAGCGGCGAACCGCCGCAGACGGACTGATCGCGTGGATGCCGTCACTCAAGTCGAAGGTCGCGCCATTCCGTTCGGCGCAGGGAATGTCGATACCGACGTCATCATTCCCGCCCGGTGGCTGAAGACGATCAGCCGCGACGGTTTGGGCGAGGGCGCATTCGAAACCGTGCGCGCGGTCGATGGCAATGTGTTCGACGATCCCCGCTTCGCCGAGGCGCCGATCCTGATTGCCGGGGCGAATTTCGGATGCGGGTCGAGCCGCGAACATGCCGCCTGGGCGCTGCTCGATCTTGGCATCCGCGCCATCATCGCCCCCAGCTTTTCCGATATTTTCGCGGGCAATGCGTTCAAAAACGGCATATTGGCCGTTGCCTTGCCTCAGGACCGTATCGACCGATTGTTGGACGTCGCACAAAACGAACCTATCCGCATTGATCTCGACACACAGACGGTCACGACCCCGTTTCAAGATCGGTTCGCCTTCGATATCGATCCATTCCGCAAACATTGCCTGATGAACGGGCTGGACGAAATCGGCCTGACGCTGGAACGCGACGCCGCGATCGAAAATTACGAAACCTTTCACACCGGCCAGCTGCCCTGGCTTGCACATATTACGGAGAACGCAGCATGAAAGCCCTCTTGTCGAAAGAAACCGGCGGCCCCGAAACCCTGGTGATCGACGATATCGCCGAACCCACGCCCGCGAAGGGCGAAGTGTTGATCAAGGTCGCCGCCTGCGCGATCAACTTCCCCGACACGCTGATCATCCGCGATATGTACCAGTTCAAACCCGAACGCCCCTTCGCGCCGGGCGGTGAGATTTCCGGCACGATCGAGGCTTTGGGCGAAGGCGTCACGGGTTGGAAAGTGGGTGACCGCGTTCTGTCCGGTCTCGGCCATGGCGGCATGCAGGAGAAAGTGACCGCCCCTGCCGCCAAACTGTTCGGCGTACCCGATTTCGTGAAACTGCCCGAAGCATCCGCCTTGCTGATGACGTACGGCACCACCATCCATGCGCTGAAGGATCGCGGCGATATCGCGAAAGGCGATACGATGCTCGTCCTCGGCGCGGCGGGCGGGGTCGGCCTGTCGGCGGTCGAGCTGGGCAAAGCCTATGGTGCCCGCGTGATCGCCGCCGTATCGAGTGAGGAAAAGGGCGAGGCCGCGCGCAAGGCCGGGGCGGACGATGTCGTCATCTACCCCCGCGCCCCGTTCGACAAGGATATGTCCAAGGCGCTGGCGAAATCGTTCAAGGACGCGGTCGGTCCCGATGGGGCGGACATCGTCTACGACATCGTCGGCGGCGATTATTCCGAACCTGCCTTGCGAGCGATTGCGTGGGAAGGACGTTTTCTCGTCATCGGCTTTCCCGCCGGTATCGCCAGAATGCCCCTCAATCTGACCTTGCTGAAAAGCTGCGACATTCGCGGCGTGTTCTGGGGTGCGTTCACGGCCCGCGAACCGCGCCGCAACGAAGCCAATATCGCCGAACTGTTCCGGCTGTGGAAGGAAGGCAAGATCAGCCCGCTCATCAGCGAAACCTACCCGCTCGCCCGCGCACACGAAGCCATTGCGAAGCTGGAAAACCGTGGCGCCATCGGCAAGCTCGTCGTGACGATGGACCAATGATCGCCGTTCTTGTCGGACCCGCCGGTTGCGCGTATCGCACGCACTTCGAACACAAGAAAGGCGCATGAGCGATGACCGATTTCAACGATCGTAAAAAGGGCGAGGAAGCGAAATATGCGATGGATGAAGATGCCGCATTCCGCGTCGCCGCCCGCCGCAACCGCCTGCTCGGCCATTGGGCGGCGGAAAAGATGGACCTGACCGCCGAAGAAACCGACGCCTATGGCAAAGCCGTGGTGCAGGCCGATTTCGAAGAGGCGGGAGACGAAGACGTGATCCGCAAGGTTCTTGGCGACATGACCGCCGCCGGCATCGATATCGACGAAGCGGGCGTGCGCGCTGCATTGGAATCGAAGGCGATCGAGGCCCGTCGCCAGCTGATGAGCGAATCCTGATCCGATGCCGATGACCGGACCAGAAATCGAACGCATGATCGTGGACGCGCTGCCCGGTGCCATGGTCGAGATGACCGATCTTGCCGGCGACGGCGATCATTGGGCGGCGAGCGTCACCGCCCCCCAGTTCGATGGCAAGAGCCGGGTGCAGCAGCATAAGATGGTCTATGAAGCGCTCGGCGGGAGGATGGGCGGGGTACTGCACGCCTTGCAACTGACGACGGCTGTTCCCAAATCCTGATTACGTCATTCATCATTCAGGGAACGCTTTCATGTCCGATACCAATGCAAACGACCGCATCTCCAAAACCGTGAACGAGAACGATGTCGTATTGTTCATGAAGGGCACCCCGCTGTTCCCACAATGCGGATTTTCAAGCCGGGCCATCGCAATCCTGGACCATTGCGCGGTTGCCTATGAAAGCGTGGATGTGCTGCAGGACATGGAAATCCGTCAGGGTATCAAGACCTATTCCGACTGGCCGACCATCCCACAGCTTTTCGTGAAGGGTGAATTCGTGGGCGGCAGCGATATCATGATGGAGATGTTCGAAGCGGGCGAACTGAAGCAGTTGATGACGGAGAAAAACGTCGCCGCCGCAGCCAGCTGAACCGCGTTGAACCCACAGGTTAAAAAAAGCCCGGCACACGCATTCGCGGTGCCGGGCTTTTTGTTTGTTGGCGGAACCCAAGGACCAGGAAGGGTCCGCCGACTACGAAGTTCCTATCGATAGACTACCGAAGGCCAGGGACATGCGACCATGTTGATGATCGTTTTGCACAACGCATGCCAAAAACCGCCTCGCCCCGATTTCCTACCCTTGCGATGGTTAAGAAGGGTTTAACGTAGACCGGCAGTGTAAAGCGGTTCGACATCTCGACTGCGACAATCGGCTTGGCATGGTGCCTGCGCTGCGGCAGGGTTCGCCACGATGAAGCAGACAGCCACACATTCGCCGGACGGAATACCGGCGGCGACCGTCGTTATTTTCCGTCACGCCCGCACAAAAGGCCCGAATGAAGGCCGGGATGCAACGGGTGCGCCCGAACTCCTGATGGTCACCCGTTCGCGCAATCTTTCATTCGCCGGCGGCGCGGCGGTATTCCCCGGCGGGCGAGTCGACCCCGAAGATTACGAGCTCGCTGCGGGGATCGACAGCCCATATGCGGTGGACGAAACGGCGCACCGCATCGCGGCCATTCGCGAAACGCTGGAAGAAACGGGTCTCGGCATCGGACTGACCGGTTCGGTCGACGGAACCATCGCGAAACGCGCGCGGGCGATGTTGCTCGATACGAAAGCTTTGGCACCGGTGCTTCGGGCATTGAACCTGACGATCCATCTCGATGCGATCCATCCTTTCAGCCGCTGGTTTCCGAAGAACGAAAAACTTTCGCGCGTATTCGATACACGGTTCTATCTGGCCGATCTGGGCACAGGGGCCGTCGACATCGCGGTGGACGAAACCGAAAATACGAAATTGTACTGGATTACCGCCCGGCAGGCGCTGGACGATGCGGATGCGGGGAAGCTCACGATTATCTATCCCACCCGCCGCAATCTTGAGCGTCTGGCCACCTACGCCGATTTCTCCCACGCGGCGGAAAGTTGCCGGACATACGGCGCCAAGATGATCACGCCTTTTCTGGAAGAACGCGATGGCGAACGCTGGTTGTCGATCCGCGACGATGCCGGGTATCCCGTCACCGGCGAAAGGCTGGACCAATCGATACGCGGCTGATCGCGCGCATGCCCTATCCTATGCGCATGTTCACCGGATGCAGTGCGTGGTCGGTCTTGTCCCACGGCACGTCCTTTCCAGCGAGCGACCGGCAATAGGCAGCCAGCGCCCGCCGCCCCGCCATGATCGCGATAATGTTGGTGACCGGAATACGCAGGACCGCCCATAACCCCTCCGTCACCCCATATTCGCGTGCCGTAAACGCGAACCGCCATAGCGCGCGCCATGCGAAACTCGCGAAATTCAATGCCAGTATGACAACCATCGTATCGGAAAGAGGCAGCACCGCACCGTAGCCCAGCATCCCGGCAATCCATCCCACTGCGGACAACAGCAGCAGGGCATAGGCGACCGCAAGGATCAGGGCCGTGAACGGACCCCGCCGGTCGCGCAGCCGCATCCAGACATCCGCCGGTCGGCCCCGCCAACCCAGCCGGTCCCATCCTTGGAACGCGATCCCGTGTACCCAACGCGTTTTCTGGCGAACGGCGCAAACCAGCGTTGCCGGGAAGCATGCGCGGGTCGCCACCAACCGCCCATCGTCATGGCGATAGCGCAGGAATCGGGACGTGCCCCCCATGGCGCCTACGCCCAACCCCAATTCGTAATCTTCCGTCAGGCAATCGGCGGCAAAGGGCAGCCCATATTCGCTGCAATCGGCCAGGCGGGTCAGCATCGGACGGGAAATAGCACAACCCACACCGGCGAGCGGCATGGCGACGCGCAGGCCATCGCGCACGACCATCGCCTTGCCATGCGCCTCGGCGAATTCTTCGCAATAATGGCTTCCGATCCAGGGCGACGATGGTTGCGGGACAGGCAGCACCGGCAGCTGAACCAGATCGGCTTGCCCGATCGCATCGTCCAGCAGGTTGAGTGCGGCGGCATCCACCATATCTTCGGCATCGTGCAGCACGATCATCTGGGTTACTAGATCCGACCGGCGTTCGTCTTCGCAAAGGGCGTCGTATATTCGGTTGAGACAGTCGGCCTTCGTGGTCGGCCCCGCCTGCCGGCTCACCACCAGACGAACCCGCACATCGTTCCGCGCCGCGGTTTCGACCGCCGCGATGGTGTCGGGATCGTTGGCATAGCATCCGACATAAATACGCAAGTCGCGATGTGGCCATGCGGCCAGTGCATGGCGGATTGTCGTGCCGATGACGTGCTGTTCCTGCCATGCGGGGATGAACAACGCCGCTGAACCGGAAAGCGGGCGATCGACCGGCGTATTGTCAGGTAGTGATCCGGTGCGGGCACGGCCCGTCCAGCGCAACCATAGATAGGTCAGATCGACCGCCAGTTCGTCCGCCGCGCCGATCAGAAAGAACACCCCTGCGAACAGCAGCATTTCGTGTTGCAACAGCGCTAGCCATTGCCACAGCGTAAAACCATCCAACTGCTTCGACCCCTGACATTTAGGTCCCCATCACAAAACCGCCTATCGAAGCATGCTGGGCCTTGCAACGATTGTGGATATGTTAAAGAGGGGCGCAATAATGGCAGCCAAGCGTTTACCCATCCGTTCCGTCTTCGCCCCCGTGCGCGCCCTGTTCGTTAGCGATGCGTCGGCCGGCATTCTGCTGATCATCGTGGCCGCCGCCGCCATGATCGCCGCCAATTCGGCGCTGGCAGGCGAATATTACGCCCTCTTCAACGACAAGTTCGCCTGGTATCCGCACGCCAAATTGAGCAATCTGCACTATCTGATCAATGACGGACTGATGGCGGTGTTCTTCTTCGTCGTCGGGCTGGAGGTGAAACGCGAACTCATTTGCGGGCAGCTCGCCTCGCCCGAACAGCGCCGGCTGCCTGTCTTGGCAGCGGTTGCCGGCATGGCAGCCCCGGCGGCGGTATACATGTTCGCGGTATCGGGTACCGACGCGCGGCTTTCCGCCGGTTGGGCGATACCCGCGGCGACCGATATCGCCTTTGCCATGGGCGTGCTGGGCCTGCTCGGCAGCCGGGTTCCCGCATCGCTACGCCTGTTCCTGCTGACCGTCGCCATCGTCGACGATATCGGCGCGGTTATGGTGATCGCGCTGTTCTACACCCCCGATGTCGATGTGATGTGGCTGTCGATCTCGCTGGTCGTTCTGGCGGTGATGATCGGCATGAACAAGTTCAATGTCAGCCGCGTGCTCCCTTACATCCTGGTATCGCTGGTGCTGTGGTACTGCGTCCTCAATTCCGGCGTCCATGCGACGATCGCGGGCGTGGCAGCGGCGCTGACGGTGCCGATGCACAAGAAGGACGGCAACAGCCTGCTTGAAAAGATCGAGCATAATCTTGCCCCGTGGAGCGCCTATGCCATCGTGCCGATCTTCGGATTCGCCAATGCGGGCGTGTCTTTGGCCGGCATGGGTCTGGACGAAATTCTTGCGCCGCTGCCGATCGCGGTGGCGGGCGGACTGGTGCTGGGCAAGCAGGTCGGTATTTTCGCCTGCATCGTGCTGGCGGCGAAAATCGGGTTCGCGAAACCGCCCAAGGGCGCAAGCTGGCCAGAAATCTGGGGCGTATCGGTTTTATGCGGTATCGGCTTCACCATGAGTTTGTTCATCGGCGAACTCGCTTTCCCTTCTTACCCCTTGTTCAAGGAAGAAGCGAAGATCGGCATTCTTGCCGGATCGGTCATTTCGGCGGTATTGGGATATGTCATCCTGCGCCTCACGACCGAGCATCCCGACGATCGCAGTTACGAACCCGACCCTGCCTGACGACCCGCCGCCCCAGCCGATGGCCGGGGCGACGACATGTCAGAAGCCGGCGCTAACCGTGAACACGAAGGCGTCATCGGTAAAATCGTAGGCGCCGGAAGGAATGTCCCCTTCCGCCCCGACATAGGCCGCACTGATGGTCAGGGGCGTGCCGGCAATCGCCGCTTCCGCCCCGATCGACCAGTCAAACGCATCGCCATCATCGGTGAAGGTCAATGCTCCATCGGTATAGCCGATATGCCCCGTAATGGTCACTG
>JBASAR010000185.1:0-5971 GCA_049650705.1 Pontixanthobacter sp. | reverse complement strand
CGGCTAGGTGCGGCGCGCGTTTGCGGGGTCGGCGTCGCACGGCGCGCGGTTGGCGCACGCGAGGTTGGTGTTCGGGCGGCCGGTGTTCGAGCGGCCGGTGTTGTGGTCGCCGGTGTTCTGGTGGCCGGTGTTCTGGTGGCCGGTGTTGTGGTGGGACGCGTGGTGGCGCGGTCCGGCTGGCGGATGGTCGGACGCTCCATCGGTGTCGGGCGCGAAACAGGGGCGGTTTCGCTGATCGACGGCGCGGGCACGTCGGACAGGACAGGCCCCATCGATGCGCGGCTTTCCAGCACCTGTTCGGGCGCGGAAGCCTGCAGCCCCACATCGTCCGCCAGACTGACCGTGATCGCTTCGGGCAATGCTTCTTCCTGCACCGCTGGCACTTCAGGTTCGGTCAACAGAACGGCCAGCAGGGCGACATGCAGCAAGACTGCGGCGCCCAGGCCGATCCATTCCCCCCGGCTGATACCTTGGCTGCTCATGGCCTGTTCCATGGGGGCAGCGCTATTGGTCGCTGTCTGAACCGGCACTGACCGCTTCCCCGGCGTCGGACGGGGCCGCCGATTGCGGAGCGGGGGTCTGCGTCGGTGCCGGGGCCGCGACGACACCCTGTTCGACGACCGGCTCCGCAGTCGCGGCGCCGGTCAAGAGGGCGATGCTGGTGAAGCCTGCGCGATTGAGTTCCCCCATCACGCCCATCATCCGCCCGTAATCGATGCTGCGATCGCCGCGCAGATTGATCTGCGGCAAAGTGCCGTCGGGGCCGCGTGGTATGCCTGTCAGTGTCTGGGCCAACGCGCCCGGCGCAACCGGATCGTCGCCGACATAGATCGCGCCATCGGGCGATACGGTGACGGTGACCGGGTCCTGTTCCTGCGGCAGCGCGGCCGCGCGACTGTCGGGCAGTTCGACCGGTACGCCCGAATTCAACAGCGGCGCAGTGACCATGAAGATGATCAGTAGCACCAGCATGACGTCGACGAAGGGCGTGACGTTGATTTCCGCCATGGGCGCCCGACGGCTTCTACGCCCGCCGCCACGCCGCCCGGCAGAAGCAAGCCCCATCGCCATCCTACAACCGCTCCAATTCGCGACTGAGGCTGGCATGGAAGCGATCCGCGAAACGCTGCATACGCGCCTCCAATGCGTTCACCCCGTGGCTGAAGCGGTTATAGGCAATGACCGCCGGGATCGCCGCAAACAGGCCTATGGCGGTGGCGAACAAGGCTTCCGAAATACCGGGCGCGACCACGGCAAGCGAGGTATTTTCCTGCGCGCCGATCTGGAAGAAGCTGTTCATGATGCCCCACACCGTGCCGAAAAGCCCGACGAACGGCGCGACGGAACCGGTGGTGGCAAGGAAATTGAGCCGGTCCGACAATCCATCCGCCTCATGCGCGACCTGCGATTCCATCGCACCCGCCAATCGCTGACGCGTACCATCGCGATCCAGAATGAACGCGCCCTCTTTCGTGGCCCCTTTGGTCGATCGCCGCCATTCGGACATACCCGCCGCCGCGACATGGGCGGAGGGAATGTTCTTGTTCGTCGATTGCTTCACCAACGCGTCGAAATCTTCCGCTTGCCAGAACTCCGTTTCGAACTTCGCATTGCGCCGCTTCACCCCCGCCAGCCGCATCGAGAAGCTGATGATGATCATCCACACCCAGATGCTGGCCAGGATCAGGCCGAACATCACCGCCTGGACGACGATGTCCGCTTCCAAAAACAATTCCAGCGGATCGAGCCTGGTCGGGGCAGCGGCGACAGCCAAGGTGGTCAAAACGGTCATGCAAACTCTTCTTGTAAAACGATGGGAGCGAAGGCGGCACGCCAGCTTTGCGGTTGGCGCACCGGCTTACCGGATGGAGCGACGAAGCCGATGCGCAGGTCTGCATCGCATAGCAGTTCCGCCGCGCCGTCCGACTGTCGCAGCGCGCGCTGTGCCATGGTCACGCTGGCGGCTTTCAGCTGAGTGCACCGGGTTTCGATCACGACATCGTCGTCCAGCCGGGCGGGGCGTTTGTAGCGGATCGATAGATCGGCGACGGCATAAGCGCCCTGCCCCGCCTCGATCGCGGCGCGTTGATCGATATCGAGCAATCGCAGGACGTCGGATCGTGCCCGTTCGAACCAGCGCAGGTAATTGGCATGATAGACGATGCCCGACAGGTCCGTATCCTCGTAATACACACGGACCGCGTATCTATGGGTCGGGCCATCGAACAGGCCGCCGGGTGAGCGTGGATGCAGTGTCATCGTGATGGGCACGCGTTTACGCGGCGGCGAATCGGGCGGCAAGACAATGTTGCATGGGCATGGCGGGCAAAACGCCCAATGGTGCCTCAGCCGCGATCAGTCCTGCGGGGCGAAGGCGGGCGCGATCATCGGTCCGAGCATTTGGCGCCCGAACAGGTGGACGTGCAGGTGCGGCACCTCCTGCCCGCCATGCGCACCGACATTCGCCATCAGGCGATAGCCCGGCTCGACCAAATCATGCGCGCGCGCGACCTTTCCCACGGCGCGTATCAAACCGGCAATTTCCGCGTCCGACGCCTTGGCCGAAAAATCGTCCCAGCTGACATAGCGCCCTTTGGGAATGACCAGCACATGCAGGGCCGCCTGCGCGTTGATATCGGGAAAAGCATAGGCCCATTCATCGTCGTATAACGGGGTCGACGGTACCTCCTTGCGCAGGATTTTCGCGAAGATGTTATCGTCGTCATAGGGCTGGGTTGCGTCGATCGGCATCAGGGGTTCCTCATTGCTTTTTCATCCAGCCCGGACAGCCCTTCGCGGGCGGCGAGTTCGGCGGTCACATCTCGCATGGCGACCCCCTTCGCGGATAACAGCACCAGTAGATGAAAGATCGTATCCGCCGCCTCTCCGATCAATTCGCGCCGGTCATCGCCCAGCGCCGCGACCACCGTTTCGACCGCCTCTTCGCCAAGCTTGCGGGCCATCAAAGGAACGCCGCCGGCATGAAGCCGCGCGACATAGCTTGCCGCCGGATCGCCTTTGGCGCGGGCGGCAATCGTGCGTTCCAGCCGGGTCAGAATGTCGCTGTCGGTATTCATCATCCGTCTGTGCCGATGGCGGGGGCATGGGTCAATCGCGATGCGCGGGCTGGCGCTGGCTGCGTGCTATTTGCGCTTCGCCAGCATCCGCCCGAAAAAGAGACCGGTCACGCCCAGCCCGAACAGCGCCATGTTGCTGGGTTCGGGGATGGCCGCCAAGGCGGCGGCATTGGCGGGCGCGGCAACCAAGAACGCCAGCAGGGCGCCTTGTACTATCGGCAGCCCGGCACTGCGCGCCTGTATTCCCAATGTCCCGTCCATCGCCGACGCGTGGAGCATTTCAGGGGATAGACAAGCCGTAGGACCGTCCCCGTCCCGCAGTGGGACCATACCATGTCGGCCGCGACAGCACCTGGGTCAGTTACGCGCGGGAAGGCCGGCTGCCCGCAGCGCGGCATGGGCATCGGCGATCGAATGTTCCCCGAAATGGAAGATGGACGCAGCCAGCACCGCGCTCGCCCCGCCTTTCGTCGCGCCTTCGACCAGATGGGCCAAGGTGCCGACCCCGCCGCTGGCAATGACCGGAACGCTCACCCGGTCCGCGATCCGGCGTGTGAGGGCCAGATCGTATCCCCCCCTGGTGCCGTCGCCATCCATCGAGGTGACCAGCAATTCGCCTGCGCCGCATCGTGTCAGGCGCACCGCGTGCTCCACTGCATCGATCCCGGTGGCGCGCCGCCCGCCGTGGGTGAAGATTTCCCACCGGTCCGCTTCGCCCCGGGTCGAAACGCGCCGCGCATCGACCGATCCCACGATGCACTGACCGCCGAAGCGCGCCGCAATGTCCGTGACGATTGCAGGCCGCCGCACCGCCGCGCTGTTGACCGCGACCTTGTCCGCCCCCGCCAACAGCAGCGCCCGCGCATCCTCCACCGATGCGACCCCGCCGCCGACGGTCAGCGGCATGAAACACACCTCCGCCGTGCGCCGAACGATATCGAGCAGCGTGCCCCGCCCTTCATGCGTCGCCGATATATCGAGGAAGCACAATTCGTCCGCCCCCGCCGCGTCGTAAGCCTGCGCCTGCTCCACCGGATCGCCCGCATCGCGTAGATCGACGAAATTGACGCCTTTTACCACGCGGCCATCAGCGACATCGAGACAGGGAATAACGCGGATGCGGACGGTCATTATCCCTCTCCCTGCCAAATTCCGTGAAGGATCATGCCCGCGCCGCCATCGCGAGTGCGGCTGTCAAATCCAGCCGCCCGTCATACAGCGCGCGGCCTGTGATAACGCCTTCGATCCCGGCGTTGGCGTTGAGAGACAGGATGTGAATATCGTCCAGCCCCTTCACCCCGCCGCTGGCAATTACCGGCAGATCGGTGCGCTGCGCCAGTTCCACCGTCGCATCGATATTACAGCCTTTCAGCATCCCGTCGCGCCCGATATCGGTGAACAGCAGGCTGGCGACGCCCGCATCCTCGAACCGGCGGGCCATGTCGACTACGGCCATGTCGGACACTTCGGCCCAGCCGTCGGTCGCGACCATACCGTCCTTCGCATCCACCGCCACCACGATGCCGCCTTCGTAAGCGCGCGCCATCTCTTTTACGAATTGCGGGTTCTTCAACGCCGCGGTGCCGATGACAATCCGCGCGACACCCGCATCGAACCAGCCCTCCACATCCGCAGGCGTACGAATGCCGCCGCCAAGCTGCACATGGCCGGGAAACGCCGCGACGATTCCCTCCACCGCGGCCCGGTTCTGCGCACTGCCTGCGAAGGAACCATCGAGATCGACGACGTGCAGATGCTCTGCCCCCGCTTCGGCAAACAGCGTTGCCTGTGCGGCAGGATCATCGCCATACACGGTCGCGCGGTCCATATCTCCTTCGGCCAGGCGGACGACCTGCCCGGCTTTGAGATCGATGGCCGGGAAAACGATCACAGGCTTGCCCCGTTGCTGTCGAAACCGATTACGGTTTCCATGCCAAAAACCTTTCCAGCAGACGCAATCCATACGCCTGGCTCTTCTCCGGGTGAAACTGCACGCCGACCATGGTGTCACGCGCCACCGCTGCAACCAGTGGCCCACCATGATCGGTCATCGCGGCGATGTGTTCGGGATCGACCGCATCAAAGTGATAGGCATGGAGGAAATACGCCTCCCCTTCCGCAATCGGTCCGGGCTGCGTCGGGGTTACATCGTTCCACCCCATATGCGGCACCTTGATCGCCTTATCGGCGGCTTCGATGGCGCGCACTTTGCCCGGTATCCAATCCAGCCCGCCTGTCTCGCCATGTTCCAGGCCGCGCGTCGCGAGCAATTGCATACCCACGCAAATGCCCAGGAAGGGCACCGCATCGCGCCGTACCCGCCGCTCCATCGCATCGACCAGACCCGGGATCGCGCGCAAACCTTTTGCGCATGCCTTGAACGATCCCACGCCGGGCAGCACGATCCGATCGGCCCGGGCCACGATATCGCGATCCGCCGTGATCGCAACCCCCGTGGCCCCGATGGCCTTCAGCGCGTTGTTCACCGAATAGAGATTGCCCGCGCCGTAATCGATCAGCGCAATCGTCTCAGCCACCCAGTTGGCCTTTCGTGGATGGGACAGCATCGCCCTTGCGCGTATCGCGTTCGACCGCCTGGCGCATGGCGCGCGCGAAGCCTTTATAGATCGCTTCGCAGATATGGTGATTGTTGCTGCCGTAAAGAAGTTCGACATGCAGGGTGATCCCCGCCGTCTGCGCTACGGAATGAAACCAGTGTTCTATCAGTTCGGTGTCCCATTCGCCTAGCTTCTCCTGCGAAAAGCCGGCGCGCCACACCAAAAACGGCCGGCCAGAAATATCGAGCGCCACGCGCGCCAGCGTTTCATCCATCGGCGAAAAAGCGGTGCCGTATCGCCCGATGCCCGCCTTTTCCCCCAGCGCCTGCGCCAGGG
>JBASAR010000184.1:0-7907 GCA_049650705.1 Pontixanthobacter sp. | reverse complement strand
AAGCATCGCGGATGACGGCATAGGCGCCTTGCGGGTCGGCGAAAGCCAGCGCGTGCACGAACAATATCCGTTCGTTCGCCACGGCCACCACGTCGTTGTGAAACGCGCCCGCCGCGATTGCCGCAGGGTTCTGTTCGATGAACAATGTGCGTTCCGGGACCAAGCCGTGGCGGCGTGCAACGGTGCGGCTGGCCTGTTCGTGCTGACGCGCCGGGAAAGCGCCGCCGGGTCTGCCATAAACAAATATTTCGACGCCGGGCGCATCATGCGCGTTCGTCAGCCGCATGTGGTTCGCGGCCCCTTCGTCGCCAAAGCTGGGGGGCACGGCATCATGCACCGCGAAACGGTCGGGATCGGCGAAGGCAAGTTTCAGTTGTGCCGCCGTATCGTGCCATTCCTGTGCCCGATGGACCATCGATACCAGATTGGCGGGGGTGAAGTGACAGCGTCCGTCCGCCGTATCGGGCGCGGGGCTGACGGTCGCGGCGTTCGCCGTCCACATCGAACTGGCGGACCATGCGGCCCGGACGAGGGCGGGGTCCGCAGTGTCGTCGACCGCCAGATCGTGCAGCAGCGCATGGTTGGGGCGGGGCAGTGGCAGCAGGAACCCCTGCGCCAGTCCGCGCGCGCGATTGGCCTGCATCTTGGCCAGACCCTGCAGTGCCGCCTCGCGCGGGTAGGAAGTCTGCCCCTTGTGGTTGGCAGACGCTATATTGCCCAAGCTGAGCCCCGCATAATTGTGGCTTGGCCCAACGATCCCGTCGAAATTGACCTCTTGCAGCCCGGTCGTTTCGCGCCCTCTCATTTCGCTACGCTCCACACGATATCGCCCGCCCGCACATCCAACACGTCCGCCGCCTGCGCATCGATCGCGATGGTGCCATCATCGTCCAGATGCCGGATACCGTAGCAGGCGCGGAAATCGTCCAACCGTCCGGTCGCCAGCAATGCCTTTTCACCTTCCGCCAAATCGCCGCCGCCCAACGGGCGTCCCGCCGCCTCGCGAATGGTGCGCACGTTGTCCGTGCGCGCCATCATGGATGGGCCACCATCGAATATGTCGACATAGCCTTCATAGGCGAAGCCTTCGTTTTCCAGCATCCGCATCGCCGCGCGCCCGGTGGGGTGGGGCAGGCCGATCACGCTCCGCGCATCGTCGTCCAGCATGGCGATATAGACGGGGTGTTTGGGCATCAGGTCGGCGATGAACTGATTGCCGTTGATGGCGTTGAAATAGTCGGCATCCTGAAAACTCATTCCGAAGAAGCGGCCCGCGACCCCGTCCCAGAAAGGCGAGCCGCCGCGATCGTCGATGATGCCGCGCAGTTCGGCCAAGATTCGATCGGCGAAACGGGCGCGATGCATGGCGATATACAGGTAGCGGCTGCGCGCAAGCAGCAGACCCAGCCCACCGGCGCGTTCATTGGGATGGAGGAACAGGCCGCCGACCTCGCTCGACCCTTCCAGATCGGTCGTCAGGCTGAGCATTTCGGCGCGCACGGTGCGGTCAAGCTCCTGCGAATGCTGGGTCAGCGTGGTCAGGCGGTAGGAATAGAACGGCCATTGCTGCCCCACCTGCGTAAACAACTGGCAGGTGCCGCGCACGGCACCGGTTTCGCTGTTTTCCAAGACCAGCACCAGCTGATCGTCGGCCAGTTCGTCTTCCACGCGCGCGAAACCGGCGGCGGCGCGTTCCAGCTTTGTCTCCAGCGCCTTGCGGTCGGGCGGCAGATTGGTGAAGCCGCCGCCGGTCAGCTTCGCCATTTCATAAAGGGGTTCCAGGTCGCTGGCGCGGGCGGCGCGCAGGCGGAAGCTCATAGGCTGTCCCCGCTGGCGAGGCGGTCGAGCACCAGGACGGACAGAGCCGCGCGTTCGGACAAAGACGGAACGATCATGAACTCGTCCGCCGAATGAATAGCCCCGCCGCGCACGCCCATCGTGTCGACCACCGGCACGCCCATGCTGGCGATATTGTTGCCATCGCACACGCCGCCCGTCGATTGCCAGCCGATCTCCTGCCCCAGCATCGCGCCGCAGTCGCGGACCAGATCGAACAGGGCCTGCGCCTTGCGATCTACCGGTTTCGGCGGGCGGGAGATGCCGCCATGGCTGTGAATGTCGACCTCATGCGCCTGGCGCGTGTCGCGGATCATCGTAGCCAGTGCGCTTTCGAATGCGTCGGCCGCATCGGGGCTTTTGGGCCGAATGTTGAAACGCAGCACCGCATGGTCGGGAACGACGTTGTTGGCCGCGCCGCCTTCGATTTTCGCCGGATTGATCGGGCACTGGTCGGTCTGCAACCCTTTCAAACGCATGACCATATCCGCCGCCGCCACGATCGCGTTGCGTCCATCCTGCGGGTTGCGCCCGGCATGGGCGGACTTGCCGGTGATGGTCAGGGAATAATTGCCGCTGCCCCCGCGCGCATGGGCCAGCGTGCCGTCGGGCAGGGCGGAAGGCTCGTAAGTGAGCGCGGCGTATTTGCCCTGCGCGCGTGCCTCGATAAGCGGAGCAGAGGCAAGCGAGCCGGTTTCCTCATCGGAATTGATGACGATATCGTATCCGATGCGGCCCGCATGGTCGCTCTGCTCGAACGCGGCCAGCGCGTGGAGGAACACCGCGATCCCGCCCTTCATATCCGCAAGCCCCGGGCCGTTCAGCGTCGTGTCGTCCAACCACACCTGCTCGTCGAACCCGCCATCCCGGGGAAATACCGTGTCCATATGGCCGGTGAACAGCAGCCGTCGCTCCGCATCGGGGCGTACCGACATGGTGAGATGCTGCCCATGCGGTTTGTCGAATGCGCGCCCGTCCGCGCCGATCGCGGTGACGGGTGCGGGATCGACCAACGCAACCTCGCCCGGCAGCACCGCGAAGGCATCGGCCAGCGTCGCCGCCAACTGCGCCAGCCCGTCGAGATTGGCGGTGCCGGTGTTGATCGCGCTCCATTCCTGCGAATGCGCCAGCATCGCGGACTGGTCGATCGGCGCGGTCAGGGCAGTGGTGTCGGCATGGGTCATGGCCCACGTTGTAGCGGGGCGCGCGAAACTGGCCAACCCCGGCGGCGTATCGGAAAGGCGGCATTGCATTTGCCGCGACCAGTCGTCATGCCCCGCGCTTTGCTGTTACGGGGATACGATGACCGACACGACCACACGCGCCGATTTGACGGTGGACTCGAACCTGGCGCAATTCATGGAACGCGAGGTGCTTGGCACCTTGGGCTGTGTTGCCGATGCGTTCTGGGCCGGTTTCGCGAAGCTTTGCGCCGATTTCGTGCCGCGCAATCGCGATCTGCTGACCGTGCGCGAGACGATGCAGTCGCAGATCGACGAATGGCATACGGCACGCCGCGGGCAGGATCATGACGCGGCCGCGTATCGCGATTTCTTGATCGAGATCGGCTATCTCGTTCCGGAACCCGGCGACTTTACGATCGGCACACAAAACGTCGATGCGGAGATCGCAACCATGGCCGGGCCGCAGCTGGTCGTGCCGATCCTGAACGCGCGGTTCCTCCTGAACGCCGCCAACGCGCGGTGGGGCAGCTTGTACGATGCCTATTACGGCACGGACGTTCTGGAGGCCGCCCCCGCGAAACCGGGCGGTTACGATGAAACGCGCGGGGCGGCAGTCATCGCTGCAGGGCGGCGGTTCCTGGATGAGACGGTGCCGCTCGAAACCGGCAGTTGGGCCGATCTGACGCAGTTGGACGATGGCGAGGGATGCTTCGTGCCGATTGCCGACAATGCGCAATATATCGGCCGGACCGAAAAAGGCCGCCTGTTCCGTAACAACGGTTTGCATATCGAAATCCTGTTCGATGCGGACAACCCCATCGCGCAAGGCGACGCGCTGGGCATATCGGACATCGTGCTGGAATCCGCGTTGACCACCATCGCCGATTGCGAAGATTCGGTAGCGGCGGTGGACGCACAGGACAAGCTGGTCGCCTACACCAACTGGCTGGGCATCATTCGCGGCGATCTGTCGGAAAGTTTCGACAAAGGCGGCAAAACCGTCACCCGCGAACTGGCGGCAGACAAGCGGTTCACCGACACCGACGGCAACGCACAGTCACTACCTGGACGCAGTGTGATGTTCGTACGCAACGTCGGGCATTTGATGACCAATCCCGCGATTACGTTGGAAGACGGCGAGGACATTCCCGAAGGCATCATGGACGCGGTCTTCACCAGCGCGATCAGCGCGCTCGACGTGAAGGGACATGCGAAATACGGCAACAGCAAAACCGGCTCCATCTACATCGTGAAGCCGAAGATGCACGGGCCCGAAGAATGCGCCTTCACCAACGACCTGTTAGATGCGGTCGAGGATCTGCTGGGGTTGCCGCGCCATACGATCAAGGTCGGCGTGATGGACGAGGAACGGCGAACATCCGCCAATCTGGGCGCCTGCATCCACGCGGTGCGCGACCGGATCGTGTTCATCAATACCGGCTTCCTCGATCGTACCGGCGATGAAATCCACACCTCGATGCAGGCCGGGCCGATGGTCCGCAAGGCCGACATGAAAGCCGCCGCCTGGCTGCCCGCTTACGAGAAACGCAATGTCGGCATCGGTCTGAAACATGGCCTTTCCGGCCGAGCGCAGATCGGCAAGGGCATGTGGCCCGCCCCCGATCTGATGGGCAAAATGATGGTCGAGAAGATCGGCCATCTGGAAGCGGGCGCGAATACCGCCTGGGTGCCATCCCCCACCGCCGCCACGCTGCACGCGCTGCATTATCACCGCAAGGATGTGTTCGAATTGCAAAAGGAGCTGGGGGAAATCCCGGCGCTCGACGCGCTGCTGACGATTCCTCTCGCGAAAGGGGCGAATTGGTCGGAAGACGACGTGCGCGAAGAACTCGACAACAACGCGCAGGGTCTGCTCGGCTATGTCGTGCGCTGGATCGATGCGGGCGTCGGCTGTTCCAAGGTGCCGGATATCGACGATGTCGGCCTGATGGAAGATCGCGCCACCTTGCGCATTTCGTCGCAGCATATGGCGAACTGGCTGCTCCACGGCGTCTGTACGCGCGATCAGGTCATGGACAGTCTGAAGCGCATGGCAGCGAAGGTCGATGCGCAGAATGCCGGCGACCCGACCTACGAACCGATGGCCGATGACTGGGACGGTATCGCCTTCCAGGCCGCATGCGATCTGGTGTTTAAAGGCGTGGAACAGCCCAGCGGCTATACCGAACCGCTGCTGCACCGATGGCGATTGGCAAAAAAGGCGGGGTAGGATGACGCGCCGGTCCGTCCCGCTCCTCGCACTTACGATAATATGGTTTGCCGCGCTGATTCCGTCGGGATGGCAGCCTTACGATCGCGCGACCTGGTGGATGGAGGTTGCCCCCGTCCTGATTGCCCTGCCGATCTTGTGGCTGACCCGGCATCGGTTCCAACTGACCGGATTGGCGATCGTGCTGATTGGGCTGCATGGTCTGGTGCTTATTTTGGGTGGCGCATACACCTATGCACGCGTTCCCATCGGGTTCACGATGCAGGAATGGTTCGATCTGGCGCGCAATCCCTATGACCGTTTCGGACATTTCATGCAGGGTTTTACGCCCGCCATCGTGCTGCGCGAATTGCTGGTTCGGTTGGGCGGGATAAGACGCGGCATGTTGCTGCCGGTGCTGGTTCTCGCCTGCTGTCTGGCCGTAAGCGCGACGTACGAATTGATCGAATTCGCCGCCGCGATGGCGTTGGGGCAGGGGGCGGACGAGTTTCTCGGTACGCAGGGCGATCCGTGGGATACGCAGTGGGACATGCTGATGTGCGTGATCGGGGCGGGGGTTGCCGTGCTCGGCCTGACCCGCCTGCACGATCGGCAGCTGCGGCGTCTGACCGGTTAGGCCGACAGAACGGCCGTCAGTTGCACGAACTCGTCCACGGACAGCGTCTCTGCCCGGCGCGTTTCGTCGATGTCCAACGCGTGGAGTGCATCCAACGCCCCCGGCACCGATTTGACGCTTTGGCGGAGCATCTTGCGGCGTTGGCCGAAGGCGGCTGCTGTCAGCGATTGCAGCGTGGCGGCGGATACTCCGGCGGGGGCGGGCGTGGGTTCGAGATTGACGATCGCGCTCATCACCTTGGGCGGCGGGGTGAAGGCGCTGCGGTGGACTTTCATCGCCAGCCGCGCGACACTGCGCCAATTCGCGAGCACGGCAAGACGGCCGTAGGCCTTGCCTCCCGGCGCGGCGACGATGCGCTGGGCGACCTCCTGTTGAAACATCAGCGTCAGCGACGTCCAGGGTGGCGGCCACGCCTCTCCGCCCAACCAGCGGGTGAAAAGCGCCGTGCCGACGTTATAGGGCAGATTGGCAACCACCGCGAACGGTTCGCCCATCAGCTCGGCATGGTCCATCGCCATTGCATCGCCTTCGATCACGCGCAAGCGCCCGGGAAACGCTTCCTGCAATTCGGCCAGAGCAGGGAGGCAGCGCGCGTCCATCTCGATCGCCGTGACCCGCGCACCCGCCCTCAGCAACGCGCGTGTCAGGCCGCCGGGGCCGGGGCCGATCTCCAATACCGCCCGATCTGTCAGATCGCCGGGAATGGCAGCGATACGGGTCAGTAATTGCTCATCCAGCAGGAAGTTCTGACCCAGCGCCTTGGATGCGGTGAGGCCGTGGGCCTTGATCGTTTCGCGAATGGGGGGAAGTTCATGGTTGGTCGCGGGCTGGGGCACCGGCGCGTCAACCGGCGGCATGGAAACGCCGTCGCGCTGCGCAGTCGGATGCCATCCGCAATGCCGCCAGCATCGCATCGGGTCGTGCGATGCCCTTTCCCGCGATGTCGAACGCCGTGCCGTGGTCGGGACTGGTACGGATGATGGGAAGGCCGAGCGTAACGTTGACGCCACTATCGAAATCGAGCGCCTTTACGGGGATCAACGCCTGATCGTGATACATGCATAGGGCCACATCGTAACCTTCGCGCGCATGGGGCGCGAACAGCGCATCGGCGGGATGCGGTCCGGTGGCAAGGATTCCGGCGTCGCACAACGCGGCGATGGCCGGTTCGATGATATCCGCCTCCTCCCGCCCGAATTTGCCGTCCTCCCCCGCATGGGGGTTGAGGCCGGTGACGGCGATCCGCGGCTTGTCGATGGCAAAATCGCGTTGCAAAGCATCGGCGGCAATCATGCCCTTGCGCACGATCGCATCGGTGCCGAGTCGCTCCGCCACTTCGGATAGCGCGCAATGCACCGTGACCGGGATCGTGCGCAATTGCGGCCCGGCCAGCATCATTACCGCATCGTCCGGCCCCACCCCGCAAACCGTGCCCAGAAATTCGGTCTGTCCGGGGAATTCGAAACCTACCTTCGCCAACTGGCCCTTCGCGACGGGTGTGGTGACGATGGCAGCCGCCTGACCGCGCAGGGCAAACCGCGTCGCTTCCGCCAGCGAATGCAGCGCCAGTGCGGCCCCTTCCTCGTCCGGTTGCCCGGGGCGGTAGGCGCAGGGCATCGCGGGTATGATCGGCAGATAATCGCCGAAAATGGCGGTGGCTTCCGACGGATCGTCGATCGTCGCGGTGCAGGACCGATCATGACCGCGGATCGCGCCACACACCTGTTCCAGCACATCCTCACCGCCGATTACAAAGAATGGCGGCACATCATCGCCCGCATCCATGCGGTTCAGCCAGATTTGCACGATCAGTTCGGGACCGATCCCCGCTGGATCGCCGATCGACACGGCCATGGGCGGATGTGGCGGGGAACCCACCATGCGCGTCAATTATACTCGATATAGGCGTCGTTGCGCAGATCGCGCAGGTAACGCTGGGCGCGCTTCTGGATGCGCTCCTGCTCTTTCTGGTTCATGATCTGCTCGAAATCGTTGAGGCCCACTTCTTCGGGATCGTCCCGTCCGCATAGAACCAGCACGC
>JBASAR010000183.1:0-8793 GCA_049650705.1 Pontixanthobacter sp. | reverse complement strand
TGGCCTCGCGCTCCCGTTCGTACAGGCGTGCGCGCAGGACCTGCAGCGCCTTTTCCTTGTTCTTGTGCTGGCTGCGCCCGTCCTGGCAGGTGACCACGGTGTCGGTCGGCAGATGGGTGATGCGGATCGCGCTGTCGGTGGTGTTGACGTGCTGCCCGCCCGCCCCGCTGGCGCGGTAGGTGTCGATCTTGAGATCGCCGGGATCGATCCGCACATCGACCTCGTCGGGCTGAGGAAGCACCGCGACGGTGGCGGCGGAGGTGTGGATGCGACCGCCGCTTTCGGTCACCGGCACGCGCTGCACGCGGTGGACACCGGATTCGAACTTCATCCGCGCAAACACACCGGTGCCGGTGACATTGGCGACGACTTCCTTGAAGCCGCCCACATCGGCGGCGCTCATGCTGACGGGTTCGATTTTCCAACCCTGATCGGCGGCGAATTTTTCATACATACGATAGAGGTCGCCCGCGAACAACGCCGCCTCGTCCCCGCCCGTGCCCGCGCGGATTTCCAGCATGGCAGGCCGCGCATCGGCACTGTCGCGCGGCAACATGGCGATTGCGAGCGCACGTTCTTTTGCGGGCAGGGTTTGGTTGAGCTGCGCCAGTTCTTCCTCCGCCATCGCCTTCATCTCCGGGTCGGCGAGCATGTCCTGCAGCCCGTCGATTTCCGCGCGCACGTCCTGCACCTCGCGCGCAATCCCGGCGATCGGTTCGAGCTCCGCATAATCGCGGCTGGCCGAAACGAATTCCTCGCCCTCCAAAGTGCCGGACGCCATGCGTGCTTCCAGTTCCGCAAAGCGATTGGTTAGCTGGCGCAGGCGTTCTTCGGGGATGGTCACCACTGGTAGTCCGCGAAAAACAGCCTCAGACGCGGCAATTCCACGACAGCATTAAGTGATTTAATTCCGCCACCGTTCTCTTTCAAAACGAGCAAATTTTTTGGGTTTCGCTTGGCAGCCTTGTCGAAACGCTTGCGAGGTGAACCAGTCGCAATAAGTTCCGCTGAGAAACCTTCACTACGCAGTGCTGAGACAACTTTCGTTCCGGCGTTTAGGCTACCACCATCTTCAACTACGACGACAATATCCGTTGCTTCTTCGTGAAGCTCCCCCACCAACATCGCCAGCCGCTCGATCCCCGCCGCCCAGCCGACGCTCGGCGTGTGGGGGCCGCCCAACGTTTCGACCAAACCATCATAGCGCCCGCCGCCCAGAACCGTGCCTTGCGCGCCAAGACGGTCGGTCACGAATTCGAAAGCCGTATGGCGGTAATAATCGAAGCCGCGCACCAGACGCGGGTTGCGTTCGAAGGCCACACCTGCCGCCTCCAGCCCGCTCGTGACCGCCGCAAAAAACTCCCGTGCTTCGTCCGTCAGATAATCGTCAATCGGTGGGGCGCCCTTCACCAGCGCCCTATCGCCGCGATCCTTGCTGTCGAGAATGCGTAAGGGGTTGGCCTCCAGCCGCGCCTGGCTGTCCTCGCTCAGATCGTCGCGGTGTGCCGCGAAATACTTTACCAGCGCCGCGCGCCATGCCTCCCGGCTTTCGGGATCACCCAACGTATTGAGTTGCAGAGTCACGCCTTCGGTGATGCCAAGCTCCTCGAGCAATTGATCCGCCATCGCCAGCAATTCGACGTCCGCTTGCGGTTCGGCCGCGCCCAATATCTCCGCATTGATCTGATGAAACTGGCGGTAGCGCCCCTTTTGCGGGCGTTCATACCGAAACAAGGGTCCGTGCGTCGCCAGTTTGAGCGGCGCATGCTGCTGCCAGCCATTGGTCATGAAGGCGCGCGCGATGCCGGCGGTGAATTCGGGGCGCAGGGTCAGCGAATCCCCGCCGCGATCGTCGAACGAATACATTTCTTTCGAGACCACGTCGGTCGTTTCGCCCAGGGGACGCGCGAACACTTCCGTCTTCTCGAACACCGGCATTTCGGCGCGGCGGAAGCGGTAGAGTTTGCGGACCCGTTCGAACGTCTCGACCACGAAGGCGAAGGCCTCCGCCTCGGCACCGAAGATATCCTGCGTACCGCGTACGGCGTTGGGGGTGTCATGGCTCATGCGAAAGCCGCATAGGGCCTACCGTTTTGCCACACAACACACGCGTCCTGTTGCAATGCAGCATTTGCGCTTGGACTTGCGTGCCCCTGCCGCTATCGCACCGCAATCTTTCTTTCGATGGAACCGAAAACCTTATGGATATCAGCAAGATCAGCATCGGCGACAATCCGCCGGAAAGCCTCAACGTCATCATCGAAGTGCCCACCGGCGGCGAACCGGTGAAGTATGAATTCGACAAGGCCAGCGGTGCGCTGTTCGTCGACCGCATCTTGCACACACCGATGCGCTATCCCGCCAATTACGGGTTCATCCCGCACACGCTGTCGCCCGATGGCGACCCGCTGGACGCGTTGGTGATCGCGCGCAGCCCGTTCATTCCCGGATGCGTCGTGCGCTGCCGCCCCATCGGCGTTCTCAATCTGGAAGACGAACATGGCGGCGATGAAAAACTGATCTGCGTTCCGCTCGACACGACGTTCCCCTATTATTCCGATGTCGGCGAAACCAAGGATCTGCCCAGCATCATTTTCGACCAGATCGAGCATTTCTTCACCCATTACAAGGATTTGGAGAAGGAGAAATGGGTGCGCGTCGGCAAATGGGGCGATGCGGCCGAAGCCAAACAGGTGTTGCTCGAAGCGATCGAACTGGCGAAACAGCAAGGCATGGCGAAGAAGGACGAAGTCGAACCGAAGCTGGACTGATTTTTCGGCCGGTTTTTTCGGCTAGTCGAACCTATTCGGGTGGGCGGCTGTGATCCAGCAGATCGTCGCCACCCGGATCGGCGGCACGTTCCGCCTCCACCATCATCGCAATCTCGTCTTCAGGTTTTACGTCCTCATGGGTGTCGGCGGGTTCGGCAGGCCGGGATTTGGTCGCAGCCTTCGACGCCTCGCGATCCGCATCCTCATCTATCCGAGCCGTTTGTCCGCCAGTCGAATCGCTGGATGACTCAGCCTTGCGTTCGATATTCTCGAACGGCAACGGCATGGTACGTTCATCGAACCGCAGGCGATAGATCGGTTCGGGCAGGCCGAACCCGGCATCTTCCAACGCCATCTTCACCGCCGCGATGGCCCGACTGCGCGCCTTGAACCAATCCGCCTCCCGCTGGTCGATCCAGGCGAGATATTTAATCACGATATTGGAATCGCCGACCTGTTCCGCGCGCGCTTCCGGCGCCGGTCTGGCCAATACGAAAGGCAGCGCGCCCAGCGTATTGCGCCCCAGCCGCCGCGCCGCATTGGGATCGTCATCCGCATCGATCCCAAGCTCGAATTCGAACCGGCGGTTTGGATTGGTGGTGTAATTCAGGATCGTCGCCTTGAACACGGTGCTGTTGGGAATGCGCATGTGATTGCCGTCCAGCGTCATCATTACCGTCGCGCGGCTGGTCAGGCGGATGATGCGCCCTTCCAGATCGTCGATCAGAACATGGTCGTTGGCACGGAACGGCTGGCGCAGGCTGAGCATCAGGGACGCGACGTAATTCTCGATCGTATCGCGCATGGCGAAACCCAGCGCGACGCCAATGACGCCCGCCCCGCCCAGCACCGCGCCCAGCAACGCGCCCGCCCCGATCATGTCGAGCGCGATGACCAGTCCGAAGATGATGAACACGAACCGGATCGCACTGGCGATCAGTTCGGCCAGAAACACATTGGGCGCGATCCGCCGCCATAGCCGCGAGAAGCTGGCGATCACATGCCCGATCAGTCCGATGGCGAAAGCGACGATCAGCGCAGCGGCAATCAGCGGCAGCATGGCGAGCGCATCCGTCGCCAGTTTCGACAATTTGGCCAGCGCATTCAAGTTCTTGCCGACCGACAGATCGCGTTCGATATCGTTCTGTACGGTGACGACGCCGCGCACCTGACGGGCGAGTTTTTCCGCTTCTTCGATGTCTTCCGGGGTGTCGACCGTCCCGCCCAGCGTGACCACGCCTTCATCGGCCGAGACCGACACGTCGGCGAATGCATCCGCCGCGCGGAAGATGCCGCGCAACCGCGACGTGATGCGGGCATCGTCGCCCGGATCGACCTGCGCTTCGATGGTGGGGGCCGGGGCGGTTTCTTCCGCCGGTGTTTCTTCAGGTGCCGCCGGCAGCATCGCGGATGCGGATATCGCCGCCAACGCCAACCAAAGGCAAGCAAGCGCCTTGATACAAACAATGACGATGCGGTTCCTGCCCGCGTTTACAGCTGTGATCATGAAATGCGCGCTACCGTTTACCCCGCACAAGGGCAATCAGTCAGGCGTCCATTATTCATGCCGGAGCCTTGTTCAAACCGGTGTTTTATTCAAACCCGTATTTTGTTCAGGCCGGTGGTTTGTTCAGGCGAGCGTCGCCATCGCCTTCAGTCCCGCGGTAATAGCCAGCGGTAGGCCGATCGCGAGCAACCACAGGATGATCTGGTCGCGTCGGAACGCGCCCGCCATGGCGGGGTCCGCCGCCTGCGCGTCGTCGATCATACGCCACCGGCGTTCAAGCCGGCGGCAGGCGGGAATGATCCCGGCGACCAGCACGACCAGCGCCAGCATCGCCAGCGATTTGAGGCCGGTTTCGTTCATGGCCTTGACCGTGGCGAAGATGTTGATCGCGGTATAGACGACCAGCGCGTAGGCGACGTTGTCGCTCATCCGTTTGCGCCAGTCGAGCGCCGCATGACGACCGGGTACGGCCCGTTCGCGATTCCATCGCTGCGATTTGTCCATCGTTCCGGCCACCGGCATTCTCCTCCCGACACGGCCCTTTGCGAGCTCTTGTCTTCATCGATTGGTAATCTTTGCAAGAAACGGCGGTTCGCGCAAGTGCGATGGGCGGGCACGAACCATGCGGGGCTGTTCTATCGGTATCGCGATGCTAATGGTCGGAAGATGGACATGATCGACACGCCTTTGGCCAACCAGGACGCGGCGGCGCACATTACTGCCACCGCGCCGATGCCGCAGGGCGGGCTGGAAGTGATTTCCATCGCCAAATCCTACGACAAGCGTGCCATTCTGACCGACATATCGCTGACCGTGGGCAAGGGCGAGGTACTCGGATTGCTCGGGCCGAACGGCGCGGGCAAGACGACGTGCTTCTATTCGATCATGGGGTTGGTGCGCCCCGATTCCGGCCGCATCCTGATGGACGGCGAGGATGTGACGAAATTGCCGATGTATCGCCGCGCGATATTGGGCCTGGGTTATCTGCCGCAGGAGACCAGCATTTTCCGCGGGATGACGGTAGAACAGAACATCGATTGCGTGCTCGAAATGGTGGAGCCCGACAAGGCGACCCGCGCCGCCGAACTGGAGCGGTTGCTCGATGAATTCGGGCTCACCCGCCTGCGCACATCCGCCGCCATGGCCCTGTCGGGCGGGGAGCGACGACGGTGTGAGATCGCGCGCGCGTTGGCCGCGAAACCGTCGATCATGCTGCTGGACGAACCGTTCGCCGGCATCGATCCGCTGTCGATCAGCGACATTCGCGATCTGGTGGCCGATCTGAAAACGCGCAATATCGGCGTGCTGATCACCGACCACAATGTGCGCGAAACGCTGGAAATCGTCGACCGCGCCTGCATCATCTATGGCGGGCAGGTGCTGTTCGCCGGTACCCCCCAGGCGCTGGTCGCGGATGAGAATGTGAAGCGGCTATATCTGGGCGAGGGGTTCACATTGTGATGTTTGCTGTCCAGCCTTCGGCTTGGGCGGTGCAGACGCTTTACCCCTCCCGGCCACCCGATCATCCTGACAAGTACCTTATTTGGTGGCCGGGAGGGGGAGAGGGCCGACACCGCAGGACATGCGGATGCATTTCCGCACGAACGTAAGCGAGCAAGGCAATTTCCCTAGGCCCCCGCCTCGATCTCAGACAAAGCCAATCGCTGGTGATGACGCCGCAATTGCAGCAGGCGATCAAGCTGCTGGCGCTGTCCAATTTGGAGATCGAAACGTTCATCGGCGATGCGCTGGAGGCCAATCCCTTGCTGGAAGCAGGCGAAATCAGTGCGTCAGACACCGACGCCCCGCCCGAAGCAATCGAACCCGCAGCCGACAGTGTGAATGCCGCCGATGGGGACGCTGCACTCGATATCGATACCCATGCGCTCGACCGCGACCGGGATACGGGCGATGGACGGACACAGGATGCCGAATGGGGCGCGGCGGGACTGTCGGGCGCGGCTGCGGAAGACGGCCCCGGCATCGAAGATCGCAGCTCTGCCGAATTGTCGCTCGCCGATCATCTGCTGGCGCAAGTCGGCGCGGCGGCGGGCGACGGGCGCGAGGCGTTCATCGCTTCCTATCTGATCGGCCTGCTGGACGAGGCCGGCTATCTGCACGGACAATTGCGCCACATCGCCGCCGAACTGGGCGCCCCGATCGGCGAAGTGGAGCGTGCATTGTCGGTGGTCCAGTCGCTCGATCCGACGGGTGTGGGCGCGCGGACGTTGGCGGAATGTCTGGCGCTGCAGGCGAAAGAGCTGGACCGTTACGATCCATGCATGGCGCGGCTCATCGACAATCTCGATCTGGTCGCGCGCGGGGAATTCCCCCGCCTCAAACGCATGTGCGACGTCGATGACGACGATTTTGCCGATATGTTGCGCGAACTGAGGCAATTCGATCCCAAGCCCGGCTTGGCCATCGGCGGTGCAGCGGACGCCGCGGTGGTTCCAGATGTCCTGATTACGCGTGCTACGCACGGCGGCTGGCAAATCGCGCTGAACGAAGCCACGCTGCCCCGGCTGGTGGTGAACCGCGATTATTACGTCCATCTGAAAGACGGGGCGGCGGATCGGGATACCAAGGCTTGGCTCAACGAAAAACTGACCGATGCGAACTGGCTGATCAAGGCGCTGGATCAACGCCGCAAGACGATCCTGAAAGTCGCCGGCGAGATCGTGACGAAGCAGGAAGGTTTCTTCCGCAACGGCGTGTCGCAACTCAAACCCCTGACATTGCGCGAAGTGGCCGATGCGATCGACATGCATGAAAGTACGGTCAGCCGCGTGACTTCCAACAAATACCTCCAATGCGATCGCGGCACCTTCGAAATGAAGTATTTCTTCACCAGCGGGGTGGGCCGTATCGGGGGGGGCGCCGATGCGACCGGTGAAGGCGGCGCATCCTCGCACAGCGTCAAGGCGCGGATCAAGGCACTGACGGATGCGGAAGATGCCACGTCGATCCTGTCCGACGACAAGCTGGTCGCGTTGTTGAAGGACGAAGGTTTCGATCTCGCCCGCCGCACCGTCGCCAAATATCGCGAGGCGATGGGTATTGGCAGCAGCGTACAGCGGCGGCGAAGCAAGAAGCTGGCGGGGTTCTAAGAACGCGGTTTATTGACAATCGCGCTGTTTTTTGCCATGTATCGCGAACGGTACTGATACATCGATATCACTTCCAGAGGCGCGCCGCTGCTACGGTGCGCCTCTATAGTTTCGGGCTAATATTGTATTGGGGAAGCCGCTGCTACGCCTTCCCCGCACCCGTTTTTTCGAACGGGCAACCTCGATGATTTTCACCACCAATGTTGCGAACGCAATGCAGAGCATTGCGATCAATATTACGGTACCTGTATCGATATAGACCACCTCCCTTTGCAGTCATGTTTGACCAGCAAGGGTCGGACTGCGTGATAATCGTTACAGCATCGATTGGCTTGCTCAAGCGTCGCTATCGGCCATTTCCACCCATTCGTTACGCCCACTACGGACCTAGCGGTTCAAAGAATTATTAACCTTTCGTGGTCAGAGGTTTTGTGGTTAATTCATGGCAACACGTCTTGACGGACGGTTACCGGGGCACTGGACGGAATATTGGGCAAAGGGGAAAAGCCATGAGGGTATTGTTGATCGAAGACGAACCGACGACGGCGAAAGCGATCGAGTTGATGCTGACGACCGAAGGGTTCAACGTCTATTCGACCGATCTGGGCGAAGAAGGCCTCGATCTGGGCAAATTGTATGATTACGATATTATTTGCCTCGATCTCAACCTGCCCGACATGCACGGTTACGATGTTCTGAAGAAATTGCGCGTCGCCAAGGTGCAGACGCCGGTGCTGATCCTGTCCGGCGTCGCCGAGATGGACAGCAAGATCCGCAGCTTCGGTTTCGGGGCCGACGATTACGTCACCAAACCTTTCCACCGCGAAGAACTGGTCGCCCGCATCCATGCGGTGGTGCGCCGGTCCAAGGGGCATAGCCAGTCGGTCATCCGTACCGGCAAGCTGGCCGTCAATCTGGATGCCAAGACGGTCGAAGTCGACAATGCCCGCGTCCATCTGACGGGCAAGGAATATGCGATGCTGGAACTCCTCAGCTTGCGCAAGGGCACCACGCTGACCAAGGAAATGTTCCTCAACCATCTGTATGGCGGGATGGACGAACCCGAATTGAAAATCATCGACGTGTTCATCTGCAAGCTGCGCAAGAAATTGAGCCATGCCTGCGGCGGTGAAAACTATATCGAAACCGTATGGGGCCGCGGCTACGTGCTGCGCGATCCCGAAAGCGCGGCGGAGGCGGCGTGATCCGTATCCGATAATTCATCGACCTGTCCTGGTCCACGAAAGGCACCCGAAGCGTTTATGCGTTCCGGGTGCCTTTCCTTTGGTCGCGGCGTCGGTTGGGGGCGTGCCATGGGGGCCGCATCTTGAGGGTCGTGGCACGCATCGCTAAGGGACGCCGCCATGACCGCGCATAAACCCGGCGACCCGACCACGCTCAACCG
>JBASAR010000182.1:0-24748 GCA_049650705.1 Pontixanthobacter sp. | reverse complement strand
GCGGTAGCCGAAGCTGAGACCGGTTGCGGCGCGTGCCGTCAGCAACTGCGCCGGGCGGCTCTCCGGCTGGTCGATACGGGCGATGATGCGCAATCCGCGATCGTCTTCGCGCGCCTGTTCGACCCAGCCGATCCGCTGCTGCGGGCGGTGTTGCCAGAACAGCGGCAAAGGATCGGCGCGCTCGGCCAGGGTCCGGCGGAATGCACCGCTGGCGACGATATCCTTCGCCGCGTCCGGCACATCGAACAGGGCGGCATAGCCAGCGACCCTCACCGTAACAGCTCCGGCACGCCGATGCGTACCGCGATGCCGATCAGTAGCAGCGCCAGGATGCCGCGCATCAACCAGGCGACCGCCGATTTGAGCGCACCCGATTTCGCATCGCGCCAGGCACCCAGCAATTCGCGCAATTCGTCGATATCGTCTTGCGCCTTCGCATCGCTCAGCCCCAGCCGGGTCATCGCGCGGTCGGCACCGATTTCGCTCGCTTCCTCGACGATCGCGCGCAGTGTGACGAGGTCGCCACCCTGTAATGTCGCCTGACCCATGAGGCCGGCCAACATGTCCTGCCTGTTCACGATTTGTCCTTTCCATCATCCAAGCCGAGCATGTCGCGCTTCTCTGCGTCCGAAAGAAATTCGGCAGCGGACACCTGCGCCCACAGACGCTCGCGATCTTCCGACAGGGCGGTGATGCGGTCGGGATCGACGGCCAGCGTCGCCTCGCCGAACCAGCCCGCCAGCCCCTGCCGCAATGCGCCGAAGATCTTGTCCGACAACGGCAGCAAGGTCAGCCGCCACAGCGCCTTGTTCGCCTCGCGGTAATTGGCGTATGTGTTGTCACCCGGCAGGCCGAGCAGCATGGGCGGCACCCCGAAAGCCAGCGCGATGTCGCGTGCGGCGGCGGCCTTCAGCGTGGCGAAATCCATGTCCGCGGGGGACAGCGACATGGCCTTCCAGTCCAGCCCGCCTTCCAGCAGCATCGGCCGCCCGGCATTGACTTGGCCCGTATACGCGTCGGTCAATTCCGCCTTCAGCCTGTCGAACTGCTCGCCCGTCAACCCGCCCGCTTCGCCATTGTCGAACACCAGCGCGCCCGATGGCCGGGCCGCGTTTTCGAGCAATGCGCGGTTCCAGACCATCGCGGCATTGTGGATCGCCACCGCCTGTTCCGCCGCCGCCAGCGTGCCCGCGCCGTAATGGTCATCCGCCGGGTGAATGCTTTTAAGATGAATGATGTTGGGCCAGCCCGCCTCGTCCTCCAGCGGCAGGGCCAGTGTGCGGTCGGTCAGCCGGTACTCGTAGGCGGCGGGCCAGCCATCCGCGCCGGGCACCACGGAAACGCGCTCGGGCCGCAGCGCGAACAGCTCGATCGGACGGTTATCGGCGCCCTTCATGATCTGCACGTAGGCGTTGCCATGCAGCAGCAGATGCATGGCCAGCGTCTCGATCAGCGACTGCCCGGCGCTGGTGGCGGCCACCAGTTTGGCGAGCGTGTCGTCGCTGCAATTGACCGGCGCGCTGCCGACGCCTTCCGCCACGATCCGTACGGCGCGCTGGGCGACCGGGTTTTGTACGAAACTATGCGTGATCGCGCGGTTGTAATCGAACGGCGCGCGGGCCGATCCACCATCGAAGGCAGTCGCCCAGGGGGAGCGGAAACCGCGCGCGATCGGCACGCGATCCGGTTCGCCACCCTTGAAGGCGGCGGTCAAGTTGGTGAGGAACGACATGAGAAAATCCTTGTGTTTGTGGCCCTGTGGGCGCGGGGCATCCGCCCTTGCCGACCCGTGGGGGCCCGTTGGATTGCTAGCTAAGATTAAAGCACGAGCACGGTTCGTCGCAGGCCGACCGCAAGCGCGACTGCGCGTCGCCCGGTAGGGCGGTAGCCTAAGGGAGCGGATGCGAGCGTCGGCGCGTAAGGCCCCTTAAAAACTCTACAAACCCCGCACCCGCGGCGCCGCGCCCCGGCCGAGCATCAGTTCGGTCAGCGCCCAGACCAGCGCATCGGCGCGGTCGGGGCTGCGGGTGGGTCCGTGATAGGCGCCGCCGGCGAGAAGGCCGCACATCTCGTCCTCCAGCGCGGGAAAGCTCCCGGCATGGGCGGCGCGGCCTGCCTCGTACAAAGCCGCCACCGGTTCCGCGCGGGCGACCTTGCCGCGGCTGGCATGGACCAGCTTCACCGGCAGGTTGATCGAAGCCGCGCGCAGGACGCTGGCGACCATCGCGCCGCCCTGATTGGCTTCCGCCACCACCCGGTCCGCGCCCCACAGCTCCGCCGAATCGGCGACCGCGCGGGCCCAGCGTTCGGGCGAGGCTTTTGCGACCGAGCAATCGGCCAGCACATAGGCCTTCCCATCCACCGACAGCCCGCAGACCACGATCCCGCAGGCGTCGCCGGTCGCGCTGGCAGGCGGGTCCACCCCGATCACGATGCGCGCGATGGCGTCCGGCACGCCGGTGATGCGCCCGCGTTCCAGCAAGTCCCGGCTCCACAACGCACCCTCGATATCGTCGATCATGACGCCGTCGAGTTCCTGCCGGCCCAGTTGCGTGCCGACAAACTCGCGGTCCATCATGGTCAGGAACCGTTCCGGCAGAAACGCCGCATTGTCGCGGGTTCGCCCACAGGTCACGGCGGTCCGTCCGTCGGCTTCCCCGCCTAGCAATCGCCGCATCAGTGGAACCGCCCGCGGCGTGGTCGTCGCGAGCACGCGGGGGTCGTGCCCCAGCCGCAGCCCCATCAGCAGATTGTCCCAGCAGCGGGTCGCACCGCCATGCGCCAGCGGCCATTTGCCGATCTCGTCGCACCAGGCGTGGCTGTGCTGCGGACCGCGCAGGCTTTCGGGTTCGGCGGCGGAGAACAGCGTGGCTTCCGCTCCGTTCGGCCAGCGCAGCCGGTGGAGCGAGGGTTCGAAGGCCGGTCGTTCATGCGGCGCGCAGCACGCCAAAATACCGCTTTCCCCCTCCACCATGATCCGCCGCGCTTCGCCGAGCGAGGTTGCAACCAGAGCGATACGCGCGAAGGGGTCCGCCGCCGCGCAGTCTTTAACCCATTCGGCACCTGCGCGCGTCTTTCCGAACCCGCGACCGGCCATCAGCAGCCAGATCTGCCAGTCGCCGTCCGGCGGGATCTGTCCGGCATGGGGGGTGAAGCGGAACAGATCGTCGAACCGTTCCGCCGTGATCTTCGCGGCATCGTCGTCGATCGAAGCGGCGAGATACGCGCGGTCCTCGGCAATCATGTCGGGCAGATAGGTATCGAGCGCGCGAGGCTCGTCCCGGTCGCCCGTCAATGCACCGTCGCCTGCGCCGCATCGCGCCGGGCGATCACCCGCAATCGCAGTTCCTCCAGCTTGGCGTCGATGATGGCGCGAGCGTGGGCCACGTCGATATTGCGCTGCTGCGCGTGGTCCTGCGCCATCGTGTCCTTGTGCAGGGCAAGTAGGCGCAGCGCCGCGCCATTGTCGTGCCGCGGGCCATCCTTGGGTTCGCCGGCGCGCAGACGGGCGAGGATGTCGAACTCCAGATGCTCGTATCCTTCGATCAGGGCGGCGCGCCATGAGCGGGCGAAACCCTCTTCCGCGCGCCGCACCTTGTAGGCGTGGGCGGGTCTGGTCCCCGCCGCCTTCGCGGCCTGAGTCACGTTGGATGTTTCGGCCAGCGCAGCCAGAAACAGCTCGCGCCAATGGGGGTTGAGTTTCGGTTTCGCGCGGGATTTGCCCGTGCGTTTGGATGTTGCCGGAATGGTGTGGGTGCCCATCGGTCTGCTCCGCAATATGGAAGGGGGCGCGGCAGGGTCGAGGCGGCGTTTCCGATTGCGGAAATGCCAACCATTCGAATCGGTCGTTCGTTCGACCTGTCGCGATGTTCCGTTCCTCTAACCAAACAGCGTTACGATGTCAATACAAAAGTGCCAATCCGGTTAATTAGTTTGCGGTTGTCTGCCCGGTCCTCTGCGCGTAGACGGCGCGGACACCACGCGGGGCGGGCGGTTCGACCATGATGAAAATGCTGCACGGTCTGTATGACTGGACCATGGAAAAGGCCGCGCATCCCCATGCGGTGTGGTGGCTGGCATTTTTCTGTTTCATCGAATCGAGTTTCTTTCCGATCCCGCCGCATCCGCTGCTGGGACTGATGTGTCTCGCCGAACCGAAAAAGGCGATCCGGTTCGCGATGATCGCCGTGGCGGCGTCGGTCGCGGGCGCGCTGCTGGGCTACGGCATCGGCTATTTCCTGTTCGAGGCGGTTGGCGAACCGCTGGTCGCGCTGCTCGGACTGACGGAGGCGATGCCCGCCGCGCGCTGCACGTTCGAAGAATGGGGGCCGGCCGCGGTCGCCGTGGCTGGCGCGACGCCGGTGCCGTTCAAACTGCTGACGATCATGGCGGGCTTTCTGGAGATGAGCCTCGTCCCCTTCATCCTCGCCAGCATCGTCGGTCGGTCGATCATCTTTCTGACCGTCGGCATCCTGTTCCGCATGTTCGGCGCCCCGATCAAACGCATCATCGACGAATATCTCGGTACGCTGACGACCATTTTCGTCGTCCTGCTGGTGGGCGGCGTGCTGGCGCTGACGCAGCTGGGCGGAGGCGAGGATACCGCAGTGGCGGCGGATGCCGAATGCGCGGCGTGATTATCGCGCGCCGTTGACGGATAGTAATCGTCGGCGGTGGTCGATACGTCAGGTGCGAGCGACTAGGGCGGGCAGGGTCCGCTACACCCCGAACGCCTTCAACACCGCATCCATCGCGTTTTCCAGGCCGCCGCGAATGCCGCTGCGTTGGCCGGCCATCGGCGCTTCTTCGATGATCAGGATGCCGCCCCCGCCTTCGGTGCCTTCCACATCCGCCACGCGGTCGCGGAACAGAGGTTCGCGGCCGAACAGATAGGGGAGGAAGGTTTCGCTGCGGCGGATGGCGTAGGCGGTCTGGGCGGAAAAGCCGATCAGCTGATTCTGCCCGAACACGCGCCCCGCCTTTGCTGCCTCGACCCGCACACCGCGCCCGCCTTTCACGATCAGTCCGATGGTTTCCTGAGGGGGGCCGTGAAAGACCAGATAGCGGAACTGGAAGGTCAGCCAGGCGTGCAAATTGAAGATGCGCCAGCGGCTGCGGATGAGGAGCGGGTGGTCGATCGGCTGGATCACGGCGGCCAATCCGCGCGGTTGCAGCACGATGGCGTCGCCCGGGGCAAGGTCGATGCGGGCAACCTCGGCAAAGGGATTGTCGCGCGCGGACACGCCGAAAGTGGCCTGCGCTCCATCTTCGGCCCGCCGTGCCCGCGTCAAAAAGGCCATCCCGCTGGCGAGGCTGGTGAAAGGGCTGCGCCAATCGAGCAGCCAGCGCGTGCGCATATCCGCGCCGCTCTGGCTGGATTGCAGATAGCTTTGACGGATCAACAATTCTTCACGCCGCCCCAGCGTCACGTCGATGGAGGGGCGCGAGGGGGCGACCGGCGCGGCTTCCCGCATCATGCCGCTCGCCGGGCCCAGTCGGATCGGCGGCCCCTTCTGGACGATCGGGGCAAGCGCGTAATAGAATATGGTGCGCACGATCAGGGGCAGCAGCAGGAGCGCGAGCAGCGCGACCGCCGCGCGCACCGCCACGTCGCGGATCGTGCGATCGGATATATCCTGCGCCGGATCGGGCAGGGCGGCGAGTGTCCAGCCGCGCGCCTGTTCCAGCCGTTCGCGTGCCTCCACCGTGCGGGCCCGCGCGGCAAGACCGGTCGCGCGGAATTCGGCCAGATCGTTTGCCCGTTCGCACGCATCGTTCCGGGCCGATATGAGTCGTTGGCGCTGCTCCAGGAATACATCGCGCACCAACCGGTCGGCGGGGTAGCGGCTTTCGAACGCATCCAAGTCACGGCGTGCGTCGCGGCAGATTGTGCGGGCGGTCGCAATCGCTTGCGTCGTGGGAATGCGGGGGTATTCGCGCAACGCGGTTTCCGCGCGCAGCAGGGCGGAACGACGCTTGCGGGCCTCAAGCGCGAAGCCCAGCGCTTCGATCTCCGCGTCGAGCGCGGCGCGGCGCAGTTCGAGGCGCTTGGTCGCCAGAATGCGGGAAGGGCGGATACCGTCGAGCCAGCTGCCGTCCTGCGCCAGTTGCGACGCAACGACGCTGCGATCCCGCTTCGCCGCCGCCATGCGGGTGTTAAGCGCCTCGAGGCCGTCGTCGCGAATGGCGTTCCCGCGCGCCTGCAACGCTGCCTGCGCCGCCCGTCGATCGTCCGCCAGCATATCGCGAACGCCATCGATCGACATGACATCCTGCCGCAGATCGTCGCCGGAAAACTGCGCCGTGATCGCGGGCCATGCGAAGATGTAGAACGCGATTCCCGCGCACAGCAACAGATAGAGCAGCCCCGTCCGGCCGAGCCAGGCGAAGGCCGCTTTCATTCGGGCACCCTCACGCGATCAGCCCCCGATAATGCCTACGGCCCCGATAATTCCAGTCGCACGGCCCGCGCGTTCGAACATGGAAAGGATGGTGGTCACCTCCTCGTCGCTATGTTCGGCGCATAGCGAGCAGCGCAGCAGCGTCATGTTGGCGGGCGTCGCGGGTGGGCGGGCGAGATTGACGTACAGCCCTTCCTTGAGCAGCGCCTCCCACATCATCGCGCCGCGCTCCAGATCGGGCATAATGACCGCCACGATCGCGCTGACGCATTCCTGCGTGCCCAGCGTGAAGCCCATGTCGATCAGCCCCGCATGCAGCCGCCGCGAATTGCCCCACAAATGCCCGCGCTTGTTGCCCGCGTGTTTCAGCTTGCCGATGCTGGCGGCGGCGCTCGCGACCACGGATGGCGGCAGCGATGCGGTGAAAACGTAAGGGCGGCAGACCAGCCGCATGATCGGGAATTTCGGATGGTTCGAGACGCAGAAGCCCCCGACCGTGCCGACGCTTTTGCTGAACGTCCCGATGATGAAATCCACGTCGTCGATCACGCCGGCATCTTCCGCGACCCCGCGGCCGTTCTCGCCGATGAAGCCCATCGAATGCGCCTCGTCCACCAGCACCATCGCGCCGTGACGTTTGGCCACCGCGACCATCTCCTTCAGCGGGGCGACATCGCCGAGCATGGAATAGACGCCTTCGAGGATGACCAGCTTCCCCGCGCCATCGGGCACGCGTTTCAGCCGTTTCTCCATCGCGTCGATATCGTTATGCTTGAACGGCACGACTTCGGCCTGGCCCATCGCGCAGCCGTCCCAGATGCTGGCATGGCTGTCGATGTCGAGTATGATGTAATCGCCCTTGCCCGCCAGGGTGGAGATGATCCCCAGATTGGCGAGATAGCCGGTCGAAAACACCATGGCGTGTTCGAAACCGTAGAAATCGCGCAGCGCGTCTTCGCATTCCTTATGACCCTGATAGGTGCCGTTCAGGACGCGGCTGCCGGTGGTGCCGGTGCCGAAATCGGCCAGCGCAT
Organism: Pontixanthobacter sp.; assembly: GCA_049650705.1. Lineage (GTDB taxonomy): Bacteria > Pseudomonadota > Alphaproteobacteria > Sphingomonadales > Sphingomonadaceae > Pontixanthobacter. The sequence goes on along the minus strand of JBASAR010000182.1, from coordinate 17,313 downwards.
GCTTGCCCGCAGCGATCACGTCGGGATCGAAGGTCATACCCATGTAATTATATGTGCCGAGCAGGATCGTATCGCGTCCGTTGCAGATCGCGCGGGTGGGCGACAGCACGCGCTCCATCACCAGGTTGAACGGATCGGTGACGCCGGTCGCCAGCAACCCTTCGCGCATGGCGATGGTGTCGTCGAACTTGCTGAGCAAATCCTGGTCGCCGCCTTCGCGGGTGGGCGGCTGGTCCGGCTGCATGATGGCTTCGCTCATTCGTCTATCCCGTGCGTTGTCTGATCCGTCCGTGCCGCGCCTGTCGAAGCACTGCCTAAATTTTGGCTAGGATAGAAAAAAAGTCAGCTCTTCGACAGGCTAAGGGCGGAAGGCGTTTCGAAAATTAGGCGCTCTGCAACTTATGCACCGCATCCACCAATTGTCCGTATGTCTCGATGTCTGCCTGCTGGTTCATCGAAATGATGATGTCGAACTCATCCTCGATCTCAGCGACGAAATCCATCACGGTCAGGCTGTCGAATTCCAGATCCTCGACGAAGCGCGTATCTTCCTTGATGCTCACGTCCTGTTTGTTGAACGGCGCGATCAGGCGGCGGATGGTTGTATCGATTTCGGCGCGGTCCATGGCAGTCTTTCTCGTATAGGTTGCCCTCGCGGATACCCTGCCGTCGTGCGCCGTGCAAGGAAGGCCGGTCCCGGCCCGTGACCACGACGCTACAGCAACGCCTTCACCGCTGTTATGAACGGGTTGATGGAAACCGGCTTCGACAGATAACCCTGCGCCCCGGCCTCGCGTATACGGTCCTCGTCCCCCTTGCCGGCATAGGCGGTCACTGCCAGGATCGGCGTATCGACCAGCGATACGTCGGCGCGGAACGCCTCGATCAGATCGATGCCGGAAATATTGGGCAGCTGGATGTCCATGACGACCAGATCGGGGGCGAAGGCGCGCGCGGCATTGGCGGCCAGCTCGCCATCGGCCACCGGCTCGACTTCGAAACCGTTCGCGCGCAGCACATCGCAGAACAGCTTGCGGTTGAGATCGTTATCCTCGACAACCAGAACCCTCTTCACCATCTCGCTGCCTTTTGTCATACCGCTCATCTGCGTCATAAAAGCCGCCGCCTATTGTCAAACGGGCGCGACGTCCAAGATAATCCCCCATGAACACCCCCATGAACCCTGCCGCTCCCGACCCGAACCTTTCGCCCGAAACTATCGCTCTCGCCACTTTGGGCTGGATATTGGGCGACGAGAAGCGCGCCGATCGGCTGCTGGATCTCACCGGCCTCACACCCGATATATTGCGGGACCGATTGGGGGAGCGGGGCGTTCAGGCTGCAGTGCTGGAATTTCTCATCGCGCACGAACCCGATCTGGTTGCCGCCGCCGCCGATCTGGATTTTCCGCCCGAAACTTTCATCGCCGCGCATCGCCGCCTGGCCCCCGACGTACCCCAAGAAACGAGCATCTGATTTGACCGATACGCCCCCTTCGCAGACCGCCCGCCCCTTGCTGATAACCGATTGCGACGAGGTGCTGCTGCATATGGTCGCGCCGTTCCGCGACTGGTTGGCGGAGACGAAGGGCGTCGATTTTATCATGGAACGCAACAGTTTCGCCAATGCCCTGCGCTGGCAGGAAACGGGGGAGCCGGTGGGGGAGAAAGACATCTGGCGACTGCTCGGCGGGTTCTTCGACACCGAGATGCATCGGCAGAAACCCATCGATGGTTCGATCGCGGCGATCAACCGCATTGCCGAGGATGCCGATGTGGTGATCCTGACCAATCTGACCGACGAGCGGCAGGTGGCGCGCACCAGGCAACTGGCCGATCACGGCCTGCGGGCGAAAGTCTACACCAATCAGGGTCCGAAGGGTCCGGCGCTGGCGAAGATCATCGAGGAATATCGGCCGAGCCGCGCGATCTTTATCGACGATCTGCCGCAACATCACGAGAGCGCGATGAACGACGTGCCGGGCGTCCGCCGCCTCCATCTGTGCGGCGAACCCATGCTCGCGCCCCATATCGACTGTGCCCATGCGGCGGGCCATGCCCATGCGCGGATCGACGATTGGGAGACGGCGTTGCCCTGGCTGCTCGACGAACTGCATGCGGACCGTACCGCGGAGGAAGCGGCGTGAGCATCGAAGCGCGCTTGACCGAACTCGGCATTATCCTGCCCGAACCCGCCGCGCCGGTCGCCAGCTATGTGCCCGTGGTGGTGCAAGGCGACCTGGCATTCGTATCGGGGCAATTGCCTTTCGTGGACGGCAATCTGGTCATCGGACGGTTGGGCGACGATGTGTCGATCGATGACGGCGCGGCGGCGGCGCGGGCATGCGGGCTGATGATCCTGGCTCAGTTGCGCGGTGCGCGTATCCCCTTGGACCGGGTGAAGCGGATCGTGAAGCTGGGCGCGTTCGTCAATTCGACGGCGGGCTTCACCGACCAGCCCAAGGTCGCCAACGGCGCGTCGGAACTGATGTTCGACATATTCGGCGAGATCGGCCGTCATGCGCGCGCCGCGGTCGGCGTGCCGAGCCTGCCCCTGGGTGCGGCGGTGGAGATCGATGCGGTGATCGCGATCGCACCCACGCAATCCTGATGCGCTGGCTCGATGAATGGCGCGCGCCGGCGCCCGATCCGAAACGGGTGGGCTGGCTGAGCGAATGGGATTACGCCCATCGCGGGCTGCATGGGGACGATGTTCCCGAAAACAGCCCCTCCGCCTTTGCCGATGCCATCGCGCGCGGCATCGGCATCGAACTGGACGTGCAGCGCAGCCGCGACGGGCGCGCGATGGTGTTCCACGATTGGGATTTCGATCGGCTGACGGGCGAAAGCGGCCCGGTCATCAAACGCAACGCCGACGATATCGAACGCATACGCCTCGCCGGCAACGACGATGGCATTCCGACCCTGCGCCGCACGCTGGACCAGATCGGGGGCAAGGTGCCGGTGCTGATCGAACTGAAATCCGCCTTCGACATTCGCAGCATTCCCTTGTCCCTCGCGGTACAGCGCGCGTTGGAGGGGTATCGCGGCAAACATGCGATCATGAGCTTCGATCCCGGTATCGTTCGCTGGTTCGCCATGCACGCGCCGCGCATCGTGCGCGGGCTGGTGGTCGAGGAGACGAAGAAGGGCCTGCGCGGGAAGGCGGAACGGCAATGGACGCTGTGGCATGCGCAGCCCGATTTCCTCGCATACAACATCGGCGACCTGCCCAGCCCCTTCGCCGCCGCGCAGCGCAAACGCGGGTTGCCGGTGCTGACCTGGACGGTGCGCACGTCCGCCCAGAGCAAGACCGGCACCGCCCATGCCGATGCGCTGATCGCGGAATTCGAAGCGCGCGAATGACGGGTAGCGGCGAACTTACCGTAAAAGTCGCCGGTTCCGTCGGTGCGCTGGATCGCGCGCAATGGAACGCGCTGCTGGGTGACGATCCCAACCCGTTCATGACCTACGATTTCCTCACCGCGATGGAGGATTCAGGTAGCGTCGGAGCCGGTAGCGGTTGGCAGAGCGCGCCGCTCGTGATCGAAGATGCGCATGGGACGGTGCAGGGCGCGTTGCCCGCCTATCTCAAGGGTCACAGCCAGGGCGAATATGTGTTCGACCATGCCTGGGCCGATGCCTACAGCCGTGCCGGCGGGCAATATTACCCCAAACTGTTGATTGCCGCGCCTTTCACGCCCGCCACCGGACCGCGCATCCTGACCCGCGATGCCCGTTACGGTGTGCCGTTGCTGCGGGCGGCCGAACAATTATGCGAACAGAACGGGTTTTCCGGCGCCCATGCGAATTTCATCGCGCCCGAACAGCTCCATTCATTTCGCGACGCCGGCTGGCTGCTGCGGTCCGATCTGCAATATCACTGGCAGAACCGCGACTACGCCGATTTCGACGCGTTTCTCGGCGCGCTGGCATCGCGCAAACGCAAGGCCATCCGCAAAGAACGCGAAGCCGCGCAGGCAGGCCTCGATATCGTGCACCTGACCGGCGGGGACATTACCGAAGCGCATTGGGATGCGTTCTGGGCGTTCTATCAGGATACCGGTGCGCGCAAATGGGGCACCCCCTATCTGACGCGGGAGGCCTTTACGCTGCTGGGCGAACGGATGGGCGATGCGGTCATCCTGATGCTGGCGCTCGACGGCGGTGTTCCGATCGCAGGTGCCCTGAATTTCGTGGGCGGCGATGCGTTATACGGCCGCTACTGGGGCTGCCGGGAGGAACGCAAGTTCCTGCACTTTGAACTGTGTTACTATCAGGCGATCGATGCGGCCATCGCACGTGGCCTATCGCGGGTGGAGGCGGGCGCGCAGGGCGGGCACAAGCTGGCGCGCGGTTACGAACCCATCCACACCTGGTCTGCGCACTGGATCGCCGATCCCGGCTTCCGAGATGCCGTCGCCGATTTTCTCGAACGCGAACGCGAAGGCGTCGATGTCGAACAGATGTATCTGGATCGCCGCACCCCGTTTCGCAAAGGCGAATGATGCTACGCGGTCTTGCGGTGTCCAAGACGTAGCCATTCACGCGCCCGGCGCTGCGCCTCGGCGATTTCGCGCGCGGTCATTTCATCGGCGATATCGGCCCGACATTGCGGTGCGCCGTCATGCCCGTTGGTCGCTGCCAGATTGAACCATTTATGTGCCTCCACCAGATCGCAGGACACCCCGTGGCCCCCGGTGGAAAAGGCGACGCCCAAATCGAAAAAAGCGGTCGGTTCGCCCTGCGCCGCGGCGGCAAGGCTGCGTGCGACCACTAGATCGGCGGTCGAACTGTCGGCCAGAGCGGCGGTGGCGGTGTCTATGGCGGTATATTGCATGGTAACGATCCCCTGTTCGCCGGCGGTTCCCGATAAGGCGTATCCCCCGATGCCGGCCCCCCTTGGTTCGCGCGAACATGGTCAAAAAATGGTTAATGGCGGATCGACTTTCTGGCCCGACCATCGGCATCGATCTGCCTTCGTTCCGCCACACCCCACTGTTTTCGCTGGAAAATCAAGGGCCGGTTCGTTCGTCTGCCGCCGGCAGCGCCATTGCCGCTTGTATGGGGCAAATCGGTTGCCTATAGGCGCGGTCATGACCCGGCGAGGATTCCGGAAGGATCGCAACCGGGCCGATATGGGCCGCAATCGGGAGTGCGCGCGATCATGACCGAACGGTCACTGCACGAAATCCAATCCCTGGACCGGGTGAGGGACAGGCTCGCGCCCGATTATACGCCGTCGGACGATGAAGAATATATGGGCCCCCGGCAGCGCGATTATTTCCACGTGCTGTTGACGAGCTGGAAACGGTCGATCCACGATGCGTCGTCCGCCACGCTGCAATCGTTGCAGGACGGGCCGCTGCGCGAACCCGATGCCAACGATCGCGCATCGAGCGAAACCGACTGGTCGATCGAACTGCGCACCCGCGACCGCCAGCGCAAACTCATATCCAAGATCGACGCCGCCCTGCGCCGGATCGATGCGGGCGAATATGGCTATTGCGAAGTCACCGGGGATCCGATCGGCCTGAAACGCCTGATCGCGCGGCCGGTCGCCACGATGAGCGTCGAGGCGCAGGAGGCGCATGAACGCCGCGAGAAAATTTCCCGCGCCGATTGACGGACACGCGCCGCGGCCTTGGGTCGACGTTCGCTCATGGTTGAAATCGCGCCAATTTTCACAGGCTTGCGCAGGGGGTCACTTAAAGCTTCGTTAGGCATTGCGCCGCTAGTGCGTGGCTCATGGTCCCGCCAGCGGACCGGTCGCCATACGAAGCACTGAGGACTTATCTGAACCATGTCCGGAGTTGATACCCGCACCATCTCGCGCGACAGCCTGTTTCTGATGGGCGACGTTCAAATTCGGGGCGATGCGACCGTGCACAAGGTGAAGGTCCGCAACCTGTCTGCGGGCGGCATGATGGCCGAAGGCGGTCCCGATGTGGAACGCGGGGCCCTGATTTCCGTCGTTTTGCGCAATGCGGGCCGGGTCGATGGCATCGTCGCATGGGTCGAAAACGCGCGTTTCGGCATCGCATTCGCCACCGAAATCGATCCCAAGATCGTCCGCGCACACGCTCCGCCCGCCGATGATGCCATGCCCCCGCGCTTCGTCCGCACGGTCGGGGTCAATTCGCGTCCCGCGGCAGTCGATCCCCAGCGGATGCGCAAAATCTGACACCCCTGAAAATCGCGCGTCGTCGGCATTCGATCGCAGACGGCGGGATCGCACGCTGCTAACGCATCGGTCGCCATGCGCCTGTTTTCGTTCCTGACCGCCATCGTCTGTATGCTGTCGCTATCCGCCTGCGGCGACGGGCAGGATGACGATATCGCGCGGATCGCCTTCATCGGATCGGGTGCCGATCTGAACACGCGCGGGGTGCTGCTCTCGCCCGCCGAACAGCATCTGCGCGCCGCCACCGCCGAAGGGCTGGTTGCCCTGAACGCGCAGGGGCAGGTGGTCCCCGCGCTCGCCGAACGCTGGATCGTGACCGACGATGGGCTCAGCTATATCTTCCGCCTGCGCAATTCCGATTGGCCCGATGGAACGCGACTGGACGGCGGCAATGTCAAGGCGGCGCTGGAACGCAATTTCGCGGCGCTGGACGACACCTCGCTGGGACTCGATCTCGCGATCGTGGACGATGTGCGGGCCATGACCGGGCGGGTGATCGAAATCCGGTTGAAAAGCCCGATGCCGCAATTCCTGCAACTGCTTGCGCAACCCGAACTGGGTCTGTTGCGCGGCCGCGTGGGCACCGGCCCGATGCGGTCCGAGGTGACAGGCAATCGTGCCGAACTGGTGCCGATGGCGCCGCAGGATCGCGGCCTGGCACCGGATCGGGACTGGAATGCGGCAACGCGCCGGATCGCGATCCTGGCTCTGCCCGCGCGCGACGCGGCGGAGGCGTTCGACCGGGGCGATGTCGACGCGGTGCTGAACGGCCATCTCCTCAGTCTGCCGCTGACCGATCGCGGACCGCTGGCGCGCGGAACGGTGCAGCTGGATATCGTGTTCGGGCTGTTCGGGTTGCAGATTGCCAACGATACGGGGCTGCTGGCCGATCCGCTCCGGCGGGAGGCGCTGGCCATGGCGATCGAACGCGCAAGCCTGCTCGAACCGTTCGGCATTGCCGGATGGGCGCCGTCCAACCGTATCGTTCCCGATGGGCTGCCATCGGCGCTGACTTTCGCCGACGATGGTGCCGCCGCCCCGCCCGCATCCCGCTGGCCCGATCTCACCATCGAAGCACGCCGCGCGCAGGGGCGGTCGCGAATTGCGGCATGGGTCGGGCAGGGCGGTGCGCGAACTCTCACCCTCTCGCTGCCGGACCGCGTAGGCGCGCCCCTGTTTTTCGAGGCTCTGGCGGACGATATGGCGGAAATCGGGGTGACATTGCAGCAGGCCGCGCCCGGTGCGCCCGCGGACCTCATTCTGGTGGACCGGGTGGCGCGCTACGGCGATCCGCGCTGGTTCCTCAATCAGTTCAGCTGCGGTTTGCGCGGCCCGCGCCGCAATGCGCTATGCGCGCCCGAAGCCGACGCGCTGGTTGCGCGCACGCTGACGCTGACGGACGAGCGGGAACAGGCTTTGCTACTTGCCCGGGCGGAGGAGGCGATGCTGGCGGCGAACATCTACATCCCCATCGGCGCGCCGGTACGCTGGTCGCTGGTGCGCGGCGGGTTCGAAGGGTTCGCGGACAATCCATGGGGCTTGCATCCCTTGTTCGACATGGCGCTGCGGCCCATCTAGGGCGGTGTTGGAGAACGCACATTCGATGACCGATCTGAAACCCTACCGCCCTTCCGAACAAGATCACAGCCCATCCGGCCCCCGCCCCATGGGCTTCGAAATGCCGACCGGCATCGATGCCCGATCGGTTCGCAAGCGGGTGGAGATGATGGAACGGATGCTGGAACGCAGCTTCACCTTTCCAGGCACAAAATTTCCCATCGGACTCGATTCCATCATCGGCCTGATCCCGGTGGTCGGCGATTTGGTGACGACCGCGATGGGTGCGTATATCGTGTGGGAGGCGAAGAACCTCGGCCTGCCGAAATGGAAGGTCTGGCGTATGATCGGCAATGTCGGTTTCGACACGGCGATCGGGCTGGTCCCGCTGGTCGGCGACGCGGCCGATCTGGTGTTCCGGTCCAACACCAAGAATCTGCGCATCATCCGCAAACATCTGGACAAGCATCACCCCGAGACCCGCGTGATCGACGGATAGGGCGATGGCGGCCGGTCCCACCTATTCCGAATATCTCGACCTTACGCGCGTGCTGTCGGCGCAGCATCCGGCATCGGATGCGCATGACGAGATGCTGTTCATCATCGTCCACCAGGCATCCGAATTGTGGCTCAAATTGTGCCTGCACGAATTGGAGGAAGCGCGCGAACATATCATCGCCGACGATCTGCGTCCCGCCTTCAAGATGCTGGCCCGTGTCGCCCGCGCGCAGGGGCAGCTGATTGCGAGCTGGGACGTATTGTCAACCATGACGCCGCATGATTATTCGCGCGTGCGCCCGCATCTGGGCACCAGTTCGGGTTTCCAGTCCGCGCAGTATCGCTGCATGGAATTCATGCTGGGCGGGCGGAACCCCGATATGATCACCATGCACGAGGCCGTGCCCGATGTGGCGGCGCGGTTGAAGGCGGAACTCACCCGCCCGAGCCTTTACGACGAAGCAATCCGTCTGCTGGCGCGGCGCGGCTTCGACATTCCGGCCGATGTGCTGGAGCGCGATCTTGGTGAGCCGTGGACCGCATCCCCGGCGGTAGAGGCGGCGTGGGCACAGGTCTACAGCCACCCGAACCGCTATTGGGACCTGTACGAACTGGCGGAAAAGCTGGTCGATCTGGAATATCATTTTCAACGCTGGCGGTTCGGGCACCTGAAGACGGTCGAACGCATCATCGGTTTCAAACGCGGCACTGGCGGCACGGCGGGGGTCGCTTATCTCGAAGGTGTCCTCAAACTGACTTTCTTCCCCGAATTGCTATCGGTGAGGACGGCATTGTGAGGATGGGGCTTTGAGCAGCTGGCAATCCACCCGCCGTATCTGGGACATATCGCAAACCCTGCGTCCCGGCCTGCCCGTCTGGCCCGGCGATACGGATTTCGCGTTCGTTCGCACATGGAAGATGGAGGATGGCTCCCCCGTCAATGTGGGTGCCATGACGATGTCCACCCATTCGGGCACCCATGCCGATGCACCGCTGCATTACGGCGCGGATGCGGACGATATCGCGCATGTTTCGCTCGACCCCTATATCGGCGAATGCCTGGTGGTCGATGCGCGCGGCGTATCGGGCGAAGTCGATGTGGCCGACCTGCCCCATATCGAAAGCGCCGACCGCGTACTGTTTCGCACGTACGACGCCTTTCCGCACGACGCATGGCGCACCGATTTCTTGCCGATCGCGGCGGAGACGATCGGCTGGCTGGCGGTGCAGGGGGTGATGCTGATCGGGACGGACGCGCCATCGGTCGATCCACAAGAATCAAAGACAATCGCCGCGCACAAGGCGGTGCTGGAGCATGACATGCGCATCTTGGAAGGGCTGGTGCTGGATGATGTGCCCGCCGGACGTTACGAATTGATCGCCATGCCGTTGAAGATCGCGGGCGGCGATGCGGGGCTGTGCCGCGCGATATTGCGGGAACTGCCATGAATTTGCTGGACGATGCCAGAGGGCGCGACGCCGCCGACCCCTTGCGTCGATATCGCGACCTGTTCGATCTGCCCGATGGGGTGATCTATCTCGACGGCAATTCGCTGGGCGCGCTGCCCAAGGCGACCAAGGCGCGGATGGCGGATGTGGTGACGCGCGAATGGGGACACGACCTCATCCGCAGCTGGAACACCAACGACTGGATCACCATGCCGCAGCGCGTCGGTGCGAAGATAGCCCCGCTGATAGGCGCGGCGGACCATGAGGTTATCGCCTGTGACAGCGTGTCGGTCAATCTGACCAAGCTGATCGGCGCGGCTTTGGGGATGCGGCCGGGGCGCAGCGTCGTCCTGTCCGAACCCGGCAATTTCCCGACCGATCTGTATATGGTGCAGGGGGTCGAAGGCGCGCAGCAGCGGCTGGCCGATCGCGATGCAATAGTCGAAGCGTTGGGGGACGACGTCGCGCTACTGATGCTGACCCATGTGCATTACAAAACCGGCGCGATGCACGATATGGCGGCACTGACGAAGGCCGCGCAGGATGCCGGCGTGCTGGTGCTGTGGGATCTGTCCCATTCGGGCGGGGCGGTGCCGGTCGATCTGACGGTGTGCAATGCCGATTTCGCGGTGGGATGCGGGTATAAATATCTGAACGGGGGGCCGGGCGCGCCCGCTTATGCCTATGTGGCGGAGCGACACCACGACAGTTTTCGCCAGCCCATCACCGGCTGGATGGGGCACAAGCGTCCCTTCGCCTTCGTCGACGAATACGAGCCGGCGGATGGCGTCACGCGAATGCTCGCCGGCACTGCGCCGATATTGAGCATGGCGGCGCTGGAAGTCGGCGTCGATCTGATGGCGGACATCGGCATGGACCGGCTGGTCGCCAAATCCCGTGCCTTATCGGAATTCACCCGCACGGCGATGGCGGAACAGTGTCCCTCGCTCGCCTGCGTCAGCCCGACGGACGCGGCGCAGCGCGGCAGCCAGCTGTCGTTCCGGTACGACGATGCCTATGCCCTGTGCCAGGCCCTGATCGCGCGCGGTATTATCGGCGATTTTCGCGAACCGGATATATTGCGCTTCGGCTTTGCGCCCGCTTACGTATCGTTCGAAAATTGCGCGCGCACGGTGACCGCATTGGCGGAGATATTGGACAGCCGCGAGTGGGATGCGCCGCGCTTCAAAGAACGTGCCGCTGTGACCTGAAATAGCCTGCGCCATAAACCGGACAGTCAAAACGGTTCCCGGTTATTCGCATGATGTCGGAACCCTTCGGGTTAACAAAGCTTTAATGGCCATGGGGCCGATCGCCGGTCCTGCTGGGTGGGGTTTGTGCGAATACGCGGTCCGATCCAAGTTCTAACAATTCGAACCAGGTCGACCGTCATGATGACTACCAAATTCGCCACATTCACCGCCGCCCTGTGCGCTGCGGGTGCCATGACGCTGCCGCATCCGCCAGCGCTGCCAGCCTGATCGGCGAAAGCGTGTCTTGCCAGTCGATGAGCAGTCTGTTCGACTGTTCCGCCAGTTCGGCCACCATTGGAGATGGCGCAGAGTTCGAATTGCTCGAAGGTTTCGGTTTCGGTGGCAGTCTGCTTGCCGACTTCAGCGAAAATTCGCTGAACATTCGCGCCAATCCGGCCAATTTCAGTTCATTCAGCTTCGGCGGCAGCAGTCCGGCCGTCGTGACATTCGGCGGTCTGTCCAATGGCTTTACGTCGGCTACGATTACCGATGCCGGCCGGCAGGGGCGTCTAACCGAATCCGACATTACAATTGCCGACGGATCGCTGTCGATCGATCTCAACGGGATCAATTTCGCACCCGGTGGTTCGGGCATCACTCTGGGCGTGTCGAACATGGCCCCCGTCGCGGCGGTGCCGGAACCTGCAACCTGGGCGATGATGCTGCTCGGCTTCGCCTTCGTCGGCGGTGCGATGCGTAGCGGCAAGGTTCGCCGCCGCGTGCTTGGCTACAGCTAAGGCATCCGCCTTGTCGGCGGTATGAAAAAGGCCCGCATTCCGATGATGGGATGCGGGCCTTTTCGTATCAGGCGTGTGTCAGTTCGAACTTAGAACTGGAACACGACAGCCGCGCTGGGGCGGAAGGATTCGAAATCCTTGAACGTATCCACGCCGAAACGCAGGCGCGGTCCGGCCTGACCGGTGATACCGCCGAGGCCGATGTCCTCGGGGCCGACTTCCGCGCCGATACCGAAGAACACGCCGTCGCGGTCACGGCGGCTGGGGCCGTCATCGGTGTCGATGAAATCGCCATCGTCGTCGTTGAAGTCGTTTTCGCCTTCGAGCCATTTGTAACCGACCCGGCCGAAGAACATGCCGCTTTCACCGACGCGGACGCCGAAACGGCCCGCTGCGCCATATTCCCAATCGATATCGGAAAAACCGTATGCGCCGAAACCTTCGGCACCCACGAATACGGGGCCGAGCGGCACGTTCGCGCCGACGGTACCTTCGATGAAGGCGCCTTCGGTCGGATCGTCGATGCCGATGGATTCGATCTCATCCTTGCGATCGTAGACGTTGTACCCGCCGCCTACAGCGACATACGGTTCGAAACCGAAGGCATTGCTACCGTCCGGCGCTGTCGTTTCCTGTGCGAAAGCCTGTGCCGGCAGCACGGCGGCTGCGGTGGCAAGCAACAGGGATGTGGTAATCTTCATATGCATATTCCTATCGTCGAGTTTAGAACTCCTCCACGCATACAAATGGGTACGGGACGACCACGTTCCTACCGCGGCGCACAATAAAAATAGTGTGACATTCCGGTTACTTAGACACAGGATGAACGACTTCGGTCAGCGGCGTCCGAAATCCGTCAGTGCGAAATTTCCGGCTGTCATCCGCACGCCCGGTTTCATCAGCAGACACATGCCGTAGAAGGCATGGCGACCGGCGTTCTTGCGCGCAAAATCGATCGGGTGGGCAATTGCGTGGCGGCATTTGCCCTGCGCGATGTTGGCTTGCACGTCCTTCGAATAGCGCGGCGTTTCGTATCCGTCATACAGAAGGCCGAGCGGCAGGCCGGACCGTGCAGGGATGAGATAGAGCAGCCGCATCGCATCGAGCCAGCCTGTCAGCGCCATGGTCCGATGTTCTTCGCTGTCCGACCGATCTACGAAAGCCCATTTCACCCCCTCGGGTGCGGCTGTCTGGAAGGCGGCGACCAGAGTTTCAAGCCAGGGGCCGGTCTGGTGCTGACCCCTTCATCGCCCATCGTGAAATAGATGCGCCGCCCGGATGCGGGATGCGCTGCCATTTTACCCGCGGCCTCGTCCACGATCAGCCCGCCGTCCCACCACACGGCGGGCGTAAGGGCGATGTAATCATCGAACATCTCCGGCGTCTCGAGAAACGTGTCGAGCACGAACAATCCGCCGAGCGATGCTGCAGTCAGGATCGTACGATCCGTTCGATAACGCTGCGTGGCCCACGGAACGACGTCTAGCGCCAAATAGTCCCGGAACCTGTCTGCCCCGCCGGGCACAATCCTGCCGCCGAACGCATCGTCCAGCCGGCTGCGCGGCAATTGCGTCCATTGCGGGGTCAATTGGTTGTACCGGTCGGCGGTGCGTATGCCAATCAGAATGAAAGGTTCGAAACTGCCGGAAAACTCCGCCTCCGCCGCGATACCGGACAGGAGGTCGAAATCCTGTTCCGGCCCGCCATCCACGGAGAACATGACGGGGTAACGGCGTTCGGGTTCGTCGTGATAGCCACGCGGCAGGCGGACGGTGAGAATGCGTTCGTCGCCATAAACCCGCGATGCGATGCGATGGACCGATCCCGATACGATTGGTTCTCCATCCGGATCGGTAAGCACCGCGTGACCTACAGATGTTTGCACCGTAGCCACCGATGCACCCATAGCCGGGATGAGTCCCAGCAATACGCGAAGCAACCGCCACATCGAACTCAATCTTCCAGCTCGATGTCCCAATAGAGCCAGTCGCGCCAGGTTTCGTGCATGTAATGTGGCGGGAAGCCCCGACCATATTCCTGCAATTGCCAGGTCGTGGGGCGGATCGGCTGGACGGCCTTCATCTTGGCCTGCGCCGGGGTTCGGCCCCCCTTCTTCATGTTGCACGGGGCGCAGGCGGAGGCGATGTTTTCCCACGTCGTCTTGCCGCCCAACCGGCGCGGGATGACGTGGTCGAAGGTCAGGCTGTTATGGCTGCCGCAATATTGGCACTGGAATTTATCGCGCAGGAACAGGTTGAAGCGGGTGAAGGCGGGAAACTCGCCATGCTTCACATATTGCTTGAGCGCGATGACCGACGGGATCGCCATGTCGAGCGAAGGCGAATGCACGTGCAGATCGTAATTTTCCACGATGTCCACGCGGTCCAGGAACACCGCCTTGATGGCGGTCTGCCACGGCCACAGGCTCAACGGATAATAAGATAGCGGCGTGTAATCGGCGTTCAGCACCAGGGTGGGGCATTCGGCGGGGTTGCGCCCCGCATCGTCCGCCAGACTGCGGAACCGCGCACTGCGTTCGATCAATTCGGCCTTGAACATGATGCGCGTCTCCTTTCCGCTTGTCCCGTTTGTGACCTGTGGGGACAAACGACGTCAAGCCTGTTACACGATGCGCATCCACAGACAAATGCCGTCATGGAAAGCCGCGTTGAACGTGGTGCACGAAAGGTCTGGGGTGGAACCGCGGATGATCGTTACCCGCTTCGCCCCCAGCCCCAACGGGCCGCTGCATCTGGGCCATGCCCTGTCCGCCATCCGCGCACATGATCTGGCGCATGGCGTGGGGGAGGAAGCGGGCGGCGATTTCCTGCTGCGGATCGAGGATATCGACGGCGCGCGCAGCAAACCCGAACTGGCGCGCGCGTTTCGGTCCGATCTGCGATGGCTGGGGCTGGGTTGGCGCGAGGTCCCACCGCAATCGGAAAGGCTGGCATCCTATCGCGAAGCGGCACAGCGGCTGCGGGCGATGGAGCTTCTTTACCCCTGTACCTGCAGCCGGGCGGAGGTGGCGGCTGCATCGCATACGATCGGGCTGGAAGGGCCGATCTATCCCGGCACCTGCCGCGGCAAAACGGGTGAACCCGGCGCTGCCGCGGCATGGCGGCTGGATGTGGACAAAGCCGCCGCGATGACCGGCCCGCTTACGTGGCATGACGAATTGGGGGGCGCGCAAACCGCGACGCCCGAACGGCTCGGGGATCAGGTGCTGGTCCGCCGCGACAATCCGGCAAGCTACCATCTCGCCGCCACACTGGACGATGCGGCGGACGGCGTCACCCTGGTTACGCGCGGGCGCGACCTGTTCAACGCCACCCATATCCACCGGCTACTGCAGGCATTGCTTGGTTTGGCCGTCCCGCGCTGGCATCATCACGCGCTGGTGCTGGACGGCGATGGGCGCAAGCTCGCCAAACGGCGCGGATCGCGTTCGCTCGACGATTGGCGGGCTGACGGGGCGGATGGCACGCGGCTGGCGGCACAGTTGCGCGCGGGGCACCTCCCCTATGGTTATTCGCTATCGAGAACGTGACAATTACCCCTGTCTTTTGCCGTCAATCGCCCTAGATTGGCGACATGAACACATTCCTCATCATCGTGCTCGTCATACTCAGCGTCATGGTCGTCGTCTCGCTGGTGCGCGGCATCGTCGCCTTCATGCAAAGCACCAAGATCGACCTGCAGACCGGCGAAAGCATGGATGCAAGCGACATGCAGATGAAGCAGAACAAGGCGATGTTCGCGCGGATCAAATATCAGGCGCTGGCCGTGGCGGTGATCGCGATCATCCTGGTCGTCGCGCGTTGATGCACGTCCAAAACGCGTAGACATGGTCAAGCTCAACAAGATTTATACGCGCACCGGCGACGACGGCACGACCGGGCTGGTCGACGGTTCGCGCTTGGCCAAACATGCGCCGCGCATGGAGGCGATCGGCGCGGTGGACGAGGCGAACAGCGCGCTTGGCGTGCTGGCGGCGGCGCTGAACGACCCTGCCCATGCCGAGGCGATATTCCGCATCCAGAACGACATGTTCGATCTGGGCGCCGATCTGGCGACCCCGTTGGGCGAGGAAGAGGGCGCGAATTTCGAGCCGTCCGAAATGGTGCTGCGGATGGTGGCAGGCCAAGGCGAATGGCTGGAACACGCTATCGATGCGCTCAACGCCGATCTCGAACCGCTGACCAGCTTCGTTTTGCCCGGGGGCAGCGAAGCGGCCGCCCGCGCGCATGTCGCCCGCGCTGCGGTTCGGATGGCGGAACGGCGGATGGTGGCGATGGCGAATGGCGAACCGGTGAACCCCCATGCCCTTGCGTACATCAACCGCCTGTCCGACTATCTCTTCGTCCTTGCCCGCATCGCGAACGACAATGGCGCGGCGGATGTCAAATGGGTGCCGGGCGCCAACAGATAGGCGGCAGGTAGCATTCGTGCACGCCGTCGGCTAATGCCGCCTTTTGCTGCACATGCGAAGGCTTCAATCTATGCGTAAAGTCGCCATTATCGGCGCGGGCCAGATGGGGTCGGGCATCGCCCAGACCGTCGCCCGCCACAATATCGATGTCCTGTTGTCCGATGTCGATCTGGCCGTTTCGGAAAAGGCGAAGGACGGCATCGAAGTCTCGCTGGGCAAGGCGGTCGGGCGCGGCAAGCTGGAAGTGGCGGATGCCGAAGCCGCACTCGCGCGGATCACCCCGATTGCCGACAACGCACCGATGGCGGATGCCGAGCTGATCATCGAAGCCGCGACCGAGCGCGAAGAGATCAAGCAGGCGATTTTCGAGGCGGCGGGCAAGGTGCTGGACCCCGGTGCCATCATGGCCAGCAATACCAGCTCCATTCCGATTACCCGCATGGCGAATTACGCACCCGATCCCGCGCGTTTCATCGGGCTGCATTTCTTCAATCCGGTGCCGGTCATGGGCCTGATCGAAGTCATCCCCGGCCTCGCCACCGCGCCCGAAACGACCGACCGCATCACTGCTTTTGCGGAAAGCCTGGGTAAGGAAGTGGTGCTTAGCCAGGACGAGCCCGGCTTCGTCGTCAACCGCATCCTGTTGCCGATGATCAACGAGGCGGTGTTCGTTCTGGGGCAGAGCACGGCCAGTATCGAAGATATCGACAAAGGTTGCCGGTTGGGACTCAATCACCCGATGGGCCCGCTGCAACTGGCGGATTTCGTGGGGCTCGATACCTGTTTCGAGATCATCAAGGTGCTGTACGACACCACCGGCGATAGCAAATATCGCCCGGCGCCGCTGCTGGTCAAATATGTCGAAGCCGGGTGGCTGGGCCGCAAGACCGGGCGCGGTTTTTACGATTATACGGGCAATGCGCCGGTGCCGACACGTTAGGTAGCGGGGAACGGGGGCCGGGTGTTGCGGGTTGATGGGGCAAAGGAGCATTCCATGACCGATTCAAAGAACGACAAACCCACCTCGCAGGAACAGCGCCAGGCCGACCTCGCGCCCGAAACGCATAATAACGAACAGGACGATCACCGCGCACAGGCGCAGGAAGTCGCCAAGCAGGCGCGGGCGCTGACGCAAGAAACCGGCAGCCCGACCGAAAGCCGCAAGGATACCAGCACCGATGATCCCATGGGCACGGGCGTGAAG
>JBASAR010000181.1:0-14320 GCA_049650705.1 Pontixanthobacter sp. | reverse complement strand
TCGATCAGCTTGTCGCGATCGTCCGCCTGCATCGCGCGGTTATCGCCGGTTGCACATCCCCTCGTGTGTTTGTTGAGTGGCAGGGTGAAGGATAGCGTCCAGATGGTGACATTCTTGTTCTTGATGCTCTGGCAAACGGCGTCCAGCCGAGAATTATGAATGACGGCCAGCTCGTCTTCGCCCCACTGCCCGCTCGGCGCACGTCCAGCAAACCGTTCATCCATATCGTAATTGCCATACGCGGTCGTAAAAAAAGGATTGGCGCCCATTTGACCGTCGGTCATGAAAATCAGATGCCGAACAATCGGTTCGCCATTGCTCGCCGGGCCATTGCTGCCGGCGAAAATGCCATCGGGAGAAATAAGACGTCCGCCCCAAATCATACCGATATCATGCAAGGTGCCGCCTTCCGGCCTCAAAGCATTGATCCGCCGTTCGAAGTCGGCGTTACGAGCACTCCCGTCCAGATCGTAGGTTTGCAGTTGATGTGTGCGCTGCGGACACGTCGCTTCCCGCGATCGGAGCCATCCGCGCTTATTGGCATCCCGGTCGTTGATGAAACGTGTGTTATCGGCGGTCGTCGTTAACTCACTGCTGCCGAACCGGTCATAGGTTACCTTTTCCCAAATGGGGCGCCATTGCGTATCGACATCGCCTGGTGTCGGGATGTGATCGATATTCAGGTCGAACGCGCCATTTGGGACGGGATCGAAATTCGTGGTTGCGACTGTGGTGGTTTCTTCGATGCAGTTCCTCCATCTGCTTTGCTCGTTCGCACCCCGGATGCCGGTATCCGTCGTAATCGTTCCGCCTTGCTTGAACACCTTGCCATCATGCACGCCCATGATGCGCGGTTTGTAGGTGTAATCGACGAATTTCTTTATCGGCGTTTTATGATATTTCACGACGCGCGCTATGCAGGCGCCGGTGGCCGAACTGTGCCGACTGGGAAAATAGTTACCTTCCCAATCGTCGTTGCTGATGACCCAGCGTTCGCCGTTTACCGTATAGGTACCGTCATAGGCATCGCACTGCGATTGCCCATATTGCGAATGGTTGCGGTTCGAAGACCAGCTGTAATCGAAATCCGTGGTGGAACCCAGCCATGCTTTTTCGCGCGGCACAGGCTCCCTACGATCCGAATAGGTTTCCTCGATTTCGAAATTTGGAACGCGGCTTTGATAGGTGAACGTGTCCGATACATAATCCGGGTTCAGCGCCATCAGCGTTTCGCCAACGTTTATGTTTGAGTTATACGGCACAATACCGATGCGGACACGGGCATCGACCGGTTTGACCGCCATAATCTCGTCGTAAAACGCAAACACCGCTTCCTGAAGGGCTGCCATACGGGTGCCGGAGCCTGCCGGAAGGCTCATCGATCCCGACATGTCGAGCACCAGAACGATGTCGATATTCGGCAAGTTCAAATCGGCGCTGCAATCGACGTCGATATCGACATCGTCGTAACCGAATACGGACATCAGCGTAGTGGGCACCTTGGTGCTGGCCTCGCCATCCATCTGCGTGCCGCTGGAATGGCTCAGTTCATACGTCGTATCGCGCGTGCCATAGGTACCGGTCTGGAAGTTCGTTCGAAAGAAATTGTCCGCGGTGTCGTGGAGATCGCCGGGAATGCCGCCTTCTTCCAGCGCGCGGGCACCCAGCTGCTTACGCGCCGCCAGCGTGGCACTGTCGCAGGCCTGTTGCAGTCGCGATTTCGCAAGATATATGCGCCCGGTGTCGACACCGCCGCCGACAACACCGATCAACGGCAAGACGGACGCGGCCGTGATGGCAAGGGTATTGGCCGTCCGGTCCCTCAGCAATCTGCGGACCATGCCGGGGGTGCGGACGTTCGTGACAGGCTTGCGGAAGATTTTCATAAGGCACCGATTACGGCGAAACCTTAAACCTTCGGTAAAGGGTCCGGTAACACGCCGCTAACCATAGGACGGTTGCCGAAAGAAGGCCGGTCGCCGCAAACCCGTTTCTTGCACCCGGGGCCGAAGGGGTTAGGGTCCGGCCCATCATGCTCGAACTGCCCGAATTGCTGACCTTGTCGCTCGCGATCGCCTTTGCCACGATTCATCTGTTCGTGGGCAAGCTGCGTTTTCTGGATAGCGAACCGCGCAGCGCATGGCTGTCTCTCGCGGGCGGTGTGGCGGTTGGATATGTGTTTTTGCACGTCCTACCCGAATTGGGGCTGCACGGCGGAGTGTTCGCGGACGCAACCGGATTGTCGCATCCATTGGCGGAGGGGCTGGTCTACACGCTGTCGCTCGCTGGTCTGGTGCTCTTCTACGGGGTTGAGAAGGCGATCCTTATCAGTCGGGATGGAATTCCCAAGCCGGGTGATAGGGAGCGCCCGACGCAAGCCATATTCTGGCTGCATATTGCGGCCACGTCGGTCTTGGTGATGACCATCACCTATTTGCTCAACCATCGCGAGGACGTGACCTTTGCCGGGCTGGCAATCTATTTCGTTGCGATGTCGCTGCATTTCGTGACGGCGGATTTCGGCAGCCGCTCTCATCATCCCGAAATCTACGATCGGGCGGGGCGGTATGTGTTGGCTGCGGCCACGATCGCGGGTTGGGTTTTGGGGCAGGCGATCACATTGCCCGAACTGGCCATCGGTTGCCTGTTCGCCTTCATCGCAGGCGCCATCATACTTACCGTGATGAAGGAAGAACTACCCGAAGAACGCGAAAGCCGGTTCGGGCCGTTCCTCGCCGGGACCGTGCTGTATGCGGCACTGGTCCTCGGCGAAACGTATTTGGTTTACTAGTCGGGACGTCGACAAGCGGGGCGTCAGACTTCCATCTTGCGCTTGTGCTTCTTGCGCTCATGGGGGTCGAGCATCGACTTACGCAGGCGGATGCTCTCCGGCGTTACCTCGACCATTTCATCGTCGTCGATATAGGCGATGGCCTGTTCCAGGCTCATCTTGCGCGGCGTGGTCAGGCGGATGGCATCGTCCTTGCCGGTCGAGCGGAAGTTGGTGAGCTGCTTCGACTTCATCGGATTGACTTCGAGATCCTCGGGCTTCGCATTTTCGCCGATAATGATGCCTTCATAAATCTTTGCACCGCCGCTGATGAACAACTCGCCGCGTTCCTCCAGCATGTTGAGCGCGTAGGACGCGGCCTCACCAGCGCAGTTGGATATCATCACACCGTTCTGACGGCCTGCGATGGGGCCCTTATACGCGTCGTATTTTTCGAACAGCCGGTTCATGATCCCGGTGCCGCGCGTATCGGACGGAAATTCACCGTGATAACCGATCAGCCCTCGCGACGGAGCGGAGAAGGTGATCCGCGTCTTGCCCATACCGCTGGGGCGCATTTCGGTAAGGTCGGCTTTGCGGCGCTGCATTTTTTCGACGACGGTGCCGGAGTGTTCGTCGTCCACATCGATGACGACCTGTTCGTAAGGCTCCATCCGTTTGCCGTCCTCTTCCTTGAACAGCACCTTGGGGCGGCTGATGCCCAGTTCGAAGCCTTCGCGGCGCATGGTTTCGATCAGGACGCCAAGCTGCAATTCGCCGCGGCCGGCCACTTCGAAACTGTCCTTGTCGGCGGCTTCGGTGATGCGGATGGCGACATTGCTTTCCGCTTCGCGCGCAAGACGGTCGCGGATCATGCGGCTGGTCACCTTGCTGCCTTCGCGACCGGCCAGTGGACTATCGTTCACGCTGAAGCGCATGGCGAGCGTGGGCGGATCGATGGGCTGCGCGGCGATCGGTTCGGACACCGACGGATCGCAAATGGTGTTCGACACGGTCGCCTTTTCCAGACCGGCGATCGCGATAATGTCGCCGGCCTTGGCGCTTTCCACCGGCACCCGTTCCAGACCGTTGAACGCCAGGATCTTCGTGGCACGCCCGCTTTCCACGACTTTCCCATCGGCGTCGATCGCATGGATCGGATCGTTCACGTTGATCGTGCCCGACTGGATGCGCCCGGTCAGCACACGACCCATGAAATTGTCGCGATCGAGCAAGGTGGCGAGGAAGCTGAACTTGCCGCCAGCATCCAAACCGGGGGCGGGAACATGCTCGACGATTTTCTTGAACAGGGGATCGAGCGTGCCGGAACGCGCTTCCACATCCTCGCTCGCATAGCCATCGCGGCCCGACGCGTAGAGCACGGGGAAATCGAGCTGTTCGTCATTCGCATCGAGCGACACGAACAAATCGAACACTTCGTCCAACACCTCGACCGCGCGTTGATCGGGACGGTCTATCTTGTTGACGACGACGATGGGTTTGAGGCCCAACGCCAGCGCCTTGCCGGTCACGAATTTGGTCTGCGGCATCGCGCCTTCCGCGCTATCGACCAGTAGGATGACGCCGTCGACCATGCTCAAAATGCGCTCGACTTCGGCACCGAAATCGGCGTGACCGGGCGTGTCGACGATGTTGATCCGGCGCGTATCCTCGCCTTCGCCATATTCCACGCTGGTGCATTTCGCCAGAATGGTGATGCCGCGCTCTTTCTCCAGATCGTTGGAATCCATCGCGCGTTCTTCCACGCGCTGATTGTCGCGGAACGTACCGGACTGGCGGAAAAGCTGGTCGACAAGAGTGGTCTTGCCGTGGTCGACGTGGGCGATGATGGCCACGTTGCGCTGATTGGCGGACATGATGTGTGCTTTCGTTTGCGAATTCGATGGGATGGCGCGCAATATGGTGCAGCGCAATATCGCGCGCGCCCTACCGCATGGGGCAGGTCACGGCAAGCCCGGTGGCGGGGCGAAGTGTTCGCGAAGTGGGGAAGGATTACTGTAACCCCGCTGCAACAAAGGGGCGCGACTGTTGCTCATATGTTGTTTTCGCTTGAGCGGTGGTTCCCCCCTATCTAAGCCACGCGCCAGAAGCGGTCCGCGCATAGAATGGGCCGCATGGTTAAGGATGCCGATTTGTTGAACTTCACCGATTTTGACGCCCGTAAACTGCGCCACGCCCTGTATGCAGGCGTTGCCGCCGCCGGTTTGCTGGCCCCATCCGTCGCCTTCGCCCAGCCCGACGCGCAGATCCCGCAGGAAGATGACGACGAAGACCCGACCGACGGCATCGCCGCCGGCAATCTGGTGGTCATCACCGCGTCGAAGCGTGAAACGACGCTGCAGGAAACGCCTATCGCGGTCACCGTGACATCGGGCGAGACGCTGGAGCGGGCGCAAATTCGCGACCTCAACGATCTGCAGACCGTCGCACCTTCGCTGCGCGTCAATACCTTGCAGAGTTCGGCCAACACCAACTTCATCATTCGCGGCTTCGGCAACGGCGCCAATAATGCCGGGATCGAACCATCGGTCGGCGTGTTCATCGACGGCGTATACCGTTCGCGCTCCGCCGGGCAGATCGGCGATCTCGCCAACGTGCAGCGGATCGAAGTGCTGCGCGGCCCGCAATCGACCCTGTTTGGGAAGAACGCATCGGCAGGCGTCATCTCGGTCGTCACCCGCGAACCGCAGTTCGATTTCGGTGGTTCGGTCGAGGCGACTTACGGCAATTTCAACCAGTACATCTTCAAAGGTGACGTGACTGGGCCGATCACCGATACGATCGCCGTGTCGCTGGACGGCAATTACAACAAACGCGACGGCTATGTCGATGTGCCCAACCTCGGCATCGATATCAACAATCGCGACCGTTACAGCGTGCGCGCACAGGCATTGTTCGAACCCAGCCGCGATTTCAAACTTCGCCTGATCGGCGATTACAACCGCATCGACGAAGAATGCTGCTACGCCGGAAATCTTCTGGTCGGACCGACGACACCCGCTATCTTTGCAGTGGGTGGAGCGATCGCAGCGGAAGATCTGTTCGGCGATACGACGTTCCTCAACCTCGCGCCGACAAACAAGATCGACAGCTACGGCGGATCGGCGCAGCTCGATTACAATATCGGCGCCCTGACGCTGACCTCCATCTCCGCCTATCGCGAACTCAAATCCGACAATGTGCAGGATGTCGATTTTTCGAGCGCGGACATCGTCAATCAGATCACCAACCAGGAAATTCAGACGATCACGCAGGAATTCCGCGTTGCATCGGATTTCGACGGACCGTTCAACTTCCTCCTCGGTGGCTTCTATTTCAACGAGGACATCGAACAGGACAGTCAGCTGATCACCGGCACGCAAGGGCGCAATTTCTTCTCCTTGCTGGCCGGCAATCCGCAGATATTCAACGGTGTGGAAGCGGCCTTCGGTCTGCCCCAGGGCAGCATCTTCAGCCCCGGCCTGCTGACGGATGAGCAATTCACCCTCGACAACGAAGCCTACTCCATCTTCGGTACGGTCGATTTCGAACCGATCGACGGATTGGTCCTGACCGGTGGTCTCAATTACACCAACGATAAGAAAGATTTCAGCGCAAATCTGACCGCCTTCGATGAACTGGGTCAGATCAATCTGGTCGACGCCGGTATCGTGCAGGGTCTGGCGGGTTTCGGTGTCAACGGTCGCGATCCCGCGGCATTGGCGGCTTTCGCGGCGGCGAACCCGGCAGCCTTCGGCGCGATCGCGGCCGGGGCGCAGAACCCGGCAACCAACCCACTGCTCGGTCTGCGTGCATTGCAGTTCCAGCCGCCATTCCTGAACGTACCCAACGCATTGGAAGATGGCGAGACCCGGGACGACAAGGTCACGTATACCGGCCGTATTGCGTATCAGATCGACAACAATCTGAACGTCTATGCGACCTATGCAACGGGCTACAAAGCATCGTCGGTCAACCTGTCGCGCGACAGCCGGCCGCTGCCTGGCATCTTCACGCCCGGTCCGCTGGGCAGTACGATACTTGCGCCGTCGTCGCCCGTTCGCGATGCCGGTCTTGCCGTTCCCAACCTTTCCACCGGAACGCGTTTCGCCGATCCCGAGGAAGCCGAAGTTTACGAAGTGGGCCTGAAGGCACAGTTCGATGGATTGGGCTTCAACATCGCGCTGTTCGATCAGACACTGGAAGGTTTCCAGTCGAACGTCTTTACCGGCACCGGCTTCGCACTAGCCAATGCGGGTGAACAGTCGACCAAGGGGTTCGAACTGGATGCGACCATCGTTCCGGTCGATCCGCTGATCCTGACATTCGCCCTGACCTATCTCGATTCGACATATGACAGCTTCCTGGGGTCCGCCGTGGGCGATCTGTCGGGCCTTCGCCCGGCCGGTATCCCGGAATATTCGATCGCGACATCGGCAACCTACACGCACGAGTTCGGTGCCAGCGGCAATATGCTGATCGGCCGGGTCGACTATAATCATGAGAGCAATACGCAGACGCAAGACGGCCTGCCTGCCTTCATCGACCGTAGCCTGGCCGATCCATTCGCACCGGCGCGTGCGATCGCCCGCAATTTCCGCAGCGAGGTCAATCTGGTCAACGGATCGCTGACATTCGCCATGGATAACGGCCTACAACTGTCAGCCTATGTCCGTAATCTGCTGGACGATCGGTACATCACGACCGTGTTCGACGGCGTGGCGCAGGCGGGCACGGTATCGGGTTACCCGAACCAGCCCCGTACCTATGGCGGTACGGTTCGTTTCAAATTCTGATTTCAGTAATTCGAGAATTAAACAAAGGGCCGCCGCAAGGTGGCCCTTTTCATTGGACCTGATCGAACCCGCAAGATGCGTGCTTTACAGCGCCCGTAGCGCCTGCGCCGGTTTCGCCCGCAGCAACGGCAGCGATCCGGCCAGGGCAAATGTCAGCACGAACGCCAAACCGCCGCCGAGCACCCCCAAAATCTCCCACCAGTTCGGCAGCCAGTCGAATTCGAACAGCTGCGTGATCACCAGCCAACCGAGCCCCGTCCCGAGACCCAGGGCCACGCCGGCGAGGATCAGCGCCAATGCGCCATATTCCGCCAACTGCATGATGAGCACCTGCCGTCGGCTTGCGCCCAATACCCGCATCACGACCGTGTCGTAAGTGCGTACTGCCCGCGCCGCCGCGATCGCCCCGATCAGCACTGCCAGGCCGGCCAGTACCGCGACCGATGCGGCCGCGAATGTGGCGAGACCGACCTGGCTTAGGATCGTGCGCGCCTCGCGCAATACCTGGCCGATCTCGATGACCGAAGAGGAAGGAAAATCATCGACCAATTCGCGCAGCAATGGTCCGCTGGGCGCGCCTTCGGGTAAATCGATCGTCGCGGTCAAATTATGCGGTGCATCGGAAATGGCGTTTTCGGAAAAAACGAGGACGAAATTGAAGCCCATATTTTCCCATTCGATACGCCGGAAATTGGCGACGGTTGCGGTTCGCTCGACGCCGAGAATGCCCACTGTCAACCGGTCGCCGATCTGAAGGTCGATCGCTTCGGCAAATTCTTCATCTACCGAAACAAGCGGATCGCCGGCATGCATCGGGCTCCACCACTCGCCTTGAGTCACGACATTGCCCTGCGGCACCGTGCGCGAATAGGTAAGGCCGCGTTCCCCCCGCAACGGCCACGCGCCTTCGGGTATCTCCTCCAGATCGGCCACCCGGGTCATTCGGTTTTCAGGACCATAAGCCAGTATCGCGCCGCGCATGGCAGGCACCGTGCGGATGACCGCATCGGCATTATCTTGCCTGACCAATTCGTCGAATTTGGCCGCATCATCGCGCGGTATATCCAGCACGAAGTAGTCGGGTGCCTCGTTCGGTACCCGGCTTTCGATGTTGCCATTGATGCTGGATTGTATTGCCGCCAGAAGGACGAATGCACTGAGTCCAAACCCTAGCGCCGTCACCAAAGCTCCGGTCGACGCGCCGGGTCGGTGCAGATTGGCCAGCGCATTGCGAAGGAGCGGGTTGGCCGGGCGCGGCAACCGCGCGGCAAGCGTCTGGATAGCCCACCCCAGCAAAGCGAGTACTCCAAGGATCACCGCCGCGCCGATGAGAAAGCCGCCCGATAGGAGGGGCTGATCCGCCGTAACCAATGCAAGAATTACGATACCGGCCAATCCACCGACGACGAGGCCGATGGCGCGACCATCGCGCGACAGCGGCACGACGCGGGCACGCATCAACGCCATCGCCGGAAAGCGCCTCGCCCGCAGAATGGGCGTCGCCGCGAACACAACCGCGACGAGCAGGCCGTAAGCCGCCGCGACGAGCAGCGCGACCGGTTCGAACACGAAACCCGGCGCGACCGGCAGCAGTCCCTCCAGGGCATTGGCGAGGATCGGCGTTACGAGCACGCCGGCAAGCAAGCCGAGAAAACTCCCCAACAACGCTGCCGCCCCGATCTGCAGCGCGTAGATGCGCGCGATATCGCGACCGGATGCGCCCAGCACTTTCAGCGTCGCGATGCTGGACCGTCGCGCTTCGAGATAGGAAGATACGCCCCCACCAATACCGATACCGGCGATAATAAGCGCCGCCAGCCCTACCAGCGTCAGGAATTCGCCCATGCGCGACACGAAACGGTCCGCCCCTGGGCTTGCGCGGTCGCGCGTACGGAAATCGAACCCGGAATTCGGGAACCGCGTTTCTAGCGCCTCTTGCACGGCTTCGGGATCGGTATCGCCCGCAAATGCGACGCGATATTTGCTTTCGTACAGGCTGCCCGGCTGCACCAGCCCGGCTGCGCCCGGCACGTCTTCGCCGACGATGATGGTGGGGCCGAGCTGAAACCCCTCGCTCAACTTGTCCGGTTCATTGTCGATAATGCCGGCAGCGCGCAAGGTCGCGGTTCCGATGGTGAAACGGTCACCGACCGCGATGCCGAGCCGATCCATCGCCCCTTGCGCGAGATAGGCGTCGGTTCCCGACGGCGCGCCGACCGTCCGACCGTCGGTCAACGTCAGCGTGCCGTATAGGGGCCAGTTGCCATCGACCGCCTTCAATCCGATCGGTGCGGCGTTGTCGTTCGCGCTTGCCATGGCTTGTAACCGGGTTCCCCCCGATATTTGCCCATACCGCGCCAATGCACCGCGCTCTTCGGCAGACAGATCGCGCTGCCAGACTTCGATCTCCAAGTCCCCGCCCAGCAGAATTTGCCCGCGACCTTCCAATTCGTTGCCGATCGCACCGGTCAGCGTACCGATCGCGGCGATCGCGCCTGTGCCCAGGAACAGGCACACCAACAGCAATCGCAATCCGCGAAAACGTCCGTTCAGATCGCGGCGGGCGATGCGCCACGCCGTATTCCATGAGATGGTCTCGCTCATGATGCGCGAGGGTTCGCCACGGTGTCGCTAGCAATCCGTCCATCGGCAATGGTGACGATCCTGTCGCAGCGTTCGGCGAGTTCCACATCATGTGTGATGACGAGCAGAGTCGCACCGGTTTCGCGGCGGCGGGTGAACAACAGATCGATGATGTCATGGCCCGTCGCCACATCGAGATTGCCGGTCGGTTCGTCCGCGAAGATCAATTCCGGGCTGGGGGCAATGGCACGGGCGATGGCCACGCGCTGCTGCTCGCCACCCGACAGCTGGGTCGGATAATGGTGCAGGCGATGGCCCAGGCCGACCGCGGTCAATTCCGCTTCGGCGCGCGGCGTCGCATCAACCATGCCGGCGAGCTCCATCGGGGTTGCCACATTCTCCGTCGCGGTCATCGTGGGAAGCAGGTGGAAGGCCTGAAGCACGATCCCGATCCGGCCCCGCCGGGCTTGCGCCAGCGCATCCTCGTCCATCGTCATGAAATCCTGCCCGGCAACCTGCATCGTACCGCCGCTCGCGCGCTCGAGCCCGGACAAGACCGCCATCAGCGAGCTTTTGCCTGATCCCGAAGGGCCCAGCAGCGCGACGACTTCGCCTCGGGCCACGTCGAGATCGATGCCTTTCAGCACCTCCACCGGCGTAGTCTTCGGATCGTAGGTCAGCGTCAGGCTGCGGGCGGAAATCGTGTTTGCACTTGTCACGCAATGCCATTCGCATAGGGGAGGGGGCCGGGCAAGGTGGCTCGCCCGCAGGAGGATCAAAGAGTGCAACACCGCCTTTCATCGATCGTTCCACTCGGGCTGATCCTGGGCACGGCCTTGCTTGTCGGCGGGTGCCGCAACGAAGCGCCATCGGCAGAGCCGGTCGCGCCATCGAACGCTGCTGCCGATACGTCCAACGCCGTGCCCGTCATGGGGCCGGAACGGCGCATACTGGCGTTCGGCAACAGTCTGTTCGCGGGGTATAATGTCGATGCGGCGGACAGCTATCCGGCCAAACTGGAAGCCGCCATGCGGGCGCGCGGTATCGACGCGCGGGTCACCAATGCCGGTGTGTCCGGGGACACTACGGCGGCGGGGCAGCAGCGGCTTGCCTTTATTCTCGACGCGCAGGCGACGAAGCCCGATCTGTTCATCCTCGAACTGGGCGGCAACGATTTGCTGCGCGGTATAGAACCCGCTGAAACGCGCGCCAATCTGGACGCCATGCTGGCCGAATTGCGAAAACGCGACATTCCCGTGCTGCTGATGGGTATGCGCGCCCCGCCGAATTTTGCGCAGTTCCGGGGTGGGTTCGATGCGATCTATCCGGACCTCGCCGAAAGGTACGATGCCGAACTGGTGCCGTTTTTCCTTGAGTCGATCTATCGCGAACCCTCGCTCATTCAATCCGACCGGATCCATCCGACCGAAGAGGGGATCGAAACGCTGGTGGCGGCGACGTTGGACGAGGTCGTGAACGCACTTCCGCCGGAAGAGTAATCGGGCGGAAGGCGGTGTGGTTCACATACGAAACGTGCTGAATACGATGCGTTTTGGATAAGACGCGTTTTAGATACGATGCAGGCATCCATCGACGACGCGCCAGATCGCAGCCGTTTCACGAAGCGCGACGAACGGAGCCAGTTCGGTCCCGGTCAACCAAATTTGCGCGCCGCTATCGGCCAATCGTGCGAACAGCGCGTCGCGGCGAACCGGGTCGAGATGGGCGGCAACCTCGTCCAGCAACAGCAGGTTGGGCCGCCCACGTGCGGCGAGATTGGCGTGGGCGATGACGATCGCGATCAGCATCGCTTTCTGCTCCCCGGTCGACGATGCGGCGGCGGCGATGCCTTTGCCCGCCATGGCGACCGCGATCTCGTCGCGATGGGGGCCGATCAATGTGCGACCGGCAGCGCGATCCCGGCGGCGGCTGTCGCGAAAAGCGTCGTACAAGGCTTCGCGCGTAATGGGCCCGCCATTGACGTAAGTGAGGGTGGGTCTGGCGAAGGGTGCTTCGGGCAGGAGCGACAGTTCACCCGATAAGAACGACAGCAACCGTGCGCGTCCCGCGGCGAGCGATGCGCCATGATCGGCCAGTTGCGCCTCCACCCCGTCGAGCCATTCCGGTTCGGGCGGCCGTTCGTCGCCCAGCAAACGATTGCGTTCACGCAAGGCCGCTTCGTACCGCGTGGCATGGCGGGCGTGCGAGGGGTCGAGCGCCAACGCCAGCCGATCGACGAACCGCCGCCGATCCCCCGCGCTGTCGGTAAATATCCTGTCCATGGCGGGGGTCAGCCATCCGATCGCCAGCCATTCACCGAGCGCCACCGCGCTGGTCTCCGCTTCGTTGATGCGCACCAAGCGGCGTGCAGGCGCTGTATCGCGCGTATGTGTGGCGATACGCACGGGTTCGCCGGCATCGCGGGTCCGAAGGGTCGCACCGATCGCGAAACCACCCGGCCCCTGATGATCGGCCACGTCGGGCAGCGCCGCACGTCGCAGCCCGCGACCCGGGGCGAGAAGCGAAAGCGCCTCCAGCACATTGGTTTTGCCCGCGCCGTTCTCCCCGATCAGCAGATTGAACATGCGCGTATCGTCGCACCGTGTTTCGGTGTGATTGCGGAAATGCGAAAGGGTTATGCGGTCGAGGGCCATGCGCGGGCCTCTTGGTAAAGAAACCCATCCGTGGGGGCCACTCGAAATGGGATTCCCAAGCCTTGGGACTTTTCACCGATAATGAGCGCAGGATGAATATGGCAAGCGCTCCTATTCCTCCAGAGTTCAGCTTTCCGGCGGGTTTTACGAAATTGGCACGGTCTCTGCAAAGCTGTTTGTATCGACGGGAAGGTCCCCTCGATCCACACCAAAGGGAGAAACATCATGTTCAATTTCACCAAATTCGGAAACCGCGCCATTGCCGCCGTAACCTCGGTCGCATTCTCGGTCGTCATCTTCGCCACGGCGATCCTGCCTGCCAATCAGGGGCTTCTGCTACCAGCCGGTATCGCCTGACCCATCGACGCAACGCATAAATAAAGGACCGTATCATGCACACCATTTCCACAATCCGCCAGCGCATCGGCGCCGCCATGGCCGCCGTGGCCGTATCCACCCTCTTCCTGGCAACGGCGATCCTGCCCGCCACGAACGCCGTCACTCTTTCAGGAGGGATCGCATGAACGATATCGAAAAAAAGGATCGCCGATCGACCCGACCCGATACATTCCGGCTCGATCGGCCGAACGGCAAATTGTGGGGCGTCTGCAGCGGGATCGCGCGGCATTTCGATATCGACGTCACGATCGTCCGCATTGCTTTCGTTCTCGGCACGCTGCTTGGCTTCGGATCGCTGATCCTCGTCTATCTGGCCATCGGCTTGATCGCGAACTGAACGATCGACGCGGTCGTGGATCACATCGCCGAAATGCCACCGTCCAGTTTTATCTCGGCACCCGTCATGAAACGGCTTTCATCGCTGGCGAGATAAAGGACGGCATTGGCGATATCGTCGGGCTCGCCCACGAATTTAAGCGGAATCTGTCGTGCGAGCTTGTCGAGCAGCACCTGCTTTTCGATCCCCGCATGTTCCGCCGTGCCATCCAGGATCGGAGTGTCGACGAAAGTAGGATGAATGGAGTTGCAGCGAATTTGCATATTTTTCTTTGCGCAATGCAGCGCGATCGATTTGGAAAGCATCCACACCGCCGCCTTCGACGCATTATAAGCAGGCATCGTGTCGCTGGCGATCAATCCAGCGATAGACGATATGTTCACGATCGATCCTGGCGCATGGTCCCGCATCAGCGGCAAGGCCTTCTGACACCCGTGAGAGATCGAATCCACATTGACCGAGAAGCACCGCTGCCAGTCGGCGAAATCGCAGCTTTCGATGTTGCCCGCGACCCCGATACCGGCATTATTGACCAAGACATTGAGGCCACCCAGCTGTTCGCGCGCCATATCGACTGCCTTGTCCCAATCCTCCGGCACGGTCACATCATGGGCAATGCCGTAAGCGCTATCGGCGCCGAACGCGTCGCAGATCGCCGCGGCGGTGTCTTGCGCCCCCCCGCCGTTCACATCGGTGCACAGAACGCGTGCGCCTTCGCGCGCCAGCATCGTGGCATGGGCACGCCCCAGCCCCTGCGCCGCGCCGGTGATCAACGCCATTT
>JBASAR010000180.1:0-8216 GCA_049650705.1 Pontixanthobacter sp. | reverse complement strand
CTCTCCATCTTGCGTCAGGCTTTGGGGCTCCAGCTATCGCCGCCCAACCAAGTGTTGATTTCGGCGCGTCCAGCATTCCGCTGCAGGTCCGCATTGCGATGGCGGGTGCGATCGCGGTATTCGTGCTGGTCTGGACACCGATCGAAACGCCGGCCGAAATGCTGACCGATGCAATGAACGTGGTCATCGTCGCCATCGTCTCGCTCGGCGCACTGGTGACGATCGCGATCGTGTGTTCGCAAATGCAGTTCGGGGAATGGCGGTTCGTCCCTGCCGATCTGGCCTTCAAGGGGTCGCGGCTCAATTCCGTCGAGGGGCCGGGCCGGATCTTCGGGCCGAACGGGCGTATCGAACTGGGCAAATCCTTGCTGAAGAAAAGCCCTCGGGACATGCGGGACGAGCAAAAGACGCAGGAAGGCTCGCCTGAAAAACGCACGACAATCCGGGGCAAGCAACGACAATTGGCGATGGGCGGCGTCGCGAAGGCCATGAACGATGCGCAGTTCGTGCTGACCAACCCCACGCATTTTTCGGTCGCGATGACGTACGATCCTACCCCCACAGGCGCGCCGATCCTGCGCGCTAAGGGGCGCGGGGACAAGGCGTTGGCAATCCGGGAATTGGCGGGGGAAGAACGGTCCGCCGACGCTGGAATACCCCGCGCTCGCCGCGTCGGTCTATGTCACCACGCGCGAAAACCAGGTGATCCGCGAGGAGCTATACGCTGCCATCGCCAGCATTTTCACCTTCGTGATGTCGTTGAAACGTGGCGAACCGGCGCCGCGTCCCAGAATCGTTTTGCCGCGTGGAATGTGGATCGCAACCGATATGCGCGTGGCAACGATCCCCCGCCCGAATGTCGCCGTCGCCTATAGCAAGGTTGAGCGCGATGCGGTGATCATGGGTTCGAACCCGCGTGCGTTGCCGATTTTTGCTACGACGAGTTCGTGGCGACACTGCAAAGTGCGTTAGCGGCCCACCGCGGCGATCTACCGGATCGGCGAAACGACGCGTTGCACCGTGCGACGTCGGCATAAGCAGCGCTGGAGCTCGGCCTCGACCGGTCATTGCCGATCGCCGGTGCAATCTTGGGTACGTTCGATTTGGCGTAGCGGTCGTCGCGGGTTGCCATGATGCAATTCTCGCCCGAACCCATCGCGGCGATCGCGCGCGACTTCATGGATATTCGTGAGGCTATGGCAAACGCCTCATGCCAGTTTCGGTATCAGTCGATAATTCGCATCGTTCACGATTGCATCGGGCATTGGGCACACACCTCTACACGCAGCGCATTCAGCTTGGTTGACATTTCGGGCGCCACGCCGCTTCTCGAACCCAAGGACTATGATGAGGCGATCAGTGTGACGCAGACGATTTTAAACCGGTTGGCGCAGGCACCGATCGTGCCGTTGATTCAAACGAACGATACCGACACCGCCGTTCGTACGGCGATAGCGCTGCGCAATGGCGGGCTGACCGTCATGGAAGTCGTCCTGCGCACCGATACAGCGCTGCAATGTCTGGAAGCGGTCGCCGCAACAGTTCCGGGGATTGCCATAGGGGCGGGTTCGGTCCTGACGGTCGATCAGGCGCGTTCGGTCGAGGCTGCCGGTGCGCAATTCATTGTTTGCCCCGGCCTGGACGACGCCATCGTGCATCACTGCGCCGAAAGGACTATGCCGATCTTTCCCGGCGTCGTGACGCCGGGCGAGGTACAGCGCGCGTATGCGCTCGGTCTGAGAACCGTGAAATTCTTTCCGGCGGAACTGGCAGGCGGGGTGCCGATGCTGAAGGCGCTGGGTTCAGTATTCCGCGACATGCGGTTCATGCCGACAGGCGGTGTCGCCGCCGGCAATCTCGGCGAGTATCTGGCGTTGCCACACGTGTTCGCATGCGGGGGCAGCTGGCTCACCCCGAAAAATGCGATCGCAGCGGGCGATTACGACACGGTCATACGGCTTGCCCATGAAGCCGTTACGATTGCGGCGCAGGTCCGGTAAACAGGAAGCTTGGGCGGAACAGGCCACCGACACCGATTTCATTGATGCCGTCCGCTCGATCGATGTGAATGGCGATAGTGATGTCGGCATCGTTGGTCGTATGCCCACTTAGATCGAAGATAGCCGGTTCCGAAAATCGCCCTTTGCTCGTTCCGACACGCGTGCCGTTGACCCAGACCGTGGCCGTATCGTCGAAACCGCCCAAGAACAGCGATAATGCGCGACCATCCGCTAGATCGGGGTTGGGCATGCGGAACCGATACCAGACGGAACCGCCGCGCCGGGTCAGCCCCTGATCGTCCCAGGTGGTCGAATAGGTGGCTGTATCGGTGAACGCCGCCTGCGTACCAACCGGATCGCGCCGGTGATAGCCCAGCCGCTCGCCATCCTCGCGCGATGCAAAGGCTGTGGGAAGCGCATCGGGCAGTCGGACTGTGAGAGCGTAAGGGGATGCCGAATAAGTCGCTGCCGCTTCGACGAACGGGCGTATGAACCGGTCGAGATAGTCTGGTCCTTCGCGCGCCACCAGATCGCTGTTCTGGGCATAGGCGGTTTCCCAATGACGGTGCATCGCGGCGAATGCGGCATTTGCTTCGGCGAAATCGAACCGCAGCGTCGCTTCGTAATAATCGAGATACAGGTCGAGCGCACCGATCGTATGGAGAAAATGCGCGGCGCGTGTCTTCTGGTCCGGCAATGCCGCCGACGCGATCGCCTCTTCCACATCGCGCCGTGCAGCTGCTGCAAAAGCGCGGTCGAATATCAAAGGTATCGCGTGATAGGATCCAGCCTCCTGCGCAGCGGAATGCTGCCGTTCCGCCAGACGCAAGAAATGGCGTTCCATGGGCGCCGCCCCCGACCCGAAACTCTTGGCTGTATATTCGCGCAGCAGCGCCCGCCAATCCTGCGAAGCATCCCAGGCGAGCTTCATGAACAGCCAATCGCCGGGGCCGTTCACCGCCCAGGCTTTGGTCGCTTCCACATTCAGCCCCCCGATGCCGTTCGCCGCGTAATAGGGCAGTTCTTCGCCCCAAATGCGCAGCTTGGTATGGGGGAGCATGTTTTCGGCGAGGTTCCAATTATATCCGCGATAGAGGAGCGGGTTGCCCTGTTCCTGCGACAGCGCCGTCCATTGATCGAACACAGTGCGATAATCGGCCTGCGTGTCGGACAGCGGATCGATAATCGAATGATAGCGGGAAAAATTAATCGGCGCGAAAATCTGCACCAGCCGGGGGTGCGGTCGGTAGCGCACGGGATAGTCGCCATGCGCGGCGTAGGAATAATAACCGAGATGGACGTTGGGATAGTCATCGCCCAGTTCCGCGAAAATTCGGTTGGCCAGAAGCACCAGATGGTCGGTCTGATCGGGAACGCCGGAATTCACATCGAATCGCCCCGATCCCGCAGCTTGCGCTTCTGCGGATTGCGAAAACCCCGCGCCATCCGCAGGGCCGATCGGGAAGCCCACGGCCTTGTCGTTGGGCCAGCCGTTCCTTGCGAAAGCGTCGCGAATATCCTGCGCCATCATCGGGGCGATGCGCGGATGGGTGCTTTCGATCTGCGGCCCTGCACGCACCAGTTGGCCATTCGCATTCGGGCGAAGCGCATACATGGTCGGATCGGCGTCGAATGCTTCGCGATGTTTGCGAATGAACACGTCCCAATAATGTCCGCGCGTATCGTGAGCCACGGGTTCGAAGACGCCGCCTTTCTGCCGCCGCAACCATTCTGCGAACCGCCCCCTTTCCTCTGCATTCGCGAGATTGCGCCCCCCGCGATACCACAGGCGGCGCATGGCAAAATCGGGCGCCTGCGTTTCGTCCAGCGGCGCGACCGCGATGGTCGCGCGTTCAGGTATGATTTCCCCGATCGTGCCGGGCATCACCCAGTCCACGCCGATCCGTTCGAGGAGGCTGTACACGCCCATCAATATGGCGGCATCGCTCTCTCCACCGATGAACAGTCGGTCCCCGCGAGTAAGCAGTCGGAAGGCTTCCCCCGACGCCGTGGTTTGGCCCTGCCGCGCCGGCGGATCGTCGCCGATCTGCCCCAACACGATGGCCGGCCCGCGTATTGCCTTCGCATCATCGGTCGCCACCACATCCAACGACGCGCCGGACATCTTCTCGAAATGATAATTCAGTTCCCGCGCGGCAATGGCGACGGCTCCATCGGATTGCCCATTCGCAGGCACGTAGATCGTCGCCACGGCTTCTCCATCGCGCACGAACGTCTGTGCCTGCGCAGGCTGGATTAGCGCGACGAGCATGGCGGCAATGGCGAGAGTATAAAGGCGCAGGGTCATGAGGCCGCTGCCTGCCGTTGCCGCCGGCGCTGCGTCGCTTTCGCGGCCAGCATAGCGCGCGGTGCTTTCGATACGGCACGGGCCAGGATGCGTGTGCGCAGGTCCAGCCTGTTCGACATGCGCAGCAATTCGGCAACCACCGCATCATCGCCCGACAATCGATGTCCTGCGACACTGTTGATGAGGTTGCCGGACAAGAACGCGGACAGGTCCGAATTGTCCAACTGTGCCCGCCCGTCCGGACTGTCGAGAAAATACGAAAAATGCGCCGGAACCACGCCGTGACGGTGTTTGACGCCTGAAGCCTCCTCGTGGAATTGCGTCGTGCAGATATCGCTATGGGCAAAAGTTTCGCGCAGCAGCAGACGCAGCCATAGATGCATATCCTGGCTTTTACGGGCGCCGGGGGGGAAACCGCCCGACCGTTCCCACGCCCCGCGTCGGACCGCGATGGCGGACGTATGCAGGATGCCGTAACCTTCACGATACGCTGCCAGCCCATTGTCGACCGCACCGAAATGGCCGGGGGGCAGGGCGCTGAAATCGGGGACGAAATTGCCGTCGTCATCGCGGCGCGCCTTGCGGGTGCTCAGCAGGCCGGCATCTGGCACGTGCTGCGCCAAACGTTCGATTTCAGCCAATTGGCCCGGCAACCACTGATCGTCGGCATCGAGGAAGGCGATGATGTCGCTGTCCACTGCGTTGGCACCGGCGTTGCGCGCGACCGATACGCCGGCATTCGCCTGCGACAGGAATCGGCAATCGACCTTGTCAGGTACCTCTCCCAAAGCGGCGCGGGCCAGATCCGCGGAACCGTCCGTCGATCCGTCATCGACCACGATCAGTGCATCCGGCAGTCTGGTTTGCGCAACGACGGACCGCACTGCGCGCACGATCATGTCGCCCTTGTTATATAGCGGAATAACGGAGGCTATGGTTTCAGCCATCGGCGACCGGCTGCGCATCGTGATGTTCCAGCGCGATTTCAGCCAATCCCCTGAAATAGGCATAATTACCGTTGGATGGGTCCGCCTGCGGCAGGCCGAGCCCGTGCGTTTCGCTGAAGTAATCGATCAGCGCGGGCAATGTCGGTCGCGGGCGTGCCTTCAATTCTCCCGGCGATATATTCAGCCCGCCGCTTGCATCTTCTAGTCCCGGCATCTTGCAAAACCACGGCCGACCGAACGCGATCGTCCATTTCCCTTTCGCAGCAGCCTGAATGGCGATGGTGCCGCTGCATGTCGCCGCAAAATCGAATTGATCGAGCAGGGCGTCGTTATCGGCATGTACGGGGATGAACTTGCACCCCATTTCGGCCAGATCGCGGTAATATTGGGCGGGGCGGTAATCGGGGGTCAGGCATGTCGTATGGTGGATCGTCGGCTGGAAGCTGATGGGGTGTTCCTTGAAATACACCGCGAACCCGCGGTCGATCAGATCGCGGACCGCCATACGCGCATCGTGATACAGGAACGCCAGCGGCGCTGTTGTGGCCTCTGGCTGCAGATGGGCGAAGAATATGACGGACCGCCCGCGTTCATCGTTCGCGATCTCGGGCGGTGTGCTTAGCTTGCCATATTCCTTCGCCAATCGAGCGAATTTGCGATAATTGCCGAACGAACGCGACACGACCGCCTTCGTATAGCGCATCCGGGCTAAGCGCCGCGATCGCATGTCGGTCTTCGTGAAATTGCCGGGTTTGCGATGCACCACCATGCCGCGATGCACACGCGAGAACGTGTTGCGCGCGGTCGGATACAGGCCGCGCCCCGTTTTCATATACGTCGTCGCGATCGCGGGGTGTGATACCTTAGTCGCCATCTCTTCCAGAAATTCGCGCACCTTGGGCGGAATACCGGCGGGGCCGTAACGGATCGGGCGATCGTGCAGCCCCGAATGAACGACAGTGTTCTCGAGGTAAAGGTTCTCGTACACCGTCAGATAAGTCACGCCAGACAACCGCGATGCGACATATTGCGCGTATGAAAACGGCCAATGCGGCGACACGGTCTTTTCCACGACATGCGTGATGCCATGCTTCGCGAACGCATCGATCCAGAACGCGACCATCCCGATCAATTCGGCCCGCAACTGTTCGTTGTTCACCGGGAACATCCGCCAGCGTTCATGCACCCGTTCCAGCGTTTGAAACTCGATCATCGCCATCCGGGCGGCAACCGAATGGCGCTGATACTGGCCGAAGCGTTCGGTGCGGTAAAGTTCGTCGAATTCACCCATCAGGGGGGCCAAATCTACGATCGAAACGCCGGTTTCGCCGCGCACCGCCTCGCGGACCTCGTCCGAAATTTCTTCCATCACACCGATGGTCCTGTCAGCGGACATGGGCGATACGACTTTCCTGATGGTCAAACGGGCGGGCGGCAGGGACTAATACATCATGCCATGCGGGCAACCGAGGTACGGTTCGAACTCGTAATGCGTTAACGGAATGGGCATGGCAGAACAACCGAAAAGGGGCGAACACGCCCGTTGCGCTGCCGGCGGGAGGTATTGATCATCCATGCGAACGCGCACGCGAATTTCCCGCGCCCATTTTGCTTGCTAACCGCGGCGCGATATGGCCCAAGCCGCCCATGACGACGGCTCTTTCCAACCTCGCGATTACAGTCCTTTCCTTGCCCAAGGACAGCGCACGCCGTGCGCGCCTGCGCCGGGATATGGGCATGGCGGCGAATGGCCTGAATTTCCATACACCCCCATCGCTAGAGGCGGTGCGCGCGTGGAAGGACCAGCCGGATACGCACCACCGCCCGGGGATGACCGATGGGGAAATCAGCTGCGCATTGGGTCATCTGGCCATGCAGAAGAATGCGCTCGCCAGCAACGCGCCCTTCCTTATCCTGGAAGACGACGCGCGCTATGAAAAGCATGCGCCCATCGCGGAACTTGCAAAGATATTATGTCGGACCCACGATCTGGTCCTGTTCGGCATAACTACGAAGAAACAGTTTCTCGGTGGTTGCCGCAGTGACGTCCTGGGCTATCGCGTACTCGATATGGACCGCATTTCCATCCGCTACCTTCGCGGGGCGTTGGCCTATAGCGCACCCGAACATACGTTGCGCGCTTTGATCCGGCATCAGAGCGAAAGCCTTGACCATGCCGACTCTTGGGGCAGGTTCTATCGTGCCAAAATCATTCGCCGGATCGCGGTGGTGGATCTGTTCGATCATGGAGATGACGGCGTCAGCAACTTGGAAGAGGAGCGATTGCAGGACCGGCCCACGTCACGTGCGCGCAAACTGTTAAAGCGCCCCTTACTGGCCGGCCTTCGCGCCGCGCGGCGCCTTGTTGGACGACACAATCTGGTTTGATGGGTTAGGCATCTCCATCGGCCAACGCCTGTCGCAGCGGTTCAAGCCATTCCCCATACGGTTTCCAGGTGGCAACACCATCGCGGTTGATCGGGCGGCAGACCTGCTGCGCGCTCGCGGTGCGTACGGCGCGGGTGTTGGTGTGGAATACTACGCAGGATCGTTCGAACGGCAGACGGAGGTAGTCGAGCATCTGATGCACCTGCCCTACCAAATCGTTCAGAACATCTTCGTGCTGCCCGCGTAGAACAGCGCCGGGCAGCACCGCGTCCCAATGGTCCATCAGCCGCACGTAGTCGCAGTAATAACGCCCGATCTCCTCCAGCCTGCAAAAAAATTCTGGCCCCTCGGCGAAAAGTTGCTTGAACCTTCGAAAAGCAGCAATCCATCGGATCGCGGCGTGCGTCGATGATCTTCGCATTGGGCGGGATCAGTTTGACAAGCGCGATGTGGCGGAAATTGTTCGGCAGCTTGTCGATGAAGAACGGTGCACCGCGTCGATGGATACGGGTGTTTGCGATAAACCGCGCGCCCATTTGCGCCAGCTGTTGGCGGGTGAGGTCGTGCAGAACC
>JBASAR010000179.1:0-33176 GCA_049650705.1 Pontixanthobacter sp. | reverse complement strand
CCGCGCGGCCCTTCGTATCGGATGACGACCACGTCGCCCGCCACGATCTGGTCGGTGAGAATGGCAGTGACCGCGTCGTCCTGACTTTCGAAAACCTTTGCCGGTCCGATAAAGGTCAGGATCGCCTCGTCCACCCCTGCGGTTTTCACGATACAGCCGTCTTTCGCGATATTCCCATAAAGGACTGCCAAGCCACCATCCTGGCTAAACGCATGGGCGGAGCTGCGGATGACGCCATGTTCGCGGTCGAGATCGAGCTCCGGCCATCGGTTGCTTTGGCTGAATGCCGTCTGCGTGGGTACACCGCCCGGCGCGGCGGCGAAGAAATTCCGCACCGCGTTGTTTTGCGTTCGCCCGATATCCCAGTCGTCGAGCGCATCGGCCATGGTCGGGCTATGCACGGTCGGCAATGCGGTGTTGAGCAGCCCCGCCTTCTCGAGTTCGCCGAGGATCGCCATGACGCCGCCGGCGCGGTGGACATCCTCCATATGGACATCGTCCTTCGCAGGCGCGACTTTGGTGAGGCAGGGGACCTGACGGCTGAGCCGATCGATATCCGCCATGGTGAACGGTACGCCCGCCTCGTGCGCTGCGGCGAGAAGATGCAGGACGGTATTGGTCGACCCCCCCATCGCGATGTCCAGAGAGATGGCGTTTTCGAAAGCGGAAAAACTCGCGACCGATCGTGGCAGAACGCTCGTATCATCCTGTTCGTAATAACGTTTTGCCAAAGTTACGATCAAACGGCCGGCGCGCAGGAACAGGCTTTTGCGGTCGGCATGGGTCGCCAATGTCGATCCGTTGCCGGGCAGCGACAGGCCCAATGCTTCCGTCAGGCAGTTCATCGAATTGGCGGTGAACATGCCCGAACATGATCCGCATGTCGGACAGGCGGACCGTTCGATCGCGTCGACTTCCTCGTCGGTCATGGTTTCGTCGGCCGCGGCAACCATCGCGTCCACCAGATCGAGCGCCTTCGTCTTGCCGTTCAGCACGACTTTGCCCGCTTCCATCGGACCGCCGGACACGAATACGGCTGGAATATTGATGCGCATGGCGGCGTTAAGCATGCCCGGGGTGATCTTGTCGCAATTGGAGATGCAGACCATGGCATCCGCGCAATGGGCATTGACCATATATTCTACGCTATCGGCGATCAGGTCGCGGCTGGGCAGCGAATAGAGCATGCCATCGTGCCCCATCGCAATTCCATCATCCACGGCTATCGTATTGAATTCCTTGGCGACGCCGCCCGCTTCCTCGATCTCCCGCGCGACGAGTTGCCCCAAATCCTTAAGGTGGACATGGCCCGGCACGAATTGGGTGAAGCTGTTGACGACCGCGATGATCGGTTTGCCGAAATCACCGTCCTTCATGCCTGTCGCGCGCCATAAGCCCCGTGCGCCCGCCATGTTGCGGCCATGGGTCGTGGTGCGGGATCGATAGGCGGGCATACGGCTCTCCATTGGCCGGAGGGCTCCAGCCTATAACGACCGCGTACCGTATCGGCGGTTCAAGTGAAACAGCCAAGCGTATCGGCGTGCCGTGCGATCAGCGTTCCGATTTCAGCGCAAGCGCCACACGATTGGCCACATCGGTGATTGTCGCGGCCCAGCGCGACTGCTGGGCGCGGGTCGTGATGAGATCCTGACGTATTTCGATCGTAAGATATTTGCGACCCATCGCCTCTGCATGACGGTCCATGGTCGCGTTGAGCTGCTTGCCGGAATAGGGCTCGTTGTCGCCGACCGTATACCCTTCTTGCTCGAACAGCCGGAGCGCATGGCGGGCCGCGATATCGTCCTCGTTGTAAAGTAGTGCGATGTCCCAAGGACGTGCCTCGATCTTGCTTTCAAGTACCGGCGTAAAGCTATGAATTGCAAGGATAAGTTCAGGCTGGGCACTATCGAGCCACCGGGCAAGGGCGGTGTGATACGGCCGATGAAACCGGTTCAGCCGGTATTCGCGATCTGCGCTGATGTTGCCCGGAATAAGATGGCCGTCGCTCGTCGTGGGAATGACGCCCTGCGAGTCTTCGGTACGGTGCATGTCGCAGGCCAGGCGGCTGACAGTGGCGATATGGGCGGCGATACCGTGCCGCCGGCCCAGACGATCGGCGATGCCCTCAACACCGATATCGAAGGCGATGTGCTTTGCCAGCAGATCGTTCGATATGCCGAGCGGGAGATCATCGGGCACGAAGTTCGATGCATGATCGGCCACGCATACGATACCGCCACGCTTGGGCTCTCCAACCTGACGGTAGGGAAGGTCATCGGTCATCATATCAGTAATCGTCCTATCTAAGACTGCCGGACATCTGCCACCAGCCGGGATGGTCGCCGGCCAATTTCCGTGTCGCTTCCGCCATGACGTCATGCTGCCGGAAAAGGGCATAGCATGTCGCACCGGAACCGGACATGCGCGCGATGAACGCCCCCATTTCGCTCAGTGAATGCAGCACGTCGCCGATCGCGGGGCATAGCGCGATGGCGGGATGCTCCAGATCGTTGCGTCCATGTTGCGTGATATTCGAAACGGCGCCGTCCGGGATTGGCCCGTGATCCTGTTCGTTCCAGGCTGCAAACACGTCTCCGGTCGCAAGCGGCACGCCGGGATTGACCAGCAAGCATGCGGTTCCCGCAAGGTCGTTCACCACCGGTTCAAGCTCGGTGCCCGTTCCGCGTCCGATGCAACATGCGCTTTCGATACAGGCGGGCACATCCGCCCCCAATGTCGCGGCACGGCGCAATGCGTCATTAGGCAGGCCGTTCAATTCGCGTATGATACGAAAGAGAGCGCCGGCATCGGCGGATCCGCCCCCCAGCCCCGCGGCAACCGGCAAGTTCTTTTCGATATCCACCTGAAGACCATTCGGCCGGGGCAACACATTCAACACCTTAGCCACGATATTTGCGAACGGATCGGCGATCTGATGGGCGAACGGGCCCGCCGTTCGTAC
This sequence comes from Pontixanthobacter sp., assembly GCA_049650705.1. Lineage (GTDB taxonomy): Bacteria > Pseudomonadota > Alphaproteobacteria > Sphingomonadales > Sphingomonadaceae > Pontixanthobacter. The sequence continues at coordinate 30,214 of JBASAR010000179.1, read as the reverse complement.
AATGTCCTCCTCCGCCGGTCGCGCGGTAAGAACGTCACCTTGATCAACGAATGCGAACAACGTCTCGATATCGTGATAGCCGTCTGCCCGCCTGTTTCGCACATGCAGGGCGAGATTGATTTTGGCATAAGCCATTTCGACGAAGGCCATTTCTAAAACGCCGAAACTACGGAATCACATATTGGGATAGTTCGGGCCGCCGCCGCCTTCCGGCGTGGTCCAGTTGATGTTCTGGTTCGGGTCCTTGATGTCGCAGGTTTTGCAATGGACGCAGTTCTGCGAATTGATCTGGAAGTTCATGTCACCGGATTCTTCGTCTTCCAACCATTCATAGACACCGGCCGGGCAATATCGCGTCGAAGGACCGCCGTATATCTTCAGCTCGCTCTGCTTTTGCAGGTCCCAGTCCTTCACCTTGAGGTGGTTCGGCTGATCTTCGGCATGGTTGGTATAGCTGAAGGCGACGGAGGTCAGGCGATCGAAACTGATAACGCCGTCGGGTTTGGGATAGGCGATGGGCTTGTACAAATCGGCGCGACCCGTCTGTTCATAATCGGGTTCATGCTTCATCGCGACCGGCAAGCCGATCTTGAGCTGCCGCATCCACATGTCGATACCCGCGACGACCGTGCCGACATCACCGCCGAACTTCGCGACGGCGGGCTGGGCATTCTGCACTTTTTTCAGCTCGGTCGCGATCCAGCTTGCGCGTAGATTGGCGTCGTAATCGGACAGCTCTGTCTTCTCGCGTCCCGCCGCGATCGCTTCCGCCGCCGCTTCCGCTGCGAGCATTCCGCTTTTCATGGCGGTATGGCTGCCTTTGATCCGCGGCACGTTCACAAAACCCGCCGAGCAGCCGATCAATGCGCCGCCGGGGAAGGCGAGCTTGGGCACGGATTGCCAGCCGCCTTCGTTGATCGCCCGCGCGCCATAGGCCACGCGTTTGCCGCCTTCCAGCATGTCGCGAATTTCGCCATGCGTTTTCCAGCGCTGGAATTCCTGGAACGGCGAAACGTAAGGGTTCTTATAATCGAGAGCTGTCACGAAACCCAGAGCGACCTGTCCATTCGCCTGATGGTAGATAAAGCCGCCGCCCCAGCTGTCGCTTTCGGACAAGGGCCAGCCCTGCGTATGCACAACTTTGCCCGGCACATGCTTGGCTGGATCGATGTCCCACAATTCCTTGATACCCAAACCGTAAACCTGCGGCTGACAGTCCGCCTCGAGGTCGAACTTCGCCTTCATCTGCTTGGTCAGATTGCCGCGCACGCCCTCGGCCAGAAAGGTGTACTTCGCCTCTATCTCCATGCCAGGCTGGTAATCATCCTTGTGCGATCCATCGGCGGCGATGCCCATGTCCTGCGTAACAACGCCGCGCGCGGCCCCGTCATCGTCGAACATGATTTCGGCGGCGGGGAAACCGGGGAAGACCATGACCCCCAGCGCTTCTGCCTGTTCGCCCATCCATCGGCTCAAATTGGCGAGCGATCCGGTGTAGCAATTCTTGTTCCCCATGAACGGGGGCAAGGCGATATGCGGCATCTCGTATTTTTTGCCCTTGGACAAGATCCAGTGATGGTTCTCCGTCACCGGTGTCTCCGCCATGGGGCAATCCATATCGCGCCATTCGGGCAACAGTTCGTCCAGCGCGATTGGATCGACAACCGCGCCCGACAATATGTGCGCGCCGATTTCTGACCCCTTTTCGAGCACCACGACCTCCAGCGCATCGTCGATCTGTTTCAGCCGGATGGCGGCGGCCAGGCCCGCGACCCCGCCCCCGACGATGACGACATCGCATGGCATCGATTCTCGTTCGGTCATTGCGGCGGAGTCCTTCTTTGCATCGGAGTGAGTTTCAATCGGTTGAATCCCATGCAAATCACTTGATTACTGCAGCCCGTCAGGTCAAGCCCCGCCACTGTATGAATGCGCCCCGCAACCCCAACAAACATACGGATTTGCGCGGCGATGTGGCGGCCGCATTCGAATGGTGGGCAACGGCCGGCGTCGACTGCGATTTTACTGATGACGTTACGGCGTGGCTGGCTCCGAATACTCCGACCAACAGCGACGATGCGCCGAACGCGGGGGTTCGGCGCGCGAAACCCGCTGCACCACGCGCATCACCTGTCAAAAAATTTGCAGGAGAACCCGGGGACTGGCCCGGCACCGTCGGTGAATTCCAACAGTGGTGGCGGGAAAGTTCGGAAGTGGACGATGCCGGTTCGTACCCCATCGTCGGACCGCGCGGGGCGTCCGGTGCGGCGATCATGATTATCGTGGGCGAACCCGAAGAAAACGATGACGCCACGCTGCTATCCGATGCGCAGGGGCGGCTGGTAGCCAATATTCTTCGCGCCATGGGAACGCCCCCCGAAACCGCCTACTTCGCATCGGTTCTGCGCCGACATACGCCCCTGCCGGATTGGACCGCGCTGGCGCAGGCGGGTGTCGGCGATCTGCTCGCTCACCATGTAAAACTGGTATCGCCGGCACGGGTTGTGACGTTTGGGCGAACCATTCCGCCGTTGCTCGGCCACGATATGGCGCAAGGCGCTCCGCTTTCCTTCGAAATCGGTGAAGAGGATTTCCCCATACCGACGCTCGCGGCGCCGTCCCTAGCGGAACTTCTCCGATCGGGGCCACGGCGCAAACGGTTCTGGAACAACTGGCTGAATTGGACATGATAGCGATGGCAGGACGAACACGATCGAAACGCACGCAGGTATGGCGGAAAGCCGCGTCGATAGGTGTGCTGGCGGTTTTTGCGACCCCTTTGCCGGCAATAGCGCAAAGTGAAACGGCGCAATATTTCCGTACGCGTGCCTCATCCACGAACGTGCCCGCCATATTGTCGCAGGACGACCGCGAATATTACCGTTCGCTGTTCGGTGCGATCGACGATGAAAACTGGACGCGTGTGGATGGATTGTTCCTCCAGCGTAACGAAGGTCTGCTGCATAGAATGGCGCAGGCGGAATATTACCTTCACGCCAACTCGCCGAAGGTCGAGGCGGGGCAGATCATGGACTGGATGGCCGGCGGTCGCACCTTGCCCCAGGCCGAACAGATGCAGCGATTGGGCGAAAGACGCGGTTTGACCGGGGATTATGCACTGCCGCGCGAACAGTCCTTCTTCCGGCAGCCGGCGACTTCCAAACGGATACGCCCTTCGTCGATCGGCGATGGCACGATGCCCGGCGATATTGAAAACGCCATCCTCGATCGGATCAAGAATGACGATCCCGATGGCGCGCGCCAACTTCTCGACGGGATCGATGCGCGTCTGAGTTCCGCTACGCGCGCCGAATGGCGGCAGAAAGTCGCGTTCAGCTACTATATAGAGAACGACGATCCTGCGGCATTTGCATTGGCGCGGACGGTCAATGACGGGTCGGGAGCCTGGGTCGCGGAAGGCAACTGGGTCGCCGGCCTCGCCGCATGGCGGATGGGCGACTGCGGCACGGCGGCCGCGTATTTCGAACAGGCGGCGGGCGGATCGACCAATGCGGAACTGACCGCCGCTGCTCGCTATTGGGCTTCGCGCGCCTACACGCGGTGCCGCGCGCCCGAAAAAGTGACCGAACAATTGCGCGGCGCCGCCATGCTCGATGAAACGTTGTATGGTATGCTGGCACGCGAACAGCTGGGGCAGAGTTTACCGCAAGCCCATGCATCCGCGGATTTCAACACGCGGGATTGGCAGGCATTGTCCAATGTCGAGAATGTCAGGATCGCCGTCGCTCTGGCAGAGATAGGCGAAGATGGACTGGCGGATGAAGTGCTGCGGCATCAGGCGCGTATCGGCGACGCATCCCAATATGCCGCCCTGTCACGACTGGCACGCGATCTGGGTGTCCCGTCCACCCAATTATGGATGGCGCATAACGCGCCGCGCGGAGCACGCGCCGAACCGGCGCTGCATTTCCCGACCCCCAAATGGCAACCGATCAACGGGTGGAAAGTCGACCCGGCTTTGGCTTACGCACATACATTGCAAGAATCGAACTTCCGCCCGAAGGTGGTCAGCCCCGCCGGCGCGCGCGGCCTGATGCAGATCATGCCCGCCGCCGCAATCGATCATCGCGCCAAGCTTGGCGTTAGAGGCGATGCGCGCGACTTGTCCAAACCCGGCATCAATCTGGCTTTCGGTCAGGAGCACCTCAATATGCTGCGCACCAGTCAGGCGACGCAGGGTTTGCTGCCGAAGATCATGGCCGCCTACAATGCCGGGCTGACGCCGATTACGCGGTGGAACAACGAAATTCGCGATCAGGGGGATGCGCTGCTATACATGGAAAGCATCCCCTATTGGGAGACGCGCGGATATGTGGCGATCGTGATGCGCAATTATTGGATGTACGAAAGGCAGGCGAGCGTAGCGTCCTCAAGCCGCAGGGCACTGGCGCAGGGGCAATGGCCGGGCTTCCCCGATCTGAACGGCAGTCGCGGCATACGCGTGTCGGCGGCGAATTGAAGGCGATACCGGTGCCCATTGACGAAAGCCTCGCCTTCATTCCGATCCGCATCGCGGTTCTCACCGTGTCGGACACTCGCACAGCACATGACGATACGTCGGGCGATATATTGGCCAAGCGGATCGCGGCCGCCGGCCATGCGATTGCCGCCCGCACCATCGAGCGAGACGATCTGGATGCCCTCGCAAACCGCTTGAACGACTGGATCGACGATCCGCAGATCGACGTAATTGTCAGCACCGGGGGTACCGGGCTCACAGGACGCGACGTGACGCCGGAGGCACTGGGCCGGGTGAAGGAAAAGGATATCCCCGGCTTCGGCGAATTGTTCCGATACCTCAGTATAAAATCGATCGGCACCAGCACCATTCAAAGCCGCGCTTGTGCCGTCCTGTCGCGCGGCACCTACATTTTCGCACTTCCGGGATCGAACGGTGCGGTGCGCGATGGATGGGACGGCATTCTCAAGGACCAGCTGGACAGTCGCCACCGCCCCTGCAATTTCGTCGAGCTGATGCCCCGCCTGCGCGAAACTTAGGCCTGTTCGCAGCCCGATACGTTCTATATATGTTCCAACTATGGAACCTGAAATCGTCCGTGGCCGCGGCGCCCAATCGGCGAAAGCCTCCCAGCGGTTCGGTTTGAACGACCGCGTCGGAGATGGCGACTGGCGCGATATGATGGAAACGGTAGACGGGCCTCCTGTCAAATTGCGCACGACGGTACGGGAAGAGTTTCCCAAAACCGTCATTAGTTTCAACACATCGCCGGATCTGCCGTTCGACCGTTCGATCAACGCCTATCGCGGGTGCGAACATGGGTGTGTCTACTGCTTCGCCCGGCCCACCCATGCGTATCACGATCTGTCGCCGGGTCTGGATTTCGAAACGAAGCTGTTCGCCAAGCCCGATGCGCCGCGCATCCTGCGTGAAACGCTGGCCCGACCGCGATACGTTCCAAAATTCATCGCCATGGGGACCAATACCGATCCCTATCAACCGATCGAGAACACGTATCGGATTACCCGCCAACTCCTTCAAATGTGCCTCGACTGTCGGCATCCGGTGACCATAACGACCAAATCGGACCGCGTGTTGCGCGATCTGGATATTCTTACCGAAATGGCCGAACATCGGTTGGTTGCCGTGTCCATATCCGTCACCAGCCTGGACGCGCGGCTTTCCGCGACGCTTGAACCGCGCGCATCTTCGCCCGCGAAACGTCTGGCAGCGCTCGGCACTCTGGCGGCGGCGGGCATACCCACCCATTGCTCGGTTAGCCCGGTGATCCCGGCCATTACGGACGAATATCTGGAAGAAATCGTCGAACGGGCGGGAGAGATGAATGTGCATTCGGCGGGTTGGATACCCCTGCGCCTGCCGCACGAAGTCGCTGCCCTGTTCCGCGAATGGTTAAATGTGCATTATCCCGAACGGGCGGGCAAGGTGATGGGCATCGTGCGCTCCATCCGATCGGGTAAGGACAACGATGCTGATTTCTTCACGCGATTGAAACCGACCGGCGTATGGGCCGATCTGTTCGGCTCCCGCTTCCGCATCGCCAGCCGGAAGGCCGGTATCGGCGGCGGAAGGCTGGAGCTCGACAGCTCGCAATTCCGGCGACCCGAGATGAGCGGGCAGATGCGGCTTCTATAATGCGCCGCGCAATACCCGTTCGAGATCACCTTGCCCGCGCATCGCCCGCAGGGTCAGTGCGGTTGGCTGCGCCACATATTCGCGTATGATTAATTTTGACCGCGACCTTTCCACATCAGTTAGCGTGGCTTCGAAATCTTCGGTCCATTCGCGCTGTTCGCTGCTGCCACCAAACTGTTTGAGATACAGTCGAAAATAGGCGGCGGTAATTGACGGATCCTTCTCCAGACCTTCGAAACCGTTGTGGATTGACGCGTAAGCGACAAGCGCATCGGCAGTGCCCTGATCGGCCGCGCGTTTCAGCCACATCTTTGCCTGCTCTATATCGTTCTGCCGTGCGTAGAGCCGCGCGACATCCTGTTGGGCCAATGCATAGCCTTCCTGCGCAGCTATAAGCTTTAATTTCAAGGCGCGGTCGAAATCGACAGGCAGCAATTGGTATTGTCCATCGTAGAAACAGCCCAGCTTATACGCCGCCAGCGGATCGCCTTGGGCGTAGGATTTTCTGAAATATTCAACCGCACGCTTGCGATCGAGCTGCACCGACGTGCCGGTCAGATACATCATCCCAAGGTGGTAAAGCGCGCCGGCATGATTCTTTTCGGCAAGCTCCACCAATTGTTGCTGCTGTGTTTTAGCCGGCGCTGCGCAAGACGTGCTTAGAAGCAATGCCATACCGATGATCGAATATGTCTTGCGGAATGCCATCACCCGAACCCCGCCCCGCCCTCATCCGGTTTGAACCGGATGAGCCGGCTGTCGGCCAGCGCAGCTGTGCGATTAATTACCGCTTTTTGATATTCGGGATCCTTGATCATTTCGAAGAACGCCCCGCTATTGGGATATTGGGCGACGAAACCATCGTGCCACTGGCGTGTCTCCGGCCCGGTCACCATCGTTTGAAAGACGCCGCGCCATACGATGCTACCCCCAACGCGGCCGAAGATAGGGCCACTGGTACGCCCGTATTCGCGATAGGCTTCGCGCCCGGTCCACCCCTTGGCCGACAGTTCGTGCCCTTCGGGATATTGCGCATTATCACGATATAGCAGCAGGTTGAGCATCTGGATCGGCTCGTCCCGCGGCAATGCCTTGAAGGCACGGAAGTTCGCTTCGCTCGGATCGATGTAATGTATCATCTATGTCTTCTCCCTTTCGATTGCAGCGCATCATACGCCGCGGTCCCGCCATTCGCCCGGGGCGAGCCCCGCGACGTTCCAGTCCCCGATGCTCCATCGCACGAGGCGCAGGGTCGGCAATCCGACCGCCGCGGTCATACGCCGGACCTGGCGGTTGCGCCCTTCGGACAGAGTCAGGGCGATCCAGCTATCGGTAACATTCTTTCGGTACCGGATGGGCGGATCGCGCGGCCACAGATCGGGCGGATCGATCGCTTCGACATGCGCCGGTTTGGTCGTACCGTCTTTCAACTGAACGCCGGTACGCAAAGATGTAAGAGCGGCCTCGCCCGCTTCCCCTTCCACCTGTGCATAATATGTCTTCGGCATGCCGTTACGCGGTTCGGTGATACGCGCCTGCAACCGACCGTCGTCGGTCAACAGCAACAGCCCTTCGCTATCCTTGTCGAGCCGACCGGCGGCATAGACATGAGGAACATCGATCAGATGCGCCAGAGTATCTGCAACCCCCTCCCTCCCGCCGGTAAATTGCGACAGCACGCCGAACGGTTTGTTGAGGAGGATGAAGCGGCTCACCCCCAATCACGCATCCGTCAGTTTGTAATCCTTGAACCGGTCGCGCAGATCCTTCTTGCTGATCTTGCCCGTCGCGGTGTGGGGGATATCGTCGACGAATTCGACCGCGTCCGGCATCCACCATTTTGCGATTTGCGGGGCAAGATGCGCCTTTACGTCGTCCGCCGAAATCATGCTGCCCGGTTTGCGGACCACGAACAGCACCGGCCGCTCGTCCCATTTGGGATGGTACATGCCCACCGCCGCCGCCTCGGCTACGCCGTCATGACCGACCGCCGCGTTCTCCAGTTCGACCGAGCTGATCCATTCCCCGCCCGATTTGATCACGTCCTTCGTGCGATCGGTCAGTTGCAGCGTGCCGTCGGGATGCAGAATGCCGACATCGCCGGTATCGAACCAGCCATCGGCATTCGCCGCATCCTCATCCGCTTTGAAATAGCGTTTGATGACCCATGGCCCACGGATCTGCAGCGCGCCGGATGTTTTCCCGTCGCGTGGCAGTTCGCTGGTCATGTCGTCCAGATCGACGGTGCGCAGTTCGACGCCGAAGATCGGGCGCCCCTGCATCGCGGTTTTGTCGACCTTCTGTTGGAAAGTGAGATCGTCCCAATCATGCGTCGGCCCGCCGACCGTGCCGATCGGGCTGGTTTCGGTCATGCCCCAGGCGTGCTGAACCCGCGTGCCGTTCTTCATCAGCCGCTCGATCATGAATTTCGGCGCGGCCGAACCACCGATCGTGGCGGCTTTCAGTTTGGGCAGGTCTATTCCTTCCGCATCGCAATACTGAAAATGGGCGAGCCACACGGTCGGTACACCCGCACTATCGGTCACGCCTTCGCGTTCCATTAGATCGTGCAGCACGGCCGGATCGTTGACCGCGGAAAAGACGAACTTGATACCCGCCATCGCGCCCGCATAGGGCAGGCCCCAGCTCGCCGCGTGAAACATCGGCACGACGGGCAGCATCACGCTGGCCGCACCGAAATTGAAGGCGGCGGGCTGTAGTCCGGAAATGGCGTGAAGCACGGTAGAGCGATGTTCATATTGCACACCCTTTGGGTGGCCGGTGGTCCCGCTGGTGTAGCAGATCATGCAGGGATCGGTTTCGGATCCCTCCACCCACGTGAACTCGCCATCCTGTTCGTCGATCCAATTCTGAAAACCGATGCCGTCGAAATCGGCGGGCGGATCGAAACAGATGAAATGTTCGATCGTCGTCCATTTGTCGCGCATCGCATCGACGATGGGCTGGAACGCCGCGTCGTAGATCAGCACTTTGTCTTCGGCATGGTTGGCGATGTATTCCAGCTGGTCTTCGAACAGGCGAGGATTGATCGTGTGCAGCACGCCGCCCATGCCCGCGACGCCATACCAGCTGACCAGATGCCGAGCATGGTTCATGGCAAGGCTGGCGACGCGATCGCCCTTACCAATGCCCAGCGCCTGCAAAGCCTGCGCCATTTTGAGCGCGTCGGTGCGAATATTGCCCCAGTTCGTACGCGTCTCGCTGCCATCGGCCCAATGTGTTACGATCTCGCGCGTTGCCGCTTCCCGCGCGGCATGGTCGATGACATGGGTCACCCGCATGGTCCAATCCTGCATCGCACCCAAACCCGCTGCCGACATCCCCGTTCTCCCGTTTTCTATGGTTTCCGGGCATCATGCCGCTGCCGGCACGCGAAGGCAATCGTTCAGGCGACCAGTTGCAAATGCGACGGCCCGCGTTTCGTCGTCAGTTCGACCTGATCGATCCCCGAGATCGCAGCAATCCGCTCCGCACATTCTCCGTCGAGCGCAAAATCACGCCCGATCCGCACGACCGGATCGGCATTGCCGCCCGTGCATAGGGTGACGAGGACTTCGCCATGGCCGGGCGTGCCGGACGACAATTCGCCTTTCAGCGCATCCAATGCTGCTTCATCGCGCAGTTCCAACGTCAGCAGCATTCTCGAACCGCCCTTGATTTCTTCCAGCGGACGCCCGCCGCGCACGGTGATACGGGGTGCTTCGTCGGGGTTTGGAGAATCCAGTTCGACATTCAGCAACACCGACGTTCCCTCCGCCGCCCAGACCCGAAACCGTTCGACCAGAGATTCTTCGAAACAGGCCGCGCTGAATTGGCCGGTCGTATCGGAGAAATCGGCGCGAATGAAATCCTTGCCGCGCCGCGTTTTCCCCACATTCACCGCTTCCACCATGGCCGCCATGACCGCCTGTTGCCGCCCGCCGGGCGGGGCGCCCGCATCCATCAGGCTTTGGAAGGTACGCGCGCCATTGGCGGAGGCGACGACCCAATATTGCTGCACCGGATGGGCGGAGAAATAGAAGCCGAAATTCTCCCGTTCCTTCGTCATACGTTCGGGCCGCGACCATTCGGCGGCGGGTTTAAGCCGTATGGTGTCGTTCGCCGTTTCCTCGCCCGCGAACAGTCCGACTTGCCCGCTTTCGCGTTCGCGGGTGGCGGCATCGGCGGTGGCGAGCAGCAGTTCGACATTAGCGAACAGTTTGCCGCGGTCGGGATCCAGCCGGTCGAACGCGCCGGCGCAGATCAATCCTTCCAACTGGCGACGGTTCATCGATCCGGGCGGAAGCCGTTCGAACAGCACCTTCAGATTTTCGAACCAGCCCGCCGCTTCGCGTTCGGCAACGATCGATTCCATCGCCTTTTCGCCGACATTGCGAATGCCAGCCAGTGCGTATCGCACGGCATAGCCGTCATTCGTGCGTTCGACTGTGAATTCGGCGACGGACCGGTTGATGCAAGGTGGCGCGACCTCGACGCCGTGTCGCCGGGCATCGTCGACGAACAGAGCCAGTTTCTCCGATTGATGCATATCGAAACACATCGACGCAGCATAGAATTCTTCCGGGTAATGTGCCTTCAGCCATGCGGTTTGATAGGCGAGCAAAGCATAGGCCGCCGCATGGGATTTGTTGAAACCGTAGCCGGCGAATTTGTCGATCAGATCGAACAGCTCGTTCGCATGGCCCTTCTCGATGTTCGACGTGGATGCGCAGCCATCGACGAAGCGATGGCGCTGTGCATCCATTTCCGCCTGCACCTTCTTGCCCATCGCGCGCCGCAGCAGATCGGCGTCGCCCAGCGAATAACCCGCCAATATCTGCGCGGCCTGCATCACCTGTTCCTGATAGACAAAAATGCCGTAGGTTTCGGCCAAAATGCCTTCCAGTTTGGGGTGGGGATATTCGATCGGCATCTCGCCCGACTTGCGCTTCCCGAACAGGGGGATGTTGTCCATCGGGCCGGGGCGGTACAGCGATACGAGCGCGATGATGTCTTCGAATTTGCTCGGTTTGACGGCCGTGAGCGTCCGCCGCATGCCCTCGGATTCCAGCTGGAACACGCCCACCGTATTGCCCGATTTCAACAAGTCGAACACCGCCGGATCGTCCCACGCCAGCGCGCCCAGATCGACGGTAATGCCCCGCTTTTCCAACAGGTCGGTGGCTTTGCGCAATACGGACAAGGTCTTCAGTCCGAGGAAGTCGAACTTCACGAGGCCGCTTGTCTCGACATGCTTCATGTCGAACTGCGTGACCGGCATGTCCGATCGTGGATCGCGGTAGAGCGGCAGCAGTTGCGCCAGCGGGCGATCTCCGATGACCACACCGGCGGCATGGGTCGAACTGTTGCGCGGGAACCCTTCCAGCTGCATCGCCAGATCGACGAGTTGTCTTACCGCATTGTCATTATCGTATTCGCGCCGGAATTCCGCCGTACCATTCAACGTGCGCGGGAGGGTCCACGGGTCGGTCGGGTGATTGGGGACCATTTTACACAATCGATCGACCTGACCGTAACTCATCTGCAGAATTCGGCCGCAATCGCGCAGCACGGCGCGTGCCTTCAGCTTACCGAAGGTAATGATCTGCGCGACGTGATCCTCGCCATATTTTTGCTGCACGTAACGGATAACTTCGCCGCGCCGCGTTTCACAGAAATCGATGTCGAAATCGGGCATCGATACGCGTTCGGGATTGAGAAACCGTTCGAACAGCAGTCCCAGCCGAATGGGATCGAGATCGGTAATCGTGAGCGCCCATGCAACTAACGACCCCGCCCCCGAACCGCGGCCCGGGCCCACCGGGATACCGTTGTCCTTGGCCCATTTGATAAAGTCCGCGACGATCAGGAAATAGCCGGGGAAACCCATATCTACGATAATGCCGACTTCGAATTCGAGACGTCTCTTATACTCCAGCACCTCATCCCAGGAACCGTGTGTCCTGAGCTTGTCGAAGGACTGCTTTTTCTCTTCAAGTTCGGTGACCGAAGAAAAGGACAAGGCTTCGACAAGCTCAGCCTGAACTGTTTCCGGGTAATAATTTTTGATGCGTGCGATCAGCCCCGCCCGTGCATCGTCCGCAAGCGCCTTCGCCTCGCCTGCCAGATCGCCGGCGAGGCTGGGCAGGATCGGATCGCGCAATGGCGGCGCGTAAGCACAGCGGCGGGCAATGGTCAGCGTGTTTTCGATCCCCTCGGGGAGGTCGGCAAAGGCTTCTTCCATCATCGGGGCGGACTTGACGAAGCTTTCACGATTGGACCGGGGCCGGTCGTCGGTCTCGATATGGGTGGAGTGCGCGATGCACAGCATGGCATCATGCGCATCGAACATGTGCGGTTCAGCAAAGCAGGCGGGGTTGGTCGCCACCAGCGGCAGATCGCGCGCATAGGCCATGTCGATCAGGGCGCCTTCGGCCGCATCCTGCGCCGCATCCTTGTTGCGTGCGAGTTCGATGTACAGGCGACCGGGAAACAACGTTTCGAGCCGATCGAGCATCCCCGCGGCGTGGTCCGTCTGCCCTTCCGCCAAAAGCCGCGTCAATGCCCCGTCTCCCGCCCCGGTCAGGGCGATCAAGCCGTCCGTATGTCCTTCAAGATCGCTTAAAGCGACATGCGGTTCGTACTCCAGCGGGCGCCCCAGATGCGCGTGGCTGACCAGATGACACAGATTTTCGTAACCGGCTTCGTCCTGCGCATAAAGCGGCAGATAATCGACCTGCTTGCCTTCCCTGTCCCGCGCGATGCCCAGTAGCGTTCCGATAATCGGTTGCACGCCCTCATCGAAACATGCCTTCGCAAACATGACCGCGCCATACAAACCGTTGCGGTCGCAGATGGCGATAGCGGGGAAGCCGCGTTCTTTGGCCAGCTTCGCGATCTGTTTGGGATCGATCGCCGCTTCCAACATGGAATAGGACGAAAGAACGCGCAGCGGTACGAAGGGGGCAAAGGGCATGGGCGTGAATATGCGTTGCCGGCGCCGGGATGTGAAGCGTGCCGTCCCTACTTATTCCCCGCCTTCGCCGCCGCGACTTTGCGCCGCGTATCGCGGATGGCGGACCATGCGCCGTATGCGATCAGAAGGGCGAGGAAGATCCAGACCCAGATGGGAATGTTGTTCCCCACGACCGCGAGATAGAGATAGGCGGAAACGAAGAAGAAGCCGGCACACATCGTCGGCAACAGCGTGGATTTCCCCGCCCGTGCCCGCCTGACCAGCCAAGCGATCGACAGCAAGAAAAACGGTATTGCACCGATATAGATCGCGCCGAATATATACGGATTGACCCCGTATTCCGCGCCGAGCGATAGGAACCAGTCGTTGAAATCGGTCAGCATCTAAAGCAGCGCCGCGATGTCGGCCGCGATCTTTTTCGGCTTGTCCTGCGGCGCGTACCGGCGCACCACCTTGCCGCTCCGATCGATCAGGAATTTGGTGAAGTTCCATTTAACCGCCTTGCTGCCCATCAGGCCAGGCGCTTCACCCTTCATCCAATCGAACAGCGGACTCGCATCCTCGCCATTCACATCGATTTTACGCATCAGCGGGAACGTCACGTCGTATTTCAGTGTGCAGAAGCTCGCGATCTCCTCCGCGTCGCCCGGTTCCTGCGCGCCGAACTGGTTGCAGGGGAAGCCCAGAACTTCGAAACCCTGATCGCCATATCGCCGGTGCAGGGCCTCCAGCCCTTCATATTGCGGGGTGAAGCCGCATTTGCTGGCGGTGTTCACCACCAGCAGAACCTTGCCCAATTCCTGCGACAGCTCCAACAGCGATCCATCCGGCCGTGCCACCGTAAAATCGGCGACGGTGCGCGGGTCACTCACGAAAGGTTGTCGGCTTTGGGAAAATCGTCGCGCGCGTAAAGTTCGGCGACTTCGTCGGCGCTGTATTCGCGGTCGCCCGCCTTTTCGAGCTGATATTTGCCGCGGTCTTCTTCCGGCAGCAGCATCATGTGACGGATGAGTTCGGCGAAACTGCCGCGTCGCAGGCTGCTGGCACCGTCGAGCAGACCGTCGGGGTCGTCCTTGCGATGCAGCGCCGCGCGGTCGTTCCACTGGATCGCGCCGGTATTGCTGGGGTCGCCCTTATAGGTGGAGGGGTGGTCGGTCATAATGGTTCCTTCGTCGATAATGCTGCGGATAATTGCCGGTTAGCTTAGCACACCTTCGTGCAGGCGCACTACGCGGTCCATGCGAGCCGCCAGCCGTTCATTGTGCGTGGCGACCAGCCCGGCGCTGCCTTCGCCGCGCACCAAGGCCAAAAATTCCTCGAACACCCGGTCGGCGGTTTTTTCGTCCAGATTTCCGGTCGGTTCGTCGGCCAGCACCAGGGCTGGTCGGTTCGCAAGCGCCCGCGCCACGGCGACCCGCTGTTGTTCCCCCCCCGACAACTGGCTGGGCCGATGCTCCAGCCGGTGCCCCAGCCCCAACGCCTGCAACAACTCGCAGGCGCGCGCATCGGCGGAAGCGCGATCCGTGCCGACGACCATCTGCGGCATCACGACATTTTCCGTCGCATTGAAATCGGGGAGCAAGTGGTGAAACTGATAGACGAACCCGAGATTGTTCCGTCGCAATTCGGTACGTGCGTCACCCGGCAGCGCGCTCGCATCCGTGCCGCCGATCGCGATGCTGCCGCCGAACCCGCCTTCGAGCAAACCGACCGCCTGCAACATGGTGGATTTACCCGAGCCCGATGGGCCGAGCAGCGCGACGATCTCGCCGGGTTCGACCGTCAGATCGACGCCACGCAGGACATCGATCCGCACGCCGCCTTGTTCGAAAGATCGGGTAAGGCCTTTCAGCGCCACGACAGCCTTTTTGCCCACCATCCTATTCATAGCGCAGCACCTGAACCGGATCGGTATTGGCGGCCTTGTAAGCGGGATATAGCGTGGCGAGAAAGCTCAGCACCATCGCCAGAACGCAGATGCCGATCACTTCGGCGGGATCGACCCTTGCGGGCAGTTCGGTGAGGAACCGGACCGACGGGTCCCACAAGGCCTGCCCCGTGATGGCTTCGAAAAAGCCGACGATGCCCTGACGAAAATACAGGATCAGGAAACCCAGTGCGAGGCCGCTGAGCGTCCCCACCGCGCCGATCACCGTTCCGGTCGTCACGAAGATCTTGAGGACGTTGCGCCGCGTCGCGCCCATCGTGCGGATGATCGCGATATCGCGCGTCTTCGCCCGCACCAGCATGACGAGCGACGACAGGATGTTGAACGCCGCGACCAGCACGATGAGCGACAGGGCGAAGAACATGGCGGCGCGTTCGACCTCCAACGCTTCGAAGATACTCGAATTGATGGTCCGCCAGTCGTTGATCTGCGCCTGACCCTGCAACTTCCCCTGCAGGGGTGCCATGATCTCGCCGACCTCTTCCGCATCTTCGGTCGTCACTTCGATGAGGCCGATCGTATCGCCCGCCAGCAGCAGCGTCTGCGCGTCCTTGATCGGCATAATGACGAACACCTGATCGAAATCATACACGCCGGTCTCGATCAGCGCCGCGATCTCGTACCCGATCTGGCGGGGCACGGTACCGAAGGGCGTCGGGCGGCCCTGCGGATTGATGATGGTAACCACGTCGCCAACCCGCGCACCCAGTTTGATGGCCAGGCGGGAGCCGACCGCGATCTTGCCCGCCTGCGGTTGCAGTGCCGTCAAATTACCCTGGATAAGGTTTTCGGAGAGTTTCGCGATATCCGCCTGCGTATTGCCGCGCAGCTGAATCGCCTCCGCCCGGCCGTTGAACGTAACCAGCAATGGCTGTTCGATCAGTGGCGACGCATCGACGACGCGGGGCGTTTCGCGCACCTCGCGCACGATATCCTCCCAATCGTCCAGCCGCCCGCCGAAGCCCTGAATGATGGCATGACCATTCAGATTGACGAACCGGTCCAGCAATTCGCCGCGAAAGCCGTTCATTACGCTCATCACCACGATCAGCAGCGCCACGCTGAGCATGACGACACCCACGCTGATCCCCGCCACCAGCGCGATGAACCGCTCCCCCTTGCCGGGCAGCATGTACCGTTTGGTAACCATCCATTCAAAGGGGGTGAGGAGCAAGAAAGACGCTTTCGTTCGGCCGTGTTGCGACGCGTCTAGGGACCGAATGGCCTCGCTGCAATGTCTTGCGTATCGCGGTTCCCCCGCGAAGCGTTCCACCGCCTGCCACACTTGTAATCGCACCGTAACATCGCCAAAGACATCGGCAATCGCGGGCGCGCAATATCGGCGCATCAAATCGATATCATTCGGGCGGACTTAAGCCATGAACCTCACCCATCCGTTTCTGGACGATGATGGCGACACGCTGCGCGAAGAATGCGGTGTGTTCGGGGCGATCAATGCCGTCGATGCGTCGGCGGTCACCGCCTTGGGATTGCACGCCCTGCAGCATCGCGGGCAGGAAGCGGCGGGCATCACCAGCTTCGATGGCGATCAGTTCTATACCGTGCGCGGAACGGGCCATGTGGCGGATAATTTCACATCCGCCGAAGCCCTCGCCGAATTGCCGGGCATGATGGCGGGCGGCCACGTCCGCTATTCCACCACCGGCGGTTCGGGCCTGCGCAATGTGCAGCCGCTCTATGCCGATCTTGCCAGTGGCGGCTTCGCGGTCGCACATAATGGCAACATCTCGAACGCGCAGACCTTGCGCAACGATCTGGTCCGGCGCGGCGCGATTTTCCAATCGACTTCCGATACCGAAGTCATCATTCACCTGGTCGCGACCAGCCGCTACCCGACCATGATCGATCGGTTGGTCGATGCGCTGCGTTTGGTCGAAGGCGCCTATTCGCTGGTCGTAATGACGCCCGAAGGGATGATGGCCTGCCGCGACCCTTTGGGCATTCGCCCTTTGGTCATGGGCCGCTTGGGGGACAGCGTGCTGTTCGCCAGCGAAACCGTAGCGTTCGATGTGGTCGGCGCCCAATTCGTGCGGCAGGTCGAACCGGGCGAGCTCATTCGCGTGGGGTTCGATGGCAAGGTGGAATCCATGCGTCCCTTCGGTTCGCATTCCGCCCGCCCCTGCATTTTCGAACATGTCTATTTCAGCCGGCCGGATTCCATATTCGACGGTCAGTCAGTCTATACCGCACGCAAAGCGATCGGCGCGCAGCTGGCGAAGGAAAATCCGGTCGATGTCGATCTTGTCGTACCGGTACCCGACAGCGGCACCCCCGCCGCCATCGGCTATGCACAGGAATCGGGTGTACCCTTCGAACTGGGCATCATCCGGTCGCATTATGTCGGACGGACCTTCATTCAGCCGTCGGATGGCGCGCGGCTTTCGGGTGTGCGGCGCAAACACAATGCCAATCGCGGGCTGGTGGAGGGTAAGCGCATCGTATTGATCGACGATTCCATCGTACGCGGCACCACATCCATGAAGATCGTGCAGATGATGCGCGACGCCGGGGCCAGCGAAGTGCATTTTCGCGTGGCCAGTCCGCCGACCGCGCACAGCTGCTACTACGGGGTGGATACGCCCGAACGGTCCAAACTGCTGGCGGCGCGGATGGATATCGAACCCATGCGCAGCTTTATCAAGGCGGACAGTTTGGCCTTCATATCGATCGACGGGCTGTATCGCGCGGTGGGCGAAAAACCGCGCAACAATGCCTGTCCGCAATATTGCGATGCGTGTTTCACCGGCGACTATCCTACGCGTCTCACCGATCTGACCCGGCATGAAGACCGCGACGCGCAACTATCGTTCGAGAAAGTCGGCGCATGACCAAAACCGGTACATTCGGCGGGCGGCTGGCGCTGGTCACGGGATCGAGCCGGGGCATCGGTGCGGCAACCGCGCGGGCGCTGGCGAAGGAAGGCGCGCATGTGATCCTGACCGGCCGCGATGTCAAAGCGTTGGAAGCGGTCGAGGATGGCATTCACGCCGATGGCGGGCAGGCAACCATCGCGCCCCTCGATCTGACCGAGGCGGACGCCATCACGCGTCTAGCAGCGGCGATCAACGGACGCTGGGACGCACTCGACATCATGGTGCTGTCCGCTGCCTATCTGCCCAGCCTGACCCCGGTCACGCAGATCGATCAGAAGCAACTGAGCCAGGCACTCACCGTCAATCTGCTGGCGACACAGGCGCTGATCGCGGCGTTCGACCCGATGTTGAAACGAAGCGGTGCCGGGCGGGTCATCGGCCTGACCAGCAGCGTCGGCGACGATGCGCGCGCCTATTGGGCGGCATATGGCACGACGAAAGCCGCCTTCGATTCGCTGCTCGACAGCTATGCGCAGGAGGTCGAGAAGATCGGCAACATCCGTGTCGCCATCGTCGATCCCGGCGCGACCCGCACCGCGATGCGGGCCAAGGCCTATCCGGGCGAAGACCCCGCCACGGTGAAACCGCCCGAAGTGGTCGCCGACCATATCGTGACCCTGCTGAAAACGGATTTCAAAACGCGTCATCGCGACCGCGTGGTTAATGCCCTTTAACCCACTTGCCTTACCCGCCGGTAAGTAGCCTGCGTCATTACATACAAAGCCTACCCGACAGATATTCGGGTTGGCTACAATGTTTCGGCAACTCACGACGAAGGTGGACCATGCTGCTCGATACCATGCAGAGTTACGAATACGCCGCTCAGGAAGACCGATGTTCGCATCGCACGAAGCTCGCCATTCCGGCACAGCTGCGGATGTCCGGCGGACGCGCCTTCCAAACGGTGGTGCACGATCTGTCGATATCGGGTTTCTCGGCATCCGCCATCAGCCGTGTGCGCCCGGGCCAGACCTGCTGGATCACTCTGCCCGGGCTTGAGTCGCTTCAGGCCGAAGCAATCTGGTGGGAGAAGTCCATCGTCGGCTGCGCCTTCATGGAGTTGTTGAGCCCGATCGTGCATGATAACCTGCTGCAGCAGTTCAAACCTTCGGCCATCTACCGAAGCGCATCCTGACGCGTTATCGTTCGGACGCGATCCGTTCGACCAGCTCCTGCCATTTTCGCCGGTTTTCCGTACTGGTCGCGGTCGACCAATTGCCGATGGCCGCGACGACCAGCTTCTCGTCCGGCAAAATCGTGATCGCCTGACCGAAGATGCCCTGCGCTCCGAATCCCGTGCCGGGATAGGTCCACCATTGGTACCCATAGCCGAACCCGGTTCCGCCGAACGAGACCTGCTCTGCGCCCGCTTCGTCGAACCAGCGATCGGGGACCGCGCCATTGCCGCCATCCAGGACGAATTGACCCATCCGCGCATAATCGTGGAGCGTCAAAGACAGGCAACAACCGCCGATATTCGCGCCGCTGGGATCGATCATCCAGAACATGGGTGACGCAAAACCGGCGGGATCGACGATCTTATCCTTCGCATAGTCGGCCAGGCTTCGGCCCGTCGCCCGTTCGACCAACACGCCCAGCAGGTTGGTTTCGCCGGTTTTGTAAACAAACTTCTCCCCCGCCGGAGCTTCGCGGGGCAAAGATTTCAGCTGAGTCACGATGGCGTTTTCACCCGGTGCGGCTACGATGCTCGCCATCATGGCCACGTCGCTTTTCGGATCGGTATAGCTTTCGTTCCAGCGAATGCCCGACGTCATGGTCGCGACCTGCCGAACGGTGACGTTCTCATAGGCGGACCCGGCCATTTCGGGGATATAGCGCACGACAGGATCGTCGAGGCTGGCGATCGCACCATCCTTCAGCGCCGCGCCCAGAAGGGTCGACGTGAACGATTTGGCAACCGAGAAACTCGTCCAGCGGTCCTGCGGCGTCATGCCCAGACCATAGGCCTCGTGGCGCATGCTGCCGCCTTCAAGCACCATAACGCCCGCGGAATTCGTTTCTTCCATGAAACGCGCGATGGCCCGACGCGTCGGTTCCGTCAGAGGCGCGCCTTTCGGCCATCGGCGGCGGACCGAAGCGGTCGGAACCTCGCGGCCGGGAAACCAGCTTTCCATATCGCGGAACCGGGCCGAACGCTCCGCATCGTTCCAGAACAGCACGTCGAGATCGGCGGGGGTGACCGATGCGGGCGGCATCGTCAGGCGCACGTCCTGCGGCTCACCTGCATCGAACGATTGCGCAGGTTGCACGCCTGGTGCTTGCGACTGTGCCACAGGTGCGCTCATCGTCCCCGCACATCCGGCCAGCATCGTCGCGCCCAACAGGGCTAGAACAATACGCGTCATATCAATCCTCCTTCACCAGAGTAACCTGGCTTACACCTATCCCGCCCCCGCGAAAGCCGCCTTCGCAATACATGAGATAGTATCGCCACAACGCCACGAAGCGCGCATCGAAACCGGCGGGCAGACGCCCTTCCTCCACCGCCGCATCGAAATTCTCGCGCCAGATCTTCAGCGTGCGGGCGTAATCCAGCGCGAAATCGTGCTTGTCGGTCCAGCGAAACCCACGCCGTTCCGCCAGCTTGCGGAACGCGCTTTCCCTGATGAGCAGGCCACCGGGGAAAACATAGGCCTGGATGAAGTCGGCACTGTCGGCGTAGGCGTCGAACAGATCGTCGTCGAAGGTGATGTATTGCAACGCCGCGCGCCCGCCGGGTTTCAGATTGCGGGCTAGACTGTCGAGGAAGGCGGGCCAAAAAGCGCGCCCCACCGCCTCGACCATTTCTACGCTGACGATCGCATCCACTTGGGTTTCGACATCCCGGTAATCCTGCTTGCGAAAGTCGATGGCCGCGTCGCTGTGTTCGCGCGCCCATTCGAGCTGCTCGTCGGACAGGCTGATCGCCGTCACCGTCGCCCCGCCCTTCGCAAAATGATCGGCCAGCGATCCCCAGCCGCAGCCGATCTCCAGCACCGTTTGCGCAGAGCCGCACCGTTCCGACAGTGCCGCCCATTTGCGCCGTTGCGCCTGTTCCAGACTGTCGCCATCGGCGAATATCGCGCTGGAATAGCTCATTGTGGGGTCGAGCCATTGGGTGTAGAAATCATTGCCCAAATCGTAATGCGCATGGATATTGCGAGTGGAGCCTGCACGGCTGTTGCGGTTGAGCCAATGGGCGAAAGCCATCGCCCAGCGGAACGGTCCCTTCGCCCGGCCGGTCGCGCCCAGACTTTTGGCATTGGCGTTGAAATTCGCAAAAATCAGTACCGGATCGTCGCTACGCCATTCGCCCGCGGCCCAGGCCTGATACCATCCGATCGATCCGTTGGTCGCCAGTCGCATCAGCGCGCGCCAGTCGGCGATGTCGATCTGCGCATCGAAGCCTGGTGTTCGCCCGCCCAGCAGACGCGTCGTGCCATCGGGCAGGTTCGCCAGAATCGATCCGGTCGCCAACCCCGCATCGACCCGGTCGACCATGCGGTGGAATGCCGGGGCAAGCGCGCGTGCGAACCATCCCGGCTTGCGTTCGAAACGCTGCGCGCCCCGCAACAGCGCCCGCCCCCTCTGCCCGCCAATCGCATTCATGCGCGCGCTATGGCCGTTGACCGGCGTGCCGGCAAGACTAGCCCGCTTTCATTTCGCGATAGGCCTGCAGCGCCCGTTCGCGCGCCTCGCGATGGCCGATAATTTTCGCGGGATAGTCTTCGGGCAGGCACCCCGCCTCTTCGGGATCGTGGATCGCATCGTTCGAAACATCCACCAGTTCGGGCACGAATTTGCGAATGTAGTCGGCCGCGTCGTATTTCTCCGACTGGCTCAGCGGGGCCATGATCCGACTGAACATGTTGCTGTCCACCCCGGTTCCGCTGACCCATTGCCAGTTTACGCCGTTCGATCCGTAATCGGCATCGACCAGACAATCCCAGAACCATTGTTCGCCATGGGTCCAGTCGATCAGTAGGTGTTTGATCAAAAAACTGGCGGTGATCATCCGCACGCGGTTGTGCATCCAGCCGGTTTTGTACAGCTGGCGCATTCCGGCATCGACGATGGGATAGCCGGTGCGCCCCTGCTGCCATGCATCCAGATCGCTGCGAACCGCATCGTCGGTGTCGGGATTGCGCCATAGGTCGGAGGTAAAGCTGTCGCGGTAGGTTTCGCTGGCATATTTCGGGTACTGATCGATGACGTTCTGCGCATAGTCGCGCCAGATCAATTCCTTTTCATACACCTTCCATCCGTCGCTGCGCTTGGCTTTGAAGGCGTGCCAAATTTGTACTGGAGAGATTTCGCCCCAATGCAGATGCGGCGACATGCGGGACGATGCATCTTTCGACGGCAGGTTCCGGCCATCGTCGTAATCGGCGACGGGGTCGTCCCACCAATCGAGCCGCTCGTGCGCTGCATTCTCGCCAACAACCCAATCCTCGCCAAGCTCTCCCGACCAATCGGGTTTGGTAGGAAGCAACGCCCAGTCCGCCAGCGTGTCGCTGTCCGGCCAGCTGTCCGGTGTGTCGAGCGTTTCGGGTGCCGCCAGTTCGTCGCGCGGGGGCATTTCGGCAAGAATGGCGCGGGCGAAAGGCGTGTAGATTTTGTATGGCGTGCCTGATCCGGTCGTCACATGGCCGGTCGGGAACAGGTAATTGCCGTGGTATAGTTGTAGATCGATTGTATCGCTCAGCCGCTTCTGCGCATCCTGCCACCACGGTTCGTAATGGTCGTTCGCATGGATCGTTTCGGCGCTCAATTCCTTCGCGATCACGGTGAGTTCCTCTACCGCATCGCCGCGACGCAGGATGATGCGCAAACCGCGCGCATCGTAGGCCTCACCAAGGCTCGTCAGCGAATGATGCAGCCACCACCGCGACGCGCCGCCATAGGCATGGTCCCCCGCCGCCTCATCGTCCAGCACATAGACCGGCACCACCGGCCCCGCCTGCGCCGCATGGTACAGCGCCGGGTTATCGGCCATCCGCAGATCGCGGCGGAGCCAGAGAATTTGGGGCTTGTTCATTCGTTTGTTCGTTCATCCTTTGGAGGGTACATGGTCGATATAATTAGCCGATCTTGGGTTCCACGCATTTCGCTTCCGGTATCGCGACGCTGAACCGATCCCGAGCGCGCGGATCGTAGAAGCGCGCATCGCGAAGCAAAACCGATCCGTCGGCGGCGCGTTCGGCAAAGGGCATGCGGGACCAGAACAGAAAGGCAGCAACATCATCTTTGTTGGTCGTCGCTGACTTGAGCAAAGCATCAGGATCGAATCGGCAGATCAGAATAGGTTTTTGTCGTAGTGGGGGTCCGTATTCGGTCGACCATGTATAGTATCCGGGCCGCTCCATCTCGATGATCAGCTCCCTGTTCCAAAATGCGAACGGAAGCGGACTGCTCACCGTCTGGAAAACCTGCTCGTCCGTGTAAAGACCACCCGGAATTGAGATGTATGCATTCACCCCGATATAGGCGAGCGCGATTGCTAGCGCCTGCCGCCCCGTTTTGCGCCACTTGCCGCCTCGCTTCTCCTGCCGCAGCGACCACCATGTCGCGAAGCCCATGAGGCCCCATAGCCATACGTCGATGATGAACAGCGTATCGCCGTAGAACCATGTGCTGCTGAACGGTTCTAGAAGTCGGATGCCGTAGACGTTCAGCCAATCGAGCGCCGGGTGGGTCAGGCATCCGATGAAGGCGAGCAGGAACAGCCATTTGAAACTGACCGGCAGGCGCGTGTCCGGCCTCTTTCCCCGTTTCGCCTGCCACCGGTCGAACCAGTGGAGCAGACCGGCCAGGATCAGCGGCAGCAACACCATCGCGATCGGTCCGTGGGTGATGCCACGTCGGAAGGCCAGATGTTCCACACCATCCAGCCAGAAGAAGCACGCAGCATCGACATCGGGCAGGTTGGCTCCGATGATCAGCGCGGGCATTGCAAGACCCGTCTTTCGCTTCAAGCCGGTCTGCCCGATCAGCGCGCCGACGAGTGAATGGGTGAGATTATCCATGCGCTGTCAAACCCGCAGCAATCCCAGACATGGACCGCTTGTTACACGGTCCAGAGCGTAAACTTCCAGCTTTTGCCATTCGGTGCAAATCATGCGGGCGTCCTACATATTCACTCGGCTGTAGGACAGTGTCCCCACCCCTAGATCGGGTCCTGAGCGGTTCCGTCCACGGTCCATGTCTGCCCCTTGGCGAGCAATTTGGCGAGGTTCGCCTCTTTGCCCGATGCGGCACGGGCGCGTTCTTCGATCACCGCGGCTTCGAAAGTGGGTGCGGGATCGTCGTACAACACACCCAACGCCATGGGGAACGGGCCGAAGGGCATTTCGATAAGCAGATGCGCCAGCGTGCGGTTGGTCGCATCGTGCATCATCACGCCCGCTGCTTCATGATCGCCGTCCACGACATCGACAACGGTGAGTGCCATGTGGTCGCGATCGAGCGCGATACCCTTGTCGAAGCCGGTCTTCGCATCGCCGAACAGCATGGGTTTGCCATGTTCGAGCCAAAGCTGCCGGTCGCCTGCGCCCTTCGGCGCTGCAAAATCCTCGAACACGTCTTTATTATAGACAATACAGTTCTGAAATATCTCGATAAAAGCGGCGCCCTGATGCGCATGCGCAGCTTTCAGGACGTCAGGCAGGTTCTTCGATACATCGAACCCTCGTGCGATGAAGCGGGCGCCCGAACCCAGCGCAAATGCACACGGATTGGCCGGATGGTCGAACGATCCGATGGGGGTCGACGGACTCTTAGTCCCCTCGCGACTGGTCGGCGATGCCTGTCCCTTGGTTAGACCGTAAATCTCGTTGTTGAACAGCATGATCTGCATGTTCACGTTCCGCCGCAGCACATGCATCATATGGTTGCCGCCGATCGACAGCCCATCGCCGTCGCCAGTGACCAGCCAGATGTCGAGATCGGGATTGGCCAGCTTCACCCCCGTCGCGATCGCGGGCGCGCGCCCATGGATCGTGTGGAAGCCGTAGCTTTCCATGTAATAGGGGAAGCGACTGGAACAGCCGATGCCGCTGATGAACACGGTATTGGACGGGTCCGCCCCCAACTGCGGCAAAGTACGCTGCACCGCCTTCAGGATCGCGTAATCGCCGCAACCGGGGCACCAGCGAACCTCTTGGTCGGTTTCCCAATCCTTGAGGGTCGTTTCGATTTTCACAGGGGCGTTCATGCGTCGCTCTCCGTACTGGGCAGTTGCTGGTCGTTCGCAGCGACCTGCCCGCCTTCATTGCCGGGAATGTCATCGAAATACTTTCCGATGGCTTCTTCCAATTCCGCGATCTGGAACGGTTGCCCACTGGTTTTCGTGAGCGGTTCGGCATCGACCAAAAACTGATCGCGCAGGACGGTCTTGAACTGTCCGGTGTTCATTTCCGGCACGAGCACACGGTCGTAACCGCGCAGCAGGTCGCCCAGATTGGCGGGGAGTGGCCAGATGTGCCGCACGTGGATGTGGCTTGCGTCCATGCCCTTCGCACGGCTGCGGTTCACGGCCTGGTGGATCGGGCCGTAAGTCGAGCCCCAGCCCACCACCGCCAGCTTGCCGCCAGCTTCACCGGCCGCAAGCGCCTGGTCCGGCACGGTCACGCCGAGAACCTTGTTCACCCGCGCGTCCGTCATCGCCTGATGGTTGTCCGGCGCATAATCGATGTGACCGGTATCGACCGCTTTTTCGATTCCACCGATCCGGTGCATCAGATCGGGCGTACCGGGCTTGATCCAGGGCCGCGCGCCTTTGTCATCGCGTTTGTAGGGCAGCAAATCGTCACCAGCATTCTTTTCCTCGAGGAAGGATGCGGGGAACGGCTCGAACGTATCCGGATCCGGCACTTTCCAAGGTTCCGCCGCATTGGCGATGTAGCCATCGGTCAACAGCATGACCGGCGTCATATATTGCGTCGCGATCCGGCACGCCTCGATCGCGCATTCGAAGGCATCGCCGGGGCTGCGGGCGGCGACGACCGGCATCGGCGCATCGCCATTGCGACCATAGATCGCCTGATAAAGATCGCTCTGCTCGGTCTTGGTCGGCAGACCGGTCGAGGGACCGCCGCGCTGCGAATTGACAATCACCAGCGGCAGTTCGGTCATGATCGCCAGACCCATCGCTTCGGTCTTCAGCGCGATGCCCGGTCCGCTCGACGAGGTAACGCCTAGCTGTCCCGCGTAAGACGCGCCGATCGCGGCACAGATCGCGGCAATCTCATCCTCGGCCTGAAACGTCGTGACGCCGAATTCCTTCAGCCGCGCCAGATGATGCAGGATGGCGCTCGCAGGTGTGATCGGATAGCCGCCAAAGAACATTGGCAGTTCGGCCAACTGCGCGCCGGCAACAAGGCCGAGCGAGACGCTTTCCGCCCCGGTGATCGTGCGATAGAGTCCGGGTTCGCTTTTGACGGGCGGCATGACTACTTGCTTGATCGGGCCCGACAGTTCCGCCGTTTCGCCATAGGCATGGCCGGCATTCAGCGCCGCGATGTTCGCGTCCGCGATCTCGGGCTTCGATTTGAATTTCGCGCGCAGCCAATCCTCGATCGGCGTGCGGCTTCGGTCGAACATCCACAGCGCGAGGCCCAGGGTCCACATGTTCTTGGACCGCAACGCGTCCTTTTTGCCCAGCCCGAACGGCTCGACTGCCTGGATGGTTAGTTCCGATATGTCGAAAGCCAGCACATCGTGCTTCGCCAGCGTGTCGTCGTCCAAAGGCGACACATCGTACTTCGCCTTGTCGAGATTGCGTTTGGTGAACTCGCCGGTGTCGATGATGACCAGCCCGCCGGGTTTCAGCGCGGCAAGGTTCACTTTGAGGGCCGCCGGGTTCATCGCCACCAGCACATCTGGCGCGTCGCCGGCGGTGTTGATTTGCCGACTGCCGAAATTGATCTGAAATGCGGAAACGCCGAACAGAGTACCTTGCGGCGCGCGGATTTCGGCGGGGAAATCGGGGAAGGTCGCCAGATCGTTGCCGGCGAGCGCCGTGGACAGGGTGAACTGCCCGCCCGTCAGCTGCATTCCGTCGCCACTGTCGCCCGCGAACCGCACGACGACGGCATCGGGTGCGCTGCCGGCTTCGGGCGGCGCGTTTTGCGGGGCGCGGGGTTCGGCTTGGGTAGCCATGGCAAATCCTTTTTCGACGCTGTCATGCGCCATCCGTGTATGCCCAACGCACCTATGCGCCGCGCCATCGCCCCGCAATGAAGTTTTTCTGCGTTCGATACAAAAGAGGCGTGGAAATGACGGTCGATCTCGCTAGAGATCGGATCGTAAAAACGGGGAAAATCAACAGATGTTGCATTTAAACGCGCCGGCTACGGATGCGGGGCGGAAGATATGAACGGCGATCGCGCCTATCGCCCCTGCGCCGGCTTCATGCTGGCGAACAAACAGGGCAGAATATTTGTCGGGCAGCGGATCGACGGGCGGAAATTGGGCGCGTGGCAAATGCCGCAGGGGGGCGTCGATCCGGGAGAAGACACGCGGGAGGCGGCCTTACGCGAATTGCGCGAAGAAACCGGTATCACGCCCGATCTTGTGGAAGTCATCGCCAAAATGCCGCATCCGCTGCGTTACGATTTGCCGGACGAACTGATCGGCAAATTGTGGGGTGGGCGCTTTCGCGGTCAGGAACAGCATTGGTTCCTCGGACGGTTCATGGGCTGCGACGACGACGTCGATCTGGAGGCGCATGATCCGCCGGAGTTCGAAACTTGGAAATGGGTCGATCCGGACGATCTGCCCGGCCTGATCGTACCGTTCAAAAAAGACGTCTATCGCGCGGTTCTCAAAGAATTTCGCGCGCTTATTTGAGGCCGTCGGTTCCGGGCCTTATCAGTTCTGGGAAATTTCCGCATCGGGCAGGACAGCTTCGGCTCGCAGGGTCTGCGGTTCGGGACCGGCGGCGATGATCGCGGCCAGCTTCTCCGCTTCAACGCAGTTCATCCCGCAAAGGTCTTCGAGTTCCGCCAGCTTCGCACGCGCTTTTTCGACCGCGCCCTTCTCCATCAGGGCTGCTCCTTCGCCCGATAGAGCGGCAAGGTTTCCGGGATCGCGCCGTAATGCCTCGCGGTAATAAGCGATCGCTTTTCCCTGCAAATCCTCGCGTCGGGCCGCCTGCCCCAGCTCGACGAACAGAGGTGTATAGGCCGGATCGACGACCAGCGCGGCTTCGAAATAATCGATCGCCGTTTGCGCCTCGCCCGCCGCCAGAGCCGCTTCACCCTGCGCGATCAACATGGCTGCACGCGCGCTAGGCTGTGGGTCCTGCGCCTGACCCATGCTGGAGGTAACCGCCAAGGCGAGGGAAAACGTAATGCCGATGGAAGCGAGGCGCATAAGGGTTTCCTTCAAAGCGGGATAATCGATGATCGGACGCACGGCCATTATGCCGGTCGGCTATCAGGTCGCGTCAGGCGGGGGAAGCGGAATGCACAAGGCGCGCGATGAAGAACCCGTCCGTACCATCGTGGTGCGGGGTCAAGCGCGTGCCACCACCGCGGGGGCAACCGATCGGCAAATCGAGCGGTTCGGGGCGGAAATCCGGTTTCGCCTTGACGAAGGCGGCGATGCGATCCGCGCCCTCTTCATCGAACAGCGAACAGGTGATGTAGACGATGCGTCCGCCCGGTTTGATGAGTTGGCTGGCAATGTGCATCAGCCGGTCCTGCACCTCGGCGAAACGCAGCAACTCGGCCTTGCTCAAACGCCAGCGCGCTTCGGGATTGCGACGCCAGGTGCCGGTGCCCGAACAGGGCGCATCGACCAGCACGGCGTCGGCGGTTCCCACATGGTCCGCCAGCATGGCCAGTTCCTTCCCGGGATTAAGCAGTACGGTTTCGATTACATCCGCCCCCGCCTTCTCGGCGCGCGGGGGCAGGCGTTGCAGCCGCCCGCGATCGGTGTCGGACGCGATCAGCGTGCCGCGGTTGTCCATCAGCGCGGCCAGGCCCAGTGTCTTTCCGCCCGCCCCGGCGCACAGATCGATGATCGTTTCGCCCGGCTGCGCGCCGACGGCCCGGCAGGCCCATTGGCTGCCGTGATCCTGCACCTCGATAAGGCCGGACTGGTAGGCGTCCCATTGTTCGATCTGCGTACCGGAGGGGTAGCGGATGGCGTTCGGCGCGATCAGCAATTCGCCCTCCAGCGGCAGATCGATGGCGTCACGCGCCGCTTTCAACGTGTTGACCCGAACATCGAGCGGCGCGCGGTCCATCAGGGCACCCGCTTCGGCCCCGGCGATGTCGGATTTGGCCAGATGCCGCACGACCCATGGCGGGGCGACGCCGCCCTGCGCGGGGGTTTCGGACGGCCCGATCGCGGGCGGGCCATATTGCGAACCGTCGAACAGCAGCGCGATGGTGTCGTCCACCTCAGCAAGGCGCAGCATGGCCGCACGGCCGGTTTGCGGCACCGGACCGCAAGCACGAATGGCGCCGTAGACGAGTTCGCGAATGGCGCGGCGATCCTTCGATCCGGCATAGCGATTGTTCCGCGCCCATTCGCGGACGATCCGATCCGCCGGCGCGCCCTGCCCCTCCGCCGCCGCGATGATGGTGTCCAGAATGGTAATCGCGGATTGCACGCGTGCGGCGGGTGTCATGGTCGGCCCCTCACCGCGTCGGGTAATTCGGGGCTTCGCGCGTGATCGCGACGTCGTGGACATGGCTTTCGTTGAGCCCCGCGCCGGTGATCCGCACGAATTGCGCGCGTTCCCGCAGATCGGGAATGGTCGCCGCGCCGGTATAGCCCATCGCCGCCTTGATCCCGCCAACCAGCTGGTGGACGATATCTTTTGCAGGCCCCTTGAACGGCACCTGCCCTTCGATCCCTTCGGGCACGAGTTTGAGCGCAGATACATCCGCTTGAAAATACCGGTCCGCGCTACCCCGCGCCATCGCACCGACGCTGCCCATTCCGCGATAGCTCTTGTAGCTGCGCCCCTGATACAGGAACGTCTCGCCGGGGGCCTCCGCCGTTCCGGCCAGCATCGAACCGACCATGACCGTGGACGCGCCCGCCGCGATCGCCTTGGCCGCATCGCCCGATGTGCGCAGACCGCCATCGGCGATGATTGGCACGCCGGATTCCGCGGCTTCGTTCGCGCTGTCCATAATCGCGGTCAGCTGCGGCACGCCTACGCCCGCGACGATGCGCGTGGTGCAGATGGAGCCCGGCCCGATGCCGACCTTCACCGCATCCGCGCCCGCATCGATCAGCGCGCG
>JBASAR010000178.1:0-3344 GCA_049650705.1 Pontixanthobacter sp. | reverse complement strand
TCCCCATGCGCCGCACCGGCGAAACGCAGGAGATCGCGAATGCCGCACTGTTTTTGGCGTCGCCGCTCGCCAGCTACATGATCGGACAGACCATCGCGGTGGATGGCGGCCTGTCGCTGGGTTAGCCTGCGCCGCGCACAGTTAGGACAGCAACCGGGTCGCCATGGCGCGTACCTCGGCGCCCATGTCGTCGCGTTCCAGCGCCAGCGCCAGCGTCGCTTCCACGAAGCCGAGCTTGCTGCCGCAATCGAAACGGCGCCCTTCGAAAGTGACGGCGTTGAAGGCTTGCGTACCGATCATTTTCGCCATTGCGTCGGTCAGCTGGATTTCGCCCCCTGCGCCGGCCTCCTGCGTTTCCAGCGTCCGCATGACTTCGGGTTGCAGGATGTAGCGGCCCGACACGATCTTGTTCGACGGGGCGTCGGCAACCGCCGGTTTTTCGACCAGACCCTTCACCTGCGTCAGCGCGCCGTCCGCCGCACCGGGATCGATCACGCCGTAACTGGACACCTCTTCGCGCGGGACTTCCAGCACGCTGATCAGATTGCCGCCTACCCGGTCGTATTCATCGACCATCTGCTTCATGCAGCCGACCCCGCCTTCCTTTTTCGCAACCATCAATTCGTCCGGCAGCAATATGGCGAAGGGTTCGTCGCCGACGATCGCACGCGCGCACCAGATCGCATGACCCAGCCCCAGCGGTACCTGTTGGCGCGCGGTGATGATATTGCCGGGGGTGAAGCGGCTGGATTCCAGCACGGCCATATCCTTGCCACGGGCCTTCATGGTGGCTTCCAGTTCGAAGGCGATGTCGAAATGTTCGACGATCGCGGTCTTGCCGCGCCCGGTAACGAAGATCATCTGCTCGATCCTCGCCTCGCGCGCCTCGTCCACCGCATATTGGATGAGCGGGCGATCGACCACCGGCAGCAATTCCTTGGGGATCGCCTTGGTCGCGGGCAGGAAACGTGTGCCGAGACCCGCGACGGGGAACACGGCTTTGCGAATGGGTTTATGTGTACTCATGGGGCCGGAATACGAAACCCCGCGATGCCCCGTCAACACAGGCCTACGCTGCATGTCCGAATGCGAGACGCTTGATCGTCCAAGCATTGCGGCTACACATGCCCGCCATGGACAAGATCATCATCAGGGGCGGGCAGCGCCTGTCGGGCAGCATTCCCATCTCCGGCGCGAAGAATTCCGCGCTCACGCTGATCCCCTGCGCCCTGCTCACGGAAGAGCCGCTGACGCTGCGCAACCTGCCACGTCTGGCGGATATTGACGGGTTCCAGCATTTGATGGGCCAGTTCGGCACATCCGTAGCGATCCGGGGCAAACGGCCGGAGGAATTCGGGCGCGTCGTCACGTTCGAGGCCGCGCATCTTACCTCCACCATCGCGCCCTACGATCTGGTGCGCAAGATGCGCGCATCGATCCTGGTTCTGGGTCCGATGCTGGCGCGGGCGGGGGAGGCGACCGTATCGCTGCCCGGTGGCTGCGCGATCGGCAATCGCCCGATCGACCTGCATTTGAAAGCCATGGAGGCGATGGGCGCGACCATCGAACTGGCCCAGGGTTACGTGCGCGCCCATGCCCCCGATGGCGGGCTGCCAGGCGGCGATTTCGACTTTCCGGTGGTATCGGTCGGCGCGACGGAAAACGCGCTGATGACGGCGGCATTGGCGAACGGCACCACCCGCCTGACGAATGCCGCGCGCGAACCGGAGATCGTCGATCTGTGCAATCTGCTGACCGCGATGGGGGCCGAGATCGAGGGGGTCGGCACCTCCAATCTTACCATCCATGGTGTGCGCCGTTTGAATGGCGCGACCTATGCCGTGATGCCCGACCGGATCGAGGCGGGCTCCTATGCCTGCGCCGCCGCGATCACCGGCGGCGAGGTGCGGCTGGACGGGGCGAAGGCGGACGATATGACCGCCACGCTGCAGGCCTTGAAGAACATCGGCGTGGCGGTGGACCATGATCGCACGGGCGTCACGATCGTGGCCGACGGCCCGCTGAAAGCCACCGATCTGACCACCGCGCCTTATCCCGGCCTTGCCACCGACATGCAGGCGCAGCTGATGGCGTTGTTAACGCGCGCCGAGGGCACCAGCGTGCTGAAGGAAACCATCTTCGAAAACCGTTTCATGCACGTCCCCGAACTCACGCGGATGGGCGCGAATATCGAGACCAACGGCCGCACCGCCGTGGTGCGCGGACCGGCGGCGCTGACGGGGGCGGAAGTCATGGCGACCGACCTGCGCGCCTCGATGAGCCTGGTGATCGCCGGTTTGGCGGCCAAGGGCGAAACGCAGGTCCGGCGCCTGTACCACCTCGATCGCGGTTACGAGCGGCTGGAAGAAAAGCTGGAGCTGCTCGGCGCGGATATCGAACGGGTTGGCGAGGGTTAGGCCGGGCCGGCCCGGCTGACCAGCCACACTCGGATCGCGCTGGCGAGACCGGGCGGGGTGTCGGCCCCGATCCTCTCCGCATCGATCCGGGCGACCACGGCGTTGATCGGCACGCCCTCCGCCATCGCCGCATCGCGCAGCATATCCCAGAATATCGGTTCCAGACTGATCGAGGTTTTGTGCCCCGCGATTTGCACGCTGCGTTTTACGGGTGGGTGGTACGGTGGGCGTTGGGGCAGGCGATGGGGCGGGGTCATCATCCGATTGTCGCATGTTACGCGCATGGACGAAATACTTGGCCATGGAAAAATGCGCGCGCGTCGTAGCGCCCAAATTTTTAGGGGTGGCGGGGAAACGCCCGGCTATTTAGCGTTCCGGTATGAACGACGGGCTCGATGCATTGACGGCGAAAGAGAAGGAGGCGCTGCGCCTGATGGTGCGCGGCCACGATGCGAAATCCATGGCGTCGCAGCTCGATCTGTCCGTCCATACCATCAACGATCGGCTGCGTGCGGCGCGGCGAAAAATGCAGGTCACCAGCAGCCGCGAAGCCGCCCGGCTTTTGTTCGAAGACGAAACCGAAGGCCCCCAAAATCATGTGCATCACGGTTTGGGGGGTGCCGGTGCGGCGGATGGCGGCAATATTCCCGATCCATCGAACCCGCGGCAATCCGTCGCCGGGCCGGCCGCCGTCACGGGCAGTCGGATGATCAAAGGAACTATCGCAATGTCCCTCCTTCTTGCTCTGGCCGTCTCCGCGACGTTGTCTACGAACGATCATCCTGCCAGTAACTCGGTTATCGAGCCGGCGGACAGTTCCGCGCAGCAGATTGCCACGGACCATGCCACCGAAGCGGCGGCGCGCGACTGGCTGCGCCTGACCGATTCCGGCGATTGGGCCGCCAGTTACGAAAACACGGGCGATCA
>JBASAR010000177.1:0-6826 GCA_049650705.1 Pontixanthobacter sp. | reverse complement strand
TTGAGGATGTCCATCTTCGTCCCGATGATGGCGACCAGCAGGAAGATGAACACGGTGCCGAATTTCGACGCGCCGACCCCTTCCAGATTGCGCGCGCGGGTGAAGCTGGCGGCGAGCCCCAGCGTAGTGGAGATGACCACCACCCAGAAAAAGCTGCTGGCCAGTGTCGCTTCCTCGCCCTGCAGGTTGGCGAATGTCTCGCCCAGGAACGTACCGCCCAAATGGCACAGGCCAACCACCGCGAAGGTGCCCCCGAACAGCAGCACATAATCGTTCGCCGATGCCACCCGCTCGACCGAGGACGTGTAATCCGCCATCTTGTCGCGCAGCCGGTCGATCGCGCTGCTGTCCGCTTTCAGCCAGCGGTCCACCCGTTTGCTGTCGCCCGCGCCGTAGAGCAGGAACGCCATCCAGATATTGGCAACGATGATATCGACCGCGATCAGGGCGGAATAGTTCTCGATGTTGTAGCCATAGACCTCGAGCATGGCGGTCTGGTTCGCGCCGCCGCCGATCCAGCTTCCCGCCAGCGTCGCCAGTCCACGCCACGCCGCATTGGTGCCTTCCCCGATGATCGACGGATCGAACTGAGCGACGATCCACAGCGCGATGGGGCCGCCGATGATAATGCCGATGGTGGCGGTGAAGAACATGATCAGCGCCTTGGAACCCAGCCCTAGAATGCCGCGCATGTCGATGCTGAGCGTCATCAGAAACAGCGCGGCGGGGAGGAAGTAATCCTTCGCAATGGTCCAAAGATTGCTGTCTTCGACGTCGATCAGGCCGAAGGTCACCATCAGCGATGGCAGCAGATAACAGACCAGGATGATGGGGATGAACGTGTAGAACTTCGTCCAGCCGGGTCGGTCGCGGGTGACGAAAACGAAAGCAAGCACGGCAGCCAACAACCCGAAGATAATCCTGTCATCGGTAATCATATGCGGCCCTCTCCCGTAAACTCCCTAACCGCTTTGCCGCCCTTCTATGAGACGATCAACAAGCGACGGGTCGGCAAGCGTGGATGTATCGCCCAGCGACCCGGTGTCGTTCTCCGCAATCTTGCGCAGGATGCGGCGCATGATCTTGCCGGACCGCGTTTTGGGCAGGCCATCGGTGAACTGGAGATGATCGGGGGTGGCGATGGGGCCGATTTCGCGGCGAACATGCTGGCGCAATTCATCGTAGAGCGCGTCCGAACCTTCGACCCCGGCATTCAGCGTGACGTAGCAATAGATGCCCTGTCCCTTGATGTCGTGCGGATATCCGACCACCGCGGCTTCGGCGACCTGCGGGTGGAGGACCAATGCCGACTCGACCTCCGCCGTGCCCATCCGGTGGCCGGACACATTGATGACGTCGTCCACCCGGCCCGTGATCCAGTAATAGCCGTCCGCGTCGCGGCGGCATCCGTCGCCAGTAAAATATTTGCCCGCATAGGTGCTGAAATAGGTCTGGATGAAACGGTCGTGATCGCCATAAACGCTGCGCGCCTGACCGGGCCAGCTTTGGGTGATGCACAGATTGCCTTGCGCCGCGCCTTCCAAAACCGCACCGTCATTGTCCACCAGCTGCGGCTGGATACCGAAAAACGGCCGCCCCGCGCTGCCCGGTTTCATGTCGTGCGCGCCGGGCAGGGTGGTGATCATCACGCCGCCGGTTTCGGTCTGCCACCAGGTGTCGATGATCGGACTGCGTTTTTCGCCCACCGTCTCG
The DNA here is from genome assembly GCA_049650705.1 of Pontixanthobacter sp. Classification (GTDB taxonomy): domain Bacteria; phylum Pseudomonadota; class Alphaproteobacteria; order Sphingomonadales; family Sphingomonadaceae; genus Pontixanthobacter. The sequence continues at coordinate 5,113 of JBASAR010000177.1, read as the reverse complement.
TGATACCAGCGCCAGGCCTCTGGATTGATCGGCTCACCCACGGTGCCCAGCAGGCGAAGCGACGACCGGTCGCGTTTGGTCACGAATTCATCGCCCTCCCGCATCAGTGCGCGGATCGCGGTCGGCGCGGTGTAGAGGGTGTTGACGCCGTGCCGGTCGACCACATCCCACATCCGGCCATGGTCGGGATGGTTCGGCACCCCTTCGAAAATCACCTGCGTCGCGCCGTTGAGGAGCGGGCCGTAGACGATGTAGCTGTGCCCCGTGACCCAACCGATATCGGCGGTACACCAGAAGACGTCGTCCGCCCGATGATCGAAGGCATAATGGAACGTCGTCGCGGTCCACACGCCGTAGCCGCCGGTGGTGTGCAGCACGCCCTTCGGCTTACCGGTGGAGCCGGAGGTGTAGAGGATGAACAGCGGATCTTCCGCGCGCATTTCTTCGCACGGGCATTCCGCATCGCTGCGTATGTCGTAATACCAGTGATCGCGACCGTCCTGCATATCGATGTCCGTGCCGGTGTGGCGAACCACCAGAACGCCGGAAACGTCCACCCCGTCGAGCATCAGTGCCGCATCGACGTTCGCCTTCAACGGGATCGGCTTGCCCGCCCGCAACCCCTCATCCGCCGTGACCACGAAGCGGCTCTCGCAATCGCGAATACGTCCGCCCAGCGCTTCGGGCGAGAAACCGCCGAACACGACCGAATGAATGGCGCCGATCCGGGCGCAGGCCAGCATCGCGAGCGTGCCCTCCACGATCATCGGCATGTAGATCGTTACGCGATCGCCCCTGGCCACGCCCATGGCTTTCAACGCATTGGCCATCTGTACCACCTCGCGCTGCAGATCGCGGTAAGTCAGCGTTCGCCCTTCATCCGCCGGATCGTCCGGTTCGAAGATCAGCGCGGTTCTGTCGCCATGGTCCGCCACATGTCGGTCGACCGCATTGTGGCACAGGTTGAGGGTGCCATCGGCGAACCATTGGATTTCGACCGGATCGTAGGACCATTGCCCGCCTTTCGTCGGCGGCGTCATCCAGTCGAGCCGCTCGGCCTGTTCCAGCCAGAACGCATCGGTGTCGGACAATGACGCCGCATACAGCGTATCATATTGGTCGGCGCTGCAATTGGTTTTTGGCGCACCGGGGCGCTTCACGAAATCATTCATGTGTGGTCCTCGTGGGTCAGCGGGGCGGCATGCGGATCGCGCCGTCGAGACGGAATTGATGGCCGTTCAAATAGGAATTGCGCGCGATTTCCAAGATGAGGGAGGCGAATTCTTCCGGTTCGCCCAACCGTTTGGGGAAGGGTACGCTGGCATTCAGCTGGTCCCACATCGGCGGATTGCGCTCCTTCATGCCGAGCATGAGCGGGGTCGCGAATATGCCCGGCATCACCGAATTCACCCGAATGCCCATATCCATCAGATCGCGCGCCATCGGCAGCACCAGCCCGTTCACGCCCGATTTGCAGCTGCCATAGATCACTTGCCCGATCTGTCCGTCCTGCGCGGCGACGGAGGCGGTCAGCGTGATGCTGCCCCGCTCCCCATCGTCGTTCACGGGTTCGCTATTCGCCATACCGAGCGCGGAATGCGATGCGATGCGATAGCTGGCGACCAGAATGCCCTCGGCCCCGAACGCGTAATCTTCGGTGCTCAGCCGTTTGTAGCGTCCGTTGTCCTTGTCCCAGCCCAATGTCTTGCCGCGCTTGCTCGCCATGGCGCAATGCACGGTGACGCGCTCCTGCCCATGAGCGGCGCGGGCCGCGTCGAAGCCGTCGACGACCGATGCTTCGTCCATGATATCGACATGGTGAAAACTGCCGCCGATCGCGTGCGCGTGTTCCGCGCCTTCATCGTCGTTGATGTCGAAGATCGCGACCTTCAGCCCTGCATCGGCCAGCGCCTGCGCACTCGCGCGGCCCAGTCCCGATGCGCCGCCCGTCACCACGGCGGCCATGCCGGTTTCCAGTTTCATCAGCCTCTCCCTTTATGTTTGCGCCTGTCATGCGGGCAATAGCGGGCTATTGGCAAACGAAGATTTGAACCGGGAGGGGTGCAATGTCGGGTTTTCTGTTCGCCTTCGTGACGGTGTGTCTGTTTTCCTGCGGCGGGCGAGAGCCGTTGTTGATCGCGCGGCTCTCCGCCACGATGCGGGGGCCCGTGCTACCGATGTGGGCTATGGCCATCGGCTGCGTCTCGGCGGGCATCATGGCGTGGGGCGGCAACCAAATCGCTCAGTTGCTGCCATCCGCGGGCAAGACCATGTTGGTTGCGTTTGCCCTCTTACTGGCGGCGGCGGCACTGGCATGGCCCGATCGGACGGGGCCGCCCAAGGAACCGACCCGGTCGCTCGGCGCGATCGGTATCGTCGTGTTCTGGTGGCAGATGATCGGTGCCTCGCGCTTCGCCATATTCGCCTTTGCGGCATGGTCCGCGAACCCATGGCCGGCCGGGGCAGGCGGCGCGCTGGGTGGGGCGGCGGCGATCATAACGGCCTGGGCAGCCGGGCAGGATCTTATCGAGCGCTGGCCATTGCGGGCGATACGCGCCGTATTGGCCATCGCGGCGGTATCGACGGCGGCCATCGTCGCGCTTTTTGCGCGCGGGCTTGCCGGCTAATCGACGCAGGCGATCACGGCGCGCGACGTGTTCCATGGAAACACTGCCCCCTTCATGCGTAGAACAGTCACACACATCAGCGATACGAAGGATTTAAAACGCATGGCCGAAACCGGTGACAATTCCAAAAAAGCCCTCATCAGCGAACTGAACGGCCTGCTGGCCGATCACATGGCGCTGTTCTTCAAAACCAAGAATTTCCATTGGCATCTCGCCGGACCCAGGTTCCGTGATCTGCATCTGCTGTTCGACGAACAGGCGATCGAAATTCGCGACCAGATCGACGATATTGGCGAACGGGTTCGCAAACAGGGTGAAAACACGCTGACTTCCATCGGCAGCGTCGCAAAGCATACGCAGGTGAAGGATCAGGACGACACCACTTTGTCCGCCGATGCGATGGTGCAGGAATTGCATGACGACAACGCCGCGATGGTCAAGCGCCTGAAGGGCATGAAGCCTCTGGCCGAAGATGCCGGCGACAATGCGACCGACGGCCTGTTGGACGACTGGACCGACATGGCGGAAGAACGCGTGTGGTTCCTGGCGCAGACGCTTAAAAAATAAAGCACGTTCGATTTGACGATTGCAGGATCCCGTCATGGCTTATCCCATGGCGGGATTTTTGCTAATGCAACGGGATGGAAAACCTCACGATCGTCGATAACGCACCGGACCGGGGTGTGTCAGATTGGCTGGAAACCCGCCTCGCGGATGCTTTGATGGCGCAATCCGGTCCGGTATCGGTCTGCATGCCGGGCGGCTCCACCCCGTTTCCCATCATGCGCCTGCTTGCCCATAGCGCCATCGACTGGTCCCGCATCGTGATCTGGCCGAGCGACGATCGGGTGGTTCCCGAAGATCACGCGGCCAGCAATACGGGCAAATTGCGGGCTTTATTCGAACCGATTGGTGCCACTGTAATGGCGCTCACGATCATGGAACAGGTGCCGCCTTTCGCGCTGGTCTGGCTGGGTATGGGAGCGGATGGTCATGTCGCATCGCTTTTCCCCAACACCGATCCGCACGTGGACGACGATCGCCGGATGCGGCGGCTGACCCCCGATCCCCTGCCGGCGGACGCACCCTTCGATCGGGTCACACTTACTTTGCCCGCTCTGCTCGACAGCACGGAAATCCTTTTGGTCATGCGCGGTGACGATAAGCGGGCGGTGTTGGACGCGGCGATGCGGGGCGACAGCGACATGCCGATCGCGCGCCTGTTGAAGGCGGCACGGCAGCCAGTGACATGTTTCGTGTGATAGCGCGCACGATCCGCAGCGCGTTGCCCGCGCCTTTCCACCGAATGGCCTATCGCGCGGCGGACCGTCTGCGCAAGATCTACTGGCGGATCGCGCAGCCGACCCTGCGCGGCGTGGCGGTGATCGGGCACAACGATCGGGGTGAGGTGTTGCTCGTCCGCCTGAGCTATGGCGCAGGCGGTTGGGCGGTGCCCGGCGGCGGGATCAAACGCGGCGAAAGTCCGAAGGACGCCGCGGTCCGTGAATTTCGGGAAGAAACGGGTTGCGAGGCCGACGGGATCCGGCTGCTCGACAGGCAGACCGACAGGGTCCACGGCACGGACAATATCGTGCATGTCTTCGCCGCGACCGCCCGGGGACGCCCGCACCCCGATGGGCGCGAGATCGTGGACGTGCGTTTCCACGCGCTCGATGCCCTACCAGATGGGCTCGGCGATCTGGCGAAGCGCAGGCTGGCACTGTTTGCCACGCACACCGAAGCCGCCGCCTAAAGCAGCGTCATCTGCGCTTCCTCCGCCGCCCGTTCGCGGCGGGTCTTCTTGGTCACCCCATCCAGCGACGACAGCGTCAGCCCCATCAGCCGGATCGGCTTCGGCAACGGCATGACCTCTTCCAACAAAGTACGCGCGAGCCGCGCAAACTCGGCCTTGTCATCGACCAGATGCGCGACCGATTTGGCCCGCGTCATCAGCGTGAAATCGTTATATTTCAGCTTCAGCGTCACCGTGCGACCTTTCGCACCATTATGGTCGATCCGGTCCCATACGATGTCGACGATCCGCTCCAGCGTTTCGCGCAATTCGGCGTCGGCGGCGATATCGGTGTGGAACGTACGTTCCCCGCCCACCGATTTGCGAATGCGGTTGGTCCGCACGGGCCGTTGGTCGATGCCCCGGGCGGCGTTGTAAAGATAATCGGCGAAACTGCCGAAATTGGCGCGCAGGAACACCCTGTCCTTCGCCGCCAGATCGGCGCCCGTTTCGATCCCCAGCCGCGCCATCTTTTCCGCGCCCTTCGGACCCACCCCATGGAAACGCCGAATGGGTAGCGATGCGACGAAGGCGGCGCCATCGGCGGGGCGGATCACGCACATTCCATCGGGCTTGTTCTGGTCGCTCGCCAATTTGGCGATGAACTTGTTGTAGCTGACCCCGGCACTCGCGGTCAGTCCGGTTTCGACCTTGATCCGTTCCCGCACCATCCGGGCGATACGCGTGGCGCTGC
>JBASAR010000176.1:0-9836 GCA_049650705.1 Pontixanthobacter sp. | reverse complement strand
TGTGTCCGTTCGCCCTGAGCCTGTCGAAGGGCCGCCCTTTTCTTTTTGCGCCGGGTCAGAAGTGAGGGACGACCGTTGACCCTGTGCGTCAGCTGCGCTTCCGACAGGCTCAGGGTGAACGGAATTTTCTGCGTTAAGTCCGTAGCCACGACCCAACCGCCATTCGCCGCCGTTCCATGCCTCGGCCTTTTTGCGGCTCACCCGGCTTGCCAGATCCAGCCCTTCCAGCCCGCTCCATTCGCGTGCATTCTCGATCAACCCTTCGACGTCGAACCCGCCATTCGGCTCGTACGCGATCACGGCATTCGGCGCGCCCGACATTCGTATCCGCCGCGTCAAAGCGCGCGTGTCCACCCCCGACAGGCCGATCTTGCCGCTCGCCTCCATCCAGGCTGCAAATTCCTGCGTCGAACGGAAACTGCTCGCCAGCGACACCGGTTCGCGCACGATGCAGCCGACCGCGCTTTCGACCGCGCTTTCCACATCTTCCACATTCGCGCCGACATTGCCGATATGGGGAAAGGTGAACGTCACGATCTGCGCGGCGTAGCTGGGATCGGTCATGATCTCCTGATAGCCGGTGATGGACGTGTTGAAGCACACCTCCCCCACGGCATAACCCGGTTTGCCGAACCCCATGCCCCAGATGATCGTGCCATCCGCGAATACGCAGGCGCCGGTCGCGCCTTTGGGCGGCGCAGACGAAGATGCGGCGTGGGCCATGGTGGCGCTCCGTTCGATGGTTTCCGGCGATGCTTGCTAAGGGGTGGCGGCTATAGCGCACAGGCATCATCGTCAAGCTATCGCGATGGGTTGTTGTGGGTTATCCAAGCCGGCACACGATCACAGACAGGACCACGACATGCTGCGCGACACTATCAAGGCCGAAACCATCACCGCCATGAAGGCGAAAGACAAGGAACGCACCGCCGCGCTGCGCCTTATCGCCGCCAAGATAAAGGATCGTGATATCGAAATGCGCACCTCGTCCAAGGATGTGGACGACGATGCCATGATCGTCGAAGTGCTGCAGAAGATGGGCAAGCAGCGCAAGGAATCCATCGCCATGTACCGCGATGGCGGGCGCGAGGAGCTGGCCGCGAAGGAAGAGGCGGAACTGGCTGTCATCGACGAATTCCTGCCCACGCAGATGGACGACGCCGAAACGCGCGCCGCCATCGAAACGATCAAAAGCGAAACCGGTGCGGCTTCGGTTAAGGATATGGGAAAGATTATGGCAGCATTGAAAAGCCGTCACGGTGCGCAGCTGGACATGACCCGCGCGAGCGCCCTGGTAAAGGAAAGTCTTGCATGATCTGCCGAACCGCCGCCGCCCGCCTTGCTTCGTTGACGCTTGCCCCCCTCGCCCTCGGCGCATGTTCGGTGGAGCCGGAACCCGATACGACCGAACTGGAAGCGGCCACCACCGATGGGGAAGCCGATGCCCTCGCGCGCGCGTTGGATGCGGGCGATTTCATGGATCTGCAATTGGGCGCCAAGATCGTCGGGCCGCAGGGGCCGGAGGTCGAAGGCACGCTGAGCACCGCGGAAGGTGCCTTCGCCGACATTCGATCCTTCGTCGCCTGTCCTGCCGGTATGAATCCTTGCGATCCTAAGACCGCACCGGAAGGGACGGTCTACACCTATGTCCACGTCGTCTATCCGGGTGAAGATAATCAGCGCGATACGGGCAGCGGTGCGGGGGCGGATGGATCGCACGTCGATGCGGCCACATCCTTCGCCATGCTGCGGCCGGCACACGGGTTTACAGGTCAAGCCGGCTATTCGAAGGCCGAGGCGCTGGCAGCGATCGGTCCGAAAGCGGATCTCGTGATCAGTTGTCGCGATGGCGGGTTGGTGTGGACGGTCAATGCCGGGGATGGCGGCGATCAGTGGGAACAGGCGGAGCCGCTGACGTTCTACTGGCAATCGACTCTGCCCCCCGCCGGGCCTGCGGTTGCCTATGCGATCGATGCCAACGATACGCTGGCCAGTGGCCCCGGCCCGATGCCCGCGGAAACCGAAGGGTCGTCCAACGCCTGTTTATAGCGTGTCGGTTATGCTAAGCGCGCGCCATGGCACTGAGTCCCCAATGGCTTGACGAACTGCGTGCGCGCACGACGCTGTCCGGCATCATCATGCGCACGACAAAACTGCAGAAAGCAGGCCATGAATGGAAGGCCTGCTGCCCCTTCCACGACGAAAAATCCCCCAGCTTTACGGTAAGCGACAGCAAGGGTTTCTATCACTGTTTCGGCTGCGGAGCGCATGGCGACGTCATCCGCTGGATGACCGATCAGCGCGGGCTGGAGTTTCTCGACGCGGTAAAGGAACTCGCGGCGGAAGCCGGCATGGAATTGCCCGCACCCGATCCTCAGTATGCACAGCGGGCGCAGCAGCGCGCGGGATTGCACGAGGTCATGCAGGCGGCACAGGATCGGTTCGTCGCCAATCTTCAAACCGAAGCCGGGCTGCATGCACGCGACTATCTCGTTGGGCGTGGGTTCGATCCGCATATCTGCGAACGGTTCGGTTTCGGCTATGCCCCGCCCGATCGGCAGGCGATGAAGGCGGCGTTGCCCAACTACGACGAAGCACTGCTGATCGAAGGCGGCTTGCGGATCGCAGTGGACGGGAAAGAGCCCTACGACCGGTTTCGATCCCGCCTGATGCTGCCGATTCACGATGCCCGTGGCCGCGTCATCGCCTTTGGCGGGCGCATTCTGGAAACCGACACCAACGCGCCGAAATACCTTAATTCACCCGATACACCGTTGTTCGACAAGGGGCGCACGCTTTACAACCTCCACCACGCCGGTCCGGCCTCGCGCCAGAGCGGCCGAATGATCGTGGTCGAGGGGTATATGGATGTCATCGCCCTCGCGAATGCTGGTATCGACGATGCGGTCGCGCCGCTGGGGACCGCGCTCACGGAGACGCAGATCGAACTGTTGTGGCGGTTGGTGGAACGCCCGATCCTGTGCTTCGATGGGGATGCGGCGGGTCAACGGGCGGCCATGCGGGCGATCGGGCGTGCGCTTCCGATGCTCAAACCATCCCATTCGCTAGACATCGTTCGGCTGCCGGAAGGGCTCGATCCCGATGATCTGTTGAAGCGGAACGGTCGCACGGCGCTGGACGATCTGCTCCATGATGCACAGTCGGTACTGGACACGATCTGGACCTTCGAACGCGATGCGCAGCCATTGCATTCGCCCGAGGATAAGGCGGGGCTGAAGGCTCGGCTGTTAGGACATGTCGATATGATCGACGATGGCGATATACGCGCCTTATATCGGCGGGAGTTGCTGGAACGGTTCTCCAATTTCGCGTTCCCGCCCCGCGAACGCAAACCTTGGGCGAAAGGAGGCGCGAATGGCCGCCCCCACCCCAACCTCCCAGCCAAACTATCGCCGAACGCGAAAACCGCTCTCCTTGCAGCTATCGGAGGGGGAAGCCGCGACGTATTGAGCAGCGCAGTGCTCGCCGGGCTAGCGCGATATCCCGGCTTGGTGCCGAACCATGCCGACAGTCTGGAACGGCTTGCTGCTGCAATACCCGATTTGGCGCCCGCGATCGACACGCTGATCGAAGCGGCCGAAACGCTTGAACCCGGTGGCGACGTGCCCATATCGGACACGGATATCGGCGTCCATGTGCCTCAGAAAAATCGGTTCAGCTTCCTTCGCGAAACCGTCGACCCGCAAACCGCGTATGACGATCTGGCCGAAGCGTTGTCGTTGTTGGTGGAACGGCCCGCGCTGGAGTTGGCACTGGCCGCCGCGACAGACCGGTTCGAAAGCGATCCGGAGGGGGCGTTTGCGGAACAGCAACGGCTTCTTAAACGAAAGCTGGAGTTTGAACGGCGATTGGGGCAAATGGGCAGCAACCGCGCCGGTTTGGCGACGACATTGGAATTGGAACGCACATCTGTATCATCGGGTGTGAGCGACAAACAAACGGACTGATACAGATTTATGGCTTCCAAAGCGAAATCGGAAAAAGACGACGCACCCTTGATCGACCTCAACGAAGCGTCGGTGAAGAAGCTGCTGACCAAGGCGAAGCGCAAGGGCTACATCACCGTCGATGAGCTGAACGAGGCGCTGCCACAAGATCAGATGAACACCGACCAGATCGAAGATGTCATGTCCGCGATTTCGGAAATGGGCGTCAACATTGTTGAGAACGACGAGGAAGCCGAGGCTGAAAAGGCGGAAGCCGCCGAGGTCGAGGAAATCAGTGTCGGCAAAGATGGCAAAGAAGCCAAGAAGCCTGCCGCCGCCGTCAAGAAAACGACTACGGGCGATCGGACCGATGATCCCGTACGCATGTATCTACGCGAAATGGGCGCCGTCGAACTGCTCAGTCGCGAAGGCGAGATCGCGATTGCCAAACGGATCGAGGCTGGCCGCGACACTATGATCATCGGCCTGTGTGAAAGCCCGATCACCTTCCACGCGATTATTCATTGGTCCGAAGCATTGAATGCGGAGGAAATGCAGCTCCGCGAAATTCTCGATCTCGATGCGATGCTGTCCAAGGAGCCTCCCGTCGACAAGATGGAGGAAGAAAACGAGGACGATGACGGCGAAATTTCGGAAGAAAACGCAGGCGTCTCCATTCGCGACGATGATGACGACGGCGATGAAACATCCGATGACGATTCGGACGAGAACGATGATGACGACGACAGCGCCTCCAAACGCGACGATGACGAGGAGGAGGACAACACGCTTTCTCTTGCGCAGATGGAGGCGGCGCTAAAGCCCGAAGCGCTGGAAACATTCGCGCGTATCACGTCGATGTTCAAGAAGTTCGAAAAACTCCAGGGCGAACGCGTCGACATCCTTGGCGCGGGCGGAGACTTTCCTGCAGCAAAGGAAAAGAAATACGAAAAGATGCGCGAAGACCTCACCGCAGAGGTCGAAAGCGTACAGTTCCACGCGACCAAGATTGAATTCCTGGTCGACAATCTCTACGCTTTCAACCGCCGCCTGACCGCATTGGGTGGGCAGATGCTTCGGCTCGCCGAACGTCACAAGGTCAAGCGCATCGACTTTCTCAACGCCTATATCGGCAACGAAATGGACGATGCCTGGCTGAAGGAATGGGCCAAGAAAGACAAGAAATGGGCGGCCTTCGCCGATAAGGAGGCGGACGCGGTCGAACGTATCCGCGCCGAAATCGCAGATATTGCCAGCCAGACAGGCATGAGCCTTCCCGAATTCCGCCGCATCGTGAACATGGTGCAAAAGGGCGAGCGTGAAGCCCGCATCGCGAAGAAGGAAATGGTCGAGGCCAATCTGCGCTTGGTTATCTCCATCGCCAAAAAATATACCAATCGCGGTCTGCAGTTCCTGGATCTTATTCAGGAGGGCAATATCGGCCTGATGAAGGCGGTCGATAAATTCGAATATCGTCGCGGATATAAGTTCAGCACCTATGCCACCTGGTGGATCCGTCAGGCGATTACACGTTCCATAGCCGATCAAGCGCGGACCATTCGTATTCCAGTCCATATGATCGAAACGATCAACAAGCTGGTGCGGACATCGCGCCAATTTCTGCATGAGCAGGGCCGCGAACCGACGCCGGAAGAAATGGCCGAGCGCCTATCAATGCCGCTGGAAAAAGTGCGCAAGGTGATGAAGATCGCCAAGGAACCGATCAGCCTCGAAACCCCGATCGGGGACGAAGAAGATTCACACCTCGGCGACTTCATCGAAGATAAAAACGCGATCATTCCCGTCGACGCCGCCATTCAGGCCAATTTGAAGGAAACGGTCACGCGTGTTCTTGCGTCGCTGACGCCGCGTGAAGAACGCGTGCTCCGTATGCGATTCGGGATCGGTATGAACACCGATCACACGTTGGAGGAAGTGGGGCAGCAATTCAGCGTGACCCGCGAACGTATTCGCCAAATCGAAGCGAAGGCACTGCGCAAATTGAAGCATCCGAGCCGCAGCCGTAAGATGCGTTCCTTCCTGGATCAGTAACCGTGTACCGTCGCGTCTTTATTCTAATCGCAATCGGAATTTTGAACCCATGCGTATTGCCATCGCTTCCGATCATGCGGCGATAGATTTGAAAACCGCCCTATACGATTGGCTGATTTCGTTGGAACATGAAGTCGCCGATCTCGGGCCGTCAGACGGCGAAAGCGTCGATTACCCGGATTACGGCGCAGAATTGGGAGCTGCGATTGCTGACGGTTCGGCGCAACGCGGCATTGCGCTATGTGGTTCGGGTATCGGCATCTCGATCGCGGTCAACCGCTACCCTGCGGCCCGTTGCGCCCTCGTGTCCGACCCCTTCTCGGCCGGTTTGGCCCGCGAACACAATGACGCGAACTGTATCGCTATGGGTGCACGTCTGATCGGGATCGATATGGCGAAAGCCTGCGTAACCGCCTTTCTTTCCGGCACCTTCGCCGATGCCGACGACTCTGCCGGTCGCCACCGACGCCGCGTCGATAAACTGTCCAACCTTCCATCGAAAGCCCTGACATGAGCACTGCCCCTTCCACGCTCCACAACGATAACGACCCGCTGCATCGTTTCTGGCATGATACGTTGGGTCAGGCCGATCCGGAAATCGCCGCGGCAATCGGCGACGAATTGACGCGGCAGCGCGATCGTATCGAGCTGATCGCAAGCGAGAATATTGCAAGCTATGCCGTGCTGGAGGCGGCGGGATCGGTCTTCACCAATAAATATGCGGAAGGGTATCCCGGCAAACGCTATTACGGCGGCTGCGAACACGCCGATGTGGTCGAACGACTGGCGATCGAACGCGCGTGCAAGCTGTTCCGCTGCACCTTCGCCAATGTGCAACCCAATTCCGGCAGTCAAATGAATCAGGCCGTATTTCTCGCGCTACTGGAGCCGGGCGATACGTTCATGGGACTGGATTTGAATTCGGGGGGACACCTCACCCATGGATCGCCCGTCAACATGTCGGGCAAATGGTTCAACCCGGTCGCTTACGGAGTGCGCAAAGACGACGAGTTGATCGATATGGATGCGGTCGCCGAAACGGCGCGCGAACATAGGCCGAAACTTATAATTTGCGGCGGTACCGCCTATTCTCGTGATTGGGACTTCGCCCGTTTCCGCGACATAGCCGACGAAGTCGGTGCGTATCTGCTGTGCGATATGAGCCACATCTCCGGATTGGTCGCGGGCGGCGCACACGCATCGCCTTTCCCCCATGCGCATATCGTAACCAGCACGACGCATAAAAGCCTGCGTGGCCCGAGATCGGGCATCATTCTGTGGAATGACGAGGCACTGTCCAAACCGATCAACATGGCGGTGTTTCCCGGAATGCAAGGCGGCCCGTTAATGCACATCGTCGCAGCAAAGGCCGTGGCATTTCGTGAGGCCCTACGTCCGGAATTCTCAGCCTACGCCGCCGCAGTGGTGGAAAACGCCCGCGTGCTTGCTGCCAGTATCGAAGAAAACGGTTTGCGGATCGTTTCGGGCGGTACGGACAATCATTCGATGCTGGTCGACCTGACCGGTGCGGGCGGGAATGACGGGGTGACCGGGAAAGCCGCGGAAAAAGCGCTCGATCGCGCGTCGTTGACCTGTAACAAGAACGGCATTCCATTCGATACGCGCAGCCCCTTCGTCACCAGCGGTATCCGTCTGGGCACGCCGGCTGGCACCACGCGCGGTTTCGGGCCGGCGGAATTTCGCACCATCGGCGCGCTGATTACACAGGTGGTCGCGGGATTGGCCGAACATGGTCCCGATGGCGATCCTACGGTCGAGGAATCGGTGCACGTCGAAGTGGCCGATCTTTGTGCGCGCTTCCCCGTCTATCCTGGGCGTCCCAGCCCGGCTGCCGCATAAGGACACGGATCGATGCCGAAAAACGAACGCGACCACCTGATCGACGATGCCAAAGCCGAAATCGGCGGAATGGCGAGAGAGGGTATGCAGCATCCTTCGACCAAACCAGTCCTGGCCGGCGCCGTCATCGGTGCGCTGGGTGCGGGTTTATTGCCGGTCGTCACTTGGCCGATCGGTTTGGTGGCCGGCGCCGGATATGCGTTATACAACCGGATCAAGCGATAGATGCGATGCCCCTATTGCGCGCATGACGACAGCCAGGTGAAGGACAGCCGGCCGACGGAGGACAGCACGTCGATCCGCCGCCGCCGCCAATGTTCCAGCTGCGGCGCGCGGTTCACTACATTCGAACGTGTGCAATTGCGCGAAGTCACGATCATCAAATCGGGCGCGGATGGTCAGGACGTCCGGCGCGAATCGTTCGATCGGAGCAAACTGGAACGATCGGTCGCACTTGCATGTCGAAAACGTGACGTATCGCAAGACCGGATAGACCGGCTGGTATCGGGCATTCAGCGCCAAGTCGAAACTGCCGGGGATAGCGAAATTTCGTCTTCCCGCCTCGGCGAATTGGTGATGGATGGTCTGCGGCAGTTGGACAGCGTCGCTTATATTCGCTTCGCCAGCGTCTATCGCGATTTCCGGGAAGCGCGGGATTTTGAAGAATTCGCCAGTACGGTGCAGGACGCCGCAGCGACAACGTCCAACGAAGATGCGCCGGTCTTGCTATAACGCATGAGCACGGTTTCCAATTCAAGCATGCCGCCGGTCATCGTGCTGGTCCGCCCGCAGCTCGGCGAGAATATCGGCAAGGCGGCGCGGGCTATGCTGAATTTCGGCCTGACCGAATTGCGCATGGTCAGCCCCCGCGATGGCTGGCCGAATCCGAATGCGGGGCCCGCTGCGGCGGGGGCCGATATCGTACTCGACCAGGCACGTATATATGACACTACGGCGGAAGCGGTGGCCGATTGTTCCCAGATATACGCAACCACCGTGCGCAGGCGGGAAGATCAGAAACCCGTCGTAACGCCTGAAGAGGCCGCGCGCGCCATTCACAGTTCGTCCGGGCGCAGCGCATTCCTCTTCGGGCGGGAAGCATCGGGGCTGGCGATCGAGGATGTGACCCTCGCCCGCGCGATACTGACGGTTCCCATCAATCCCGAATTCGGCTCCCTGAACCTGGCGCAGGCCGTTATATTGTGTGCCTACGAATGGTCGAAAGGGCGCGATTTGGTACAACCGACATATGACGATTGCCTGCCCCCTGCCCCGCAGGCGGAACTTGATGGGCTGTTGGCGCATCTGGAAGCCATGCTGGAACCCAAAGGCTATTTCCATCCCGCCGGTCGGGCCGAAGCCACCGCGCGAACCCTGCGCAACGTCCTGACCAAGCCGGGATGGAACCATCTTGAGGTACGAACGATGCGGGGAATCCTATCAACCCTGGAACGCCGCGACCGGTGATTAGGCGGTCGAATATATCGACGGTTGTTTACAGTTTAGGCCAAATTGGCGTATACAAAGGACTGGTGATACACAATCGGTTCCGGAGTTTGTCCATGATGCGTGTAATTCAGACTTTCGCTTTCGGCGCTGCTTTGACGTTTGCCGTGGCGGTTCCCGCCTCGCTCGCTGCGCAATCGGCGACACCCGCCGAATCGGACGCGATGCAGCAATCTGCAACAACCTCATCCGATGATGACGGTGATGCGAAGGTCGAGAGCGAAACGGAAGATCTCACCAAGGTGCGCTGCGAACGATATGCGCAAACCGGAACGCGGGTAAAGAAGAAGGTCTGTCATACAATCGCCGTCTGGAACCAGATCCGCGAAAATGCCGAACGTACGGGTCGCAACATACAAGATCAGGGCGGCGTCAATTCCACCCGTTACGAGTAGGCCCGGGCGGCGTACCTTACTTCTTAGCGCGCAATCGGTCCCATTCGCGCGTTTCGTAAGCGATGGATGTTTCGAC
>JBASAR010000175.1:0-28892 GCA_049650705.1 Pontixanthobacter sp. | reverse complement strand
CGCTACTCCGCGGGCCAACCGTTCTTCGATACGCTGCGCGGTCCGTTCGTAATGTTCGCGATAGCCCTGAGGGTAGACGAATTCAGATTCGTCGATAATCCGATAAATCTCTTTATGCTCGCGTGCGAATTCCAGAAACGCCCGTAGCGCTGCCTGTTCGGCTTCGATCGCAGATTGATCCGGTGCAAGTGCAGCTACGGCGTGCGCCTTCACGGTTTCGCTCAGTTCGTGAACCAGGGAACGAAAGATTTCATCCTTGGAATCGAAATAAGTGTAAAAGCTGCCGAGCGCCGTTCCGGCCCGCCCGGTAATGCCGACGATCGAGGCTTCGTAAAACCCCTTTTCACCGAATTCCGCAGCGGCAGCATCGATCAGTTTTTGCCGCGTGCGTCGCCCACGGTCAGTGCGGGGGCGCTTCGGGGTCGGTACTTCGGCCGTTTCCGTGAGGGGATTCATTATTTGGCATTAGGCGGGAGAAGACGGAGTGACAACAAAAGAGTTGAATGGTGGTTCAACTTACAATACGTTTGCTGCAAGAACATCAAAGTTCGGCTGGAGAGAGACGATGATAAAGACCTGCGGTTTGAATTCCGGCATTAGCGCCGCCGCGCTTATTGCGGCGCTCGTTCTGGGCGGCGTTCTCTCCGAGCCTGCGAACGCACAGGACCCGGCTCCGCGACCCTCCGGATCCTTCGATGATGTGGACGACGATAAGGCCAGCAATGTGGTTGTCGTCACGGCGCGGCGCCGCGAGGAGAATTTGCTCGATGTGCCGATTGCCGTCACGGCCTATAGTGGCGAGGCGCTGCAGCAGGCCGGTGCAATCGATATTACCGACATCGCGCAAACGACGCCGAACACCACGCTCGAAGCATCGCGTGGCACCAACTCTACATTGAGCGCTTTCATCCGCGGTGTCGGACAGCAGGATCCCGTCTCCGGCTTCGAACAGGGTGTCGGCATCTATCTGGACGACGTGTATCTCAACCGGCCTCAAGCGGCTGTTCTGGATATCTACGATGTCGAACGGATCGAGGTTCTGCGTGGGCCGCAGGGGACGCTTTACGGACGAAATACGATCGGCGGTGCGGTAAAATATGTGACACGCCAGCTTCCGCAGGAATTCTCGCTGCGTGCACGTGCAACTTATGGCAGCTACGATCAGATCGATGGAGTCGTCAGCGCCTCCGCACCGCTGACGGAGATGGTGCGCGTGGGCGGTGCGGTCGCCCGGCTTACGCGCGATGGTTTCGGCGAGAATCTGACCACCGGCTTCGATAACTACGATAAGGATATATGGGCCGGGCGTGCTACCCTGGAAGTCGGCGGGTATGATGAGCCTGTACTGATCCGTATTTCAG
The DNA here is from genome assembly GCA_049650705.1 of Pontixanthobacter sp. GTDB lineage: Bacteria > Pseudomonadota > Alphaproteobacteria > Sphingomonadales > Sphingomonadaceae > Pontixanthobacter. The sequence continues at coordinate 27,531 of JBASAR010000175.1, read as the reverse complement.
GCGACTACACCAAGGACGAAAGCAACCCGCGTGGCGGTCACCGGATTATTCCCGGATTGGTTTCGGGCGCACCGGTTTTGGACGATGTTTTCGACACACGCGGCGGCCTGACCGACCCGGTGCAGGAAGTGGAATCCTACGGGATTGCGATGAATATCACCGCCGAACTTAGCGACACGGTGACACTGCGATCGATTAGCGCATGGCGCAAGGACGATACCTTTACCCCCATCGATTTCGATGCGCTTCCCGCTGTCGATCTCGATGTGCCGGGTGGCTATTTCAACGAGCAGATCAGTCAGGAACTGCAGTTCCTTTACGAAGGGGACCGGCTGTCGGGCCTGATTGGGCTGTATTATCTTGATGCGAAAGCAGACACGCTGTTCGATGTCCGCATCTTTACGACATTTGCGGGATTGACTGCTTTTACCGAAGCCGACGTCGATACGGAAACCTACGCTGTTTTCGGCGATTTTACGTATGACCTAACCAATCGCCTCAGCGTCTCGCTCGGCGGGCGCTATACCTGGGACGAACGCAGTGCCAGTATTTTGCGCCAGAACTTCTTGGGCGGGGGATCGCCTTTCTTCGGGGGAGCCGGGATCCCGTTCGGCGCGCCCAGCACTGACTTCGATGGCACGCGGGAATTCAAGAAATTTACTCCCCGCGGCTCGATCAGCTTTCAGCCAACGCCCGACCACAATATTTATGCGAGTTATTCGCAGGGGTTCAAGGGTGGTGGGTTCGATCCGCGCGGTGTCGGGGTCAACGCACCGGATCTCGACGGTGATGGCTTCCGTTCGGATGACGAAGTCGCCGCTTTCCTAAGCTTCGCACCCGAAACAGTCGACAGCTATGAGGTCGGATACAAGGGCAGTCTGCTAGGCGGCGCGCTCAATGTCGCTATCGCCGGGTTCTATGCCGACTATACCGATGTGCAAATCCCTGGTTCGGTTGCCTGTCAGGTGGGCGGGCTGCCCAGTTTTTGCGGCGTCGTATCGAATGCGGGCAAGGCGGAGTTCAAGGGGCTGGAGGTCGAAACGAACCTTCGGGTCGGCCGCGACGTGTTTGACGCTGATGATCAGTTCAACATTGCATTGACCGGTGGTTATATCGATGCGGAATACAAAGAATACATTACCAATATCGGTGGCACACCAACCGATGTCGCCGAATTCCGCGAAGTACAGAACACGCCCGAGTTCACCGGCAGTGCAACGCTTTTCTACTCGGCGAATGTGGGCGAAGGCGATCTCGATTTTTCAACCACTCTCGCCTATCGTTCGAAGACGTTCCAGTTCGAAGTGCCCAATCCGTTCATTGATCAGCCTGGCTACGCCACGCTCGATGCAAACCTTGTTTACAAGGCGCCCGGAGAACGGTGGAGCCTGGGGGTCCACGGCCGAAACCTGACGAACAAGGAATACAAGACATCCGGCTACACGTTTGTAGCCGCCGATCCGGTTACGGGGGAAATTCCGCTGGGTGCTAATGGCTTTCCATTCCCGACGCTGGGACCAGAAGGTACGCTTACCGCATTCTACGGCAACCCGCGTCAGGTGTTCGTCACTGCGACTCTCGGTTTTTAGCGCCGAGTATCTTCGGCAACGAGGCCACGGTACTTGTAGCCGGGTACAGTTGCCAAGAGACCGGCTTTACAGCTGTAAACCAGGGACGCGCCCCATTCCCAAACATTGGAAGAACATAGTGCGATGTCCACTTAATACATTCGGGCGGTTAACAGGAACCTGTCCGCATCCGGCCCAATTCCAGACATAGCTGGCAAGTAGGGGCAACGGGTGTCGCGCGGATTTTGATATCATGGCGGCAACGCCCCCAACAGGAATGGGGAGGGGGCAGTCTGCTTTTAGGCCCTGTCGACAAACTGGATTCACAAGTGCGGTAAAATCCGATCCGAGCTGGCTTTTGCGGAGGTTATCTTGGCTCGCTTGCTGATGGAAGATGCCGAACGGGCATTCTTTGAACCCTGTTCGACAGCGGTCCGGGGGCAAGATGGTCGTCCGACCTCCAACCACCGCCTTGTTCTCGATGGGATTTTTCGGATCGTTCGCACAGGCGCTCCATGGCGCGATCTACCCGAAGAGTTTGACAAGTGGTCGAGCGTTTATCGCCAGTTTCGGCGTTGGACCTTGGCCGGCCATCGCAGTTGGTCCTCGATGCTCTGGTCGATGATCTGCCAACCGCTCGCGTGTTCCTGGCCGACCGGGGGTATCATAGCGACCATACGCGCAAAACGATTGCTGAGCGTGGCGCAACACGAGTGATCCCGGCCAAGGCCAATCGCAGAGAGCCGATCCCGCACGACGCCGCCACCTACGCCTTGCGAAACCGCATCGAACGATGCTTCGCAAAACTGAAACGCTCGCGACGCCTCGCAATCCGCCACCACAAACTCTCGGCAAGCGATCTCGGCTTCATACACATCGGCGCCGCATGCTTGTGGACCACTCAGTTTGTCGACCGGACCTAAGTATTGCGCATCGAGCCTGACCCTTCAAATTCCATACCTGGAAAAGAGGGTGGCGATTACGCACCCTCGCGGTCGCGCACATGGTGCAGGAAATGGCCGACCTGCTGATGTAGCGTCGCCGATTGCTTTTCCAGATCCGTAGCCGAACCCAAAACCTGGCCAGCGGCCTCTCCTGTAGCCAGAGAGGCTTCGTGGAGATCGGTCGCACTTCCCGTTACTTCATCCGTGCTTCTTGCCGCCAGATCGATGCTGCGTGCCAGATCCTGTCCGGCAACCGATTGCTGATCCACAGCGGAAGCGATTGCGATCGCGGTCGCTTCCAGCTTTTCGATCTGAGTGTTTACATCCCGAAGGGCGCGAATACTATTGTCGGTCGAGTGTTCCATCATGCGGATTTTATCCGCGATGTCCTGTGTTGCCCGGCTCGTTTGCGCGGCAAGCTCCTTCACTTCGGAAGCGACCACGGCGAATCCACGCCCGGCTTCCCCCCCCCGTGCTGCCTCGATCGAAGCGTTCAGAGCCAGAAGATTGGTTCGTTTGGCGATAGTCTGAATAAGCGCGGTGATCTTCCCGACCTCGGCTGCCGCAATGGACAGGTCGCTTATGGTGCCATCCGCCTCGTGCGCCGAGTTCGACGCGGTCCGGGCCAGTTCCGCGGATGAGGCCGCCTGTCGGCTGATCTCGCCGATCGACATCGCGAATTCGTCGCTCGCGGCCGCGGCTGCGGTGACACCGGCAGACGCTTCGCCAATGAAGCGGGCGACGGCATCGGATCGATGGGAGGATTGTTCCGCCGTGGCCGCCATGCCGCCCGCGGTGTTCTTCATTTGCGACGAGGCGGCTGCGACGCCGTTCACGATTTCACCGATGGTCCGTTCGAAACGCTGTGCCAGGTCGGCCAGCAAACGGCGTTTTTCCAGTTCGCGTTCCTGAGCGTCGCGCTGCCGTTCAAGGTCGGCATCGCGTTCCTGCTGCAAACGCGCCTCGTTCGCGGTGGCATCGCGGGTAAGTTGCGCGTTGGCTTCGCGAAAGACGTAGAGCGCGCGGACCATATCGCCGATTTCGTCCGTCCGCTCCCGCCCTTCGAGATGCATTTCGTCCGAACCGGCGGCCAGGTTCTTCAACGCCTTGGTAATTTGCCAGATCTTCTTGCCCAGATCGCGGGATAGATAGCGGACACCACCGATCAACACGGCAAATGCCAATAAGGTCAGCAGCGCCACGATGTACACGAGGTCGAAGAACCGGTCGATCGCCCAGCCTTCATAGCGCAGCTGGTAGGTCTGCAGCGCATCTTCGAAACCGCGGGCTTCACTATAGACGGCTTCGCCCGACCGTGACAGTTCGAGCGCCATCGCGGTGCGCCGATCGGCCGAAACGCCATCGTCGGCCAGAACTTGCTGAAATCGCCGAAAGGTGTCTTCGTAAACGCTCAGCTGCGTATCCATTGCGGTGAGGCGCCGCGTGAAGTCGGGAGACATGCCGCCGATAGTCTGCCGAATGGAGCCGACTTGCGCACGGGCATCGGCCAAACCTGCCGCGACGGCATCGGCGGATGCGGGTTCCTGGCCCACACCATAGCGTACGGCGTGATAGCGTACTTCGCCCATTCGGCTACGCAAATCGATGGAACTTGCGGTCGAGCGTGTCAGGTCGGAAAACTGGTTGTAGCGTAGGTAGATGTCGCTCATCCCGATCGCCGCCACCCCGACTGTCAGGATGAGCAGCAACAAAAACGATCCGAATATTCCGCGCACCTTCGTATTCATCGACAGGTTTTGAAGGCGGTCGCGCCATCGCCCGCGTATCTCGACCAGCCGGTACAGCACGTCGTTCGCCCGTTCGGCACGGGGGCGGGGTTGCGAACTGGTGCTGATCGAAGGTGCAGCGTAGGTCATAGAACGGCCTTTTGCGGGACGGCATGGGCGTTAGAGCCTGTGCCGGTTTGGAAATCACGCAGCGGACGGCCAAGATGCTGGGCGATTTCGGCCGCGGGCATGGCTTTGAAATACAGCCAGCCCTGTATCTGATCGCATCCGGCGGAACGGACCAGATCGGCCTGCGCCGCCGTTTCCACCCCTTCCGCCGTGACCGCCATCTTAAGCGCCTGCGCCATGGAGATGCTCGACAGCATCATGGCCCGCGACCCCGCGTCCAGGGCCGAATCGACGACCAGCGAACGGTCGAGTTTGAGTTTCTCGAACCTGAATCGCCGCAAGAAGCCGATGGAGGCGTAACCGGTACCGAAATCGTCGAGCGCCACAGAGACGCCGAACGTACGAATGAGATCGAGGCTGCGTTCCGCGACCAGCGGATCGAGCACCAGGCAGGTTTCGGTAATTTCCAGTTCCAGCCGTTCGGACGGGAAACCCGTTTCTTCCAGGATCTGACCCAGTTGCGTGGGGAATTCGGGATTGCGCAATTGCGCGGCCGATATGTTGACCGAAAGCTTGATGCCCGGCCAGGCATTCGCATCCGTACAGGCGCGGCGCAGCACGAACAGGCCGATTGGATTGATCAGACCGGATTCCTCGGCAATCGGAATGAAAACGTTGGGGCCGATCGCCCGACCGTTCGGGCGGGGCCAGCGGATCAGCGATTCGACGGCGACGATGCGGCCGGATCGGGCGTCGACCAAAGGCTGGTAGTGAACTTGGAATTCGTGGTTCTGCAAAGCGACGCGCAGGTCGTTGTCCATATCCCGCATGACTTCCAGATTGCGGTCGAATTCCGGTTTGAACCAGCTGCAGCGCATCTTTCCGCCCCGTTTGGAGGCATACATGGCCACGTCCGCGCGGCGCAGCAGTTCGGACGAATCGATGGGCTCCGCTTCGTTCGTCAGCGACAGGCCGATGCTGGCGCCGATGGCGATCCGGCGATCATCGACCGAAATCGGCTGCGCAAGCGCGTGCAGCAGTTTGCGGCAGATGCCTTCCAGGATGGTACCCGCGAGCGGACCGCCCATGCTGATGGCGAATTCGTCTCCCCCCAATCGATAGGCGATCGCTTCCTTCCCGCAGACCTGTTTGAGCACGGCGGCGGTTTTCTTGATCACCTCGTCGCCGACGCCGTGGCCGTACAGGTCGTTGATGGTCTTGAACCCGTCCAAGTCGATCAGCGCGACGGCCACGTCCTGCCCGCGCATGCGAAAGGCGCGAATATTGGGATGGACGGCGCGCCGATTGGGGAGGAGGCTCAGACTGTCGGTCAGGCTCAAGGCCTGCAAATCCGATACGTTGCGCAAACCGATGCGGCAGGTCAGCGCCAATGCCGCGACATAGGCGGAAAAACCGCCGACGAGGAGCGAGGTCGCATCGCCACTGCTGAAATTGTCGCTTTTGGCGACGATGGTAATCAGGAACAGGAAGATGAAGGACAGAATGAAAAGCGGCAAGATCACCGTCAGTTTCGGCGCGCTTCCCGTCTGTCGCCAGGACTGATCCATCGTTCCCCCGTTTCAGCCTACCGGACCGGCTGCAGCAATCGCTAAACAAACACCCTTAAATTTGTGTAAATTGTCTGGAAAATCATTGGACTGAGCTGAGCCGCCGGGCCTGCGAAACCCGATCCGCGGACGACCCGACCGATGTACGGCGGGTGTAAAGGCGCGCATCCCGGTCAGCGGGCTGCAGAAGGTCATAGGCCGGCGTTACGTCTTCCCCCGATCCCAGCATCAGCCAGCCATCGCGGGCCAGCCCGGCGGTAATCCTGCGCAAAGCCTCGCGGCGACGGCGTCGGTCGAAATATAGGAGAACATTGCGACACAATATCAGATCGTACTGCGCCCGCTGCGGCGGACCGCCGAGTATGTTGGCCTGCGAATACCGGACCATCGCGCGCAAGGCGGGATCGGGACGCCAAATGCCGCCTTGCTGCGTAAAATGTGCGAGCATCCGTTCGATGCCGAGGCCGCGCTGGATTTCGAACTGCGAATAGGACGCCTCGCGCGCCCGTGCGATCGCTGCGCCGGATATATCGGTTCCGACGATATCGATCGTCCAGCCATCCCATTGGCGACCCCCATCGCGGAACAGCATGGCGAGCGACAGCGCCTCCTGCCCGGTGGAACATCCTGCGGACCAGATCGACAGACGGCGCGCGTGGCGGTTTTTCGCAGCGAGGTCCGGCAAGATACGATCTTCGAGCAGGTTGAACATGGCGGTATCGCGAAAGAAATAGGTTTCGTTGTTCAGCAGCGCCTCGATCACCTGATCGGCCAGTTCGCGTTGGTCCCGATCGCACAAACGCGCGACGAGCTGATCGGGATCGGAAAGGCGCTGCGACCGCATGACAGGCGCCAGTGCGGTTCCGATGCGCCAACGCCGCCCTTCCGCCAGCCTGTGGCCGGTGCGCGCCTCCATCAGATCGTTGACGATGCGAAAGGCATGGGCGCTCACTTCCATGGCGCGCGGTCCCATATATCGGCAATTGTATGTGCGAGCCTGTCGGGTGGGAGCAGGGCGGTAACCGTACCCTGACGTGCCACGGTGCCGGGCATGCCCCACACGGCGGCGCTGATGCGGTCCTGCGCCAGCACCATGCCGCCCGCATCTGCAAGAGCGGCCGCCCCCTGCGCGCCATCCCTGCCCATACCGGAAAGAATGACCGCGATCGCATCGCCCCCGGTAACGGCGGCGATGCTGGACAGCATGGGATCGACCGAGGGCATACAGCCGCTGACCGCGTCGAGCCCGCTGATCATGGCGCAGAAAGTCTCGCCTTCCCTCCGCACGGTCAAATGCCCGTCGCCGGGCGCGATGTAGATATGGCCCGGACGCAGGGGGGTATATGTTTGCGCGACCTGCGCCCGACGACCCGAAGCGAGCTGCACCTGCCGGGCGAACAGCGGCATAAAGGACGGGGGCAGATGCTGAGTTACCACGATAGGCAGATCGACGGTGTCGGGCAGCATCTGAAGGAACTGACAGATCGCATGAATGCCCCCGGTCGACGCGCCCAATGCAAGTATTCGGGGGCGACGGCGGGGGGCGGCAACTTGGGTTTCGATGACCGGGGGCGGCACGCCGATACCGGGCCGATCGGGGGCGAGTGCGCGTATTTTTTCGATAAGCACGCGACGGTAGGCATCGCCATATTGGCCCCTGCGCGGTTTCAACATGGTGTCCGCGGCGCCCATCGCCAGCGCGTCGATCGTATGTCCCGCGCCCGCGGCGGTCAGCGAAGAGACGATGCAGACCCGTAAATCGGGGTTTGCAGACAGGATTTGAGGCAGCGCCGCGAGCCCGCCGATGCCCGGCATTTCGAGATCGAGCAGCAGCACGTCGACTGCCATGCCCGCCAGCTGCGCCAATGCGAGTTCGGCGCTGCTGGTTTTGTGGACCACCGCGAGATCGGGTTCGGCATCGATCATCCGGGCCAGCGCGGTGCGAACCGTCAGGCTGTCATCCACGATCATCACGCGCGTGGCATTTCGGGCGGATGGCATGCGGTCCGCACCGAGCGCGCGATGTCCCATCGTCTCCATCTCGGCAGACTGTGCCGTCATCGATTGACGCCTAGGCCATGCCGACCAGTTGGAGTTTGATCTGCAGCGTTTCGTGGTCGAACGGCTTCATGATATATTCGTTGGCGCCCGCGCTGATGGCTTCGCGGATGTGCGATACGTCGTTTTCGGTCGTGCAGAACACCACCTTTGGCACATCGCCGCCCGGCTGCCGACGCAAAGCGACGACGAATTCGATGCCGGACATGATCGGCATGTTCCAGTCGAGCAGAATGACGTCGGGCATTGCGCGGTTGCAGCGATCCAGCCCCTCGCGCCCGTTCTCTGCCTCGTCCACGGTGAAGTTGAGCGTTTCGAGGATATGCCGCGACACCTTCCGGATGACCCGCGAATCATCGACGATCAGACAGCTTTTCATGCATTATTCCTTTTGCGACCGTATTGCCGTTTACCGGCTTATATTGATGAATTGTTTAAGGACCGGGTCCGTAACCGGCCTGTTTTTCCTGTCTATTCTTCGCCAAACCCAATGCGCATCACGCCGCTGCCGTGGAGGGACCGCGCACGAGCCGCGCAATGTCGAGGAGGACGGTGGGGCCATGGTCCGTTTCGACCAGACCGTGCGCCGCGTGCTGCCAGCGATCCCCCAATCCGCCCGGGATCGCCACCGGCTCCGTCAGGGCTTCGGCGACATCGTCGATCCGGTCGCATTGCAGGGCGTAGGGGTGGCCATCCACCGTCACCACCGCCGCCCGTTCGCCAGCCTCGATATCGGTTTGCAGAGCCAAGGCGCGCCGCGTGTCGATCACGGTCAGCGACTGGCTGCGCATGGCGGCTATACCGGTGACGAAATCGGGCGTGCGGGGGAGGGAGCGTATCGCGTCGAGTTCGATGACCGATTGCACCTCGCACGCGCTGATGGCCGCACTGCAACCGCCGATCCGCAGCATGACGACCAGTGTATTCATGTCCTGCCCCGTCCCGCATGGGCCAGCGCATTCATGATCGCGGCCCTGTCGTAGCGGTAGATCGCATCGCCGCCATGTTCGCGAAGGCGCGGATCGTCATGCAGCGTAATGTGCCTGCCGTCGCCAAGCGGTTCGTCGTCCTCGCCCGAAAGCGTGAACCGGATGTCGGCCATCGCCGCTTCGCTCGGGTCGGCGATACGATAGCCGGCGGCCTCGACAAGCGGTGCGAGCATCGCATGTGCCCAAGCGTCGCCAGGCGGCAAATGGCAATTCCTGCTCGTCTTCTCCTGCGCGCCTGCCGGGACCGAAGCGAACAGCGCGAACCCATCGATAACCTCGACCGGCGCCCCATCGATCAGCAGGATGCCGCGCAGGATCGGATCGTCGGGCAGGGGGGTGAAAGTGTCGGAACAAGGGGCGGTTTCGTGTACTTCCGCTACGGGATAGGCGATTTCGCGTGATCCGTCCGACAATCGCAGCACGCTGATCTTAGGGCCGCATATCTCGTCCGGCATGGCGGTCGCAACCGGCAGCAGATTACCATCGATCAAACAGTGGGCCCGCCCGGAGGTTCGCTGAATGGCATCTAGCGCGACCTGATCCACTCTCGCAACGAGGTCGAGATCGATGGCACGGCGCTGACGATCGAGTTCGGTAAACAGCATCAATTGGCGCTTGTCGGATCGCTCGTCTTGCGCCCCGTCTTCGTGCGTTCGCGCCGCCCATGTCGGGCGTTCCGCGGCGACGTTCGCCTGCTGCGCGATCGCCGCCACATCCAGCATCGGCACCGGCCGCCCGTCATCCATCAGGGTCGTACCGGCGTAGATGCCCGCCAGCATGATCGGCGGCGACAGCGGTTTGACTACCAGATCTTCCTGATCGTGGATCCGGTCCACCGCCAGGGCGAACAATGTCCCGGCACCGCCGGTTCGCAGGATGACGAAACGTCGATCCGCCGCCTGCGCGCCCGCTTGCGCCCCTGCTTTCAGGCCCAGCGTCCGCCCCAGTCCGACGCAGGCGATACGGTTGTCGCGGTAATTGAGAAATTCGCGGTCGCCGATCCGGTCGATCGTGACGGCGGAGGATCGGGCCAGCACGATTTCCTCGACATGTTCGTGCGGTATCGCAAACAGGTCGCCGGATAGACTGACGGTCAATGCCGAAACGATGCTCAATGTCAGCGGCAAACGCAGGGTGAACTGCGTGCCCTGGCCGAACACGCTGGATACAAAGACCGATCCGCCGATCTTTTCGATGTTCGCCTTTACCACGTCCATCCCCACGCCGCGCCCGGATACGGCGCTGATGGCATCGGCGGTCGACAGGCCGGGTTCGAAAATCAGGTTGCGCAGCGCTTCTTCCGGCAGGGTTGGGAGGTCGGCGGCGACTAGCAGACCGGCCGCCACGGCCTGCGCGCCGATCCGATCCACATCGAGGCCCCGGCCATCGTCGGACAGAACCATTTCGATCATGTTGCCGGATTGGTGCGCGGTCAGGCGGATGCAGCCGTGATCGGGCTTGCCCGCGGCGGTCCGCGCATGCGGCGCTTCGATACCGTGATCGGCGGCGTTGCGGATCAGATGGGTCAATGGGTCGCGGATCATTTCGATCATTTCGCGATCGAGTTCGACCGTGCCGGCGTCGCTTTCGAACCGGATGTTCTTATCGAGATCGGCGGCCATGTCGCGCACCAGTCGGGGGAGGGGGGCGTAGAGATAAGACACGCGCTGCATCCTCATCCGGGTAACGTCGCCGCGCAGATCGGCGAGGATCGCGGTCAGCCGTTCGAACGGTCCGTCGAGCGAGGACGCGCCGTCGGCTTCGCGCAGACGGTGGGCGAGATCGTTGCGCGCCAGCACCATGTCCGACACGCTGGCCATGACCCGATCCAGCAAGTCGACCGGCAGGCGGATGGACCGGGGCGGTGCCGTGGTCGTGGACGCCAACGCATCTTCGGTCCCGGCGACGGTGTTTTCGGTGGTAAGCGCTTTGGAAGCGGGCGCGGCGGATGGGGCGGGCGCGTTGGACCGGTCGACCCGAGCTTCGCCATCGACACCGGAGGCATCTTCCATGACGTTCAACGCGGCTATCAGCGGATCGTCGTCCATCTCCAGCGCGGGATCGTCGCCATGTTCGTCCTGCGCATCAATGTCGCAATGCACGATGCCATCGGTGAGCGCGGCGATGCGGTCGATGATCGCGAGAATGGCGGTCACCAGCGCGCTGTCGGCGGGGCGTTTGTCCGCCCGAACATCGGCCAGTGCGCTTTCGGCGGCGTGGCTCAACCGTTCCAGCCGGGGGAAATGGAAAAAGCCGCAATTCCCTTTCACCGTATGGACGAAACGGAAGATCGTATCAAGCCGCCGGCCATCGGTTGGATCGGTTTCCCAGGCCAGCAGTTCGCTCTGCATATCGGCCAGCATCTCGCGCGTTTCCGCGACGAATTCCGATAGCAGGTCATCCATAGGCGTGGCCCCCGAAAACATTCGGGACTTGCTATGGCGGCAGATGGTTAACGAAAGGTCAGCGGGCGGCTCTCGTCAGGCGTCGTTGTCGCCGTGGCGATGCAGGATGCGCCACACGATGGTAAGCGCCACCGCGCCGCCCAAGACGTTCGCGGCCAGTTCCGCTGTATAGATCGCATCCGATCCCCAGGCGGGGCGCAGCAACCAAGCGACGGGCAGCATTACCAGAAACACCCGCCCGAAACTTTGCAGCAACGCCCAGCCGGCCTTGTCGACTGCGTTCAACGCGCCATTGCCCACGATCAGCAGGCCGTATCCGGCATAGCCCCAGGCGGCGATCTGCAGATAGCGCGCGAATTCCGCGATCACCGTCGGATCGTCGCTGAAGAACGTTGCGAACCATTGCGCCCCGCTCACCAGCACCAGCGCGATGGCCAGACCGTAGGCGACACAGAACCCCGCCGCCCAGCGGACCGCCTGGCGCGCACGGTCGGCTTTTCCCGCGCCCCAGTTCTGCCCCACGATCCCGCCGATCGCGCCCGACAACGCCAGCAACGGCACTACCGCGAAGCTCTGCAACCGGCCCGCCGCGCCGAAGCCCGCGACCGCACCCTGACCCTGCGCCGCAACCAGCGCGGTCAGCACCGACAGCCCGATGGGGTTGATCGCGTTGGAAAACGCCGCCGGCCCCGCCACACTGCCCAGCGATCGGATCGATGTGCCGAAATCGCATTCAGACAGCTTGGATGGGCGGAACGGCAGCCGCGTCTGTGCCAGCAACCAGAAGGCCACGCCCACGCCCACGCCCCATCCGATGATCGTGGCATAGGCTGCACCCGCGATGCCGAACCCCTCGAACCCGAAAGCGCCGGTGATCAGGATGGGATCGAGGATCCAGTTCGCCACCGCATAGCTGATCGACACGATGCTGGTCCGGTTTGCTTCCCCCTGGCCCCGCAGCACGCCGTTGACGCCCATGATGACGAGCAGCAGCGGGAACCCGAACGCATAGGGGACCATGTAGATACGAATGAGCGGCAGCGTCGTCGCGTCCGCCTGCATCAGCGCGAACAGGGGATCGAGGAGGGCGAGCAGCGCGGCAGCCATCGCGATCCCCATCGCCAGGGCGAACACGATGCCGAAATTCGCGCGTGCCACCGCCTTGGTCCGGTCGCCTTCGCCCAAGGCGCGCGAGACGATGGAATTGATGCCGACCATGATGCCGACGCCCAGGCTCGACAGGGCGACGCCGATGGGAAAGATGAAGGATATCGCCGCCAGCTGGTCCGCGCCCAGCTGTCCGATGAAATAGCTGTCGACCAGCCCGATCGACATGATTGCGGCGACGCCGATGATCATCGGCGTGGTCTGCTTGATCAGATGACCGCGAATGTCGCCGCGGGTGAGCTTGGCATCGTGATTGGGGGCAGCCTCGCTCATGCGATACGCCTCCTAGCCGGGCGGGCGGGTGCGGGGAAGGGGCTTCCACCGCGAATGCCCATGGGATAGGCAGCCCATACGGCCACCGTCACGAAAGTCCCGCCCATGTCCCGCATGATCGTCAACGGCCAGCCGGTCCTGTTCGACATGGACCCCGATACGCCGCTGTTGTGGGCGCTGCGCGATGCAGCCAATCTTACCGGCACGAAATATGGCTGCGGCGTGGGCGATTGCGGCGCGTGCATGGTGCAGGTGGACGGGGCGGCGCTGCGATCGTGCCTCATCACGATTGCGGAGGCGGAGGGGCGCTACATCACCACGATCGAGGGGTTGAGTCGCGATCGTTCGCATCCCGTGCAACAGGCGATGGTCGCGCATCAGGCGATCCAATGCGGGTTCTGCACCCCGGGCATCGTCATGGCGGGTGCGGCGTTGATCGCCCGCAATGCGAAGCCGAGCAAGGCGGAGGTCGAGGAGGCGATCCCCAATCTGTGCCGCTGCGGCGTCTATCCCCGGCTGGTCGCGGCGATCCAGCAGGCGGGGCGCGTTGCGATGCGGCAGGAACGGTTGAGCGCCGCGCCTGCGCCCGGTATCAGTGCGCGCGATGCTGCCGATGCGGTCCCGGCGATCACGGTGCCGGAACCTTCGCCCGACGATCCTTCCGACTAGAACGACATGCGTACCCCGATGCGGGCGTTGATAGGGGCAGCGGGCTGAATGTTGTCGTCCCCATGCGCGCTGGGATAGTAATCTTCATCGAACAGGTTTTCGATGTTCAGCTGGAACGAAAGCCGGTCGTCAACTTCGTAATAGGCCGCCGCGTCCACCCGCCAGTAATCGGGCAGCACCACGCGGTTGCTGAACGATGCGAATTGTTCGGCCTGATGGATGATGCCCAGGCCGATGCCGAATTGCCGGGTCAGCTCGACATGGTTCCAGGCGGTGAACTGGTGTTCGGGCAATTGCTGCAACCGGGTGCCGGCATCCGCGAAATCGCTGTCGCTGGTGACTTCACCGTCGAGATAGGTGTAGCCGATATTCGCCTGCCAACCCGGCAGGATTTCGCCCACCACGTTCAGCTCCACGCCCTTCGTCTCGCTCGCCCCGGTCAGAAAGACGAGGTCGGAATTGTCGGGATCGGTCGCGCGCGAATTGCTGCGGTCGAGCTGGAATACCGCGCCGGTCACGAACAGGTTCGGACGTGCCGCCCATTTGACGCCCAGTTCGTAATTTGTGAATTTTTCCGGCCGGAATGCGGCGTCGGTCGGCTCCAAAATCAGGAACTGGTCGCCCGCCTGGGGCAGGAAGCTTTGCGTATAGCTGGCGTAGAAGGACAGGGTTTCGGCGGGCTTGAGCACCACGCCGAAACGCGGGCTGAACTTTTCGTCCACGCGGTCACCCTCGACATTGCCCAGCACGTCCAGCGTATCGAGATCGAACCGGTCGAACCGAACCCCGCCGATCAGCTGGACATCATCGCCGATAGCGATCTGATCCTGCAGATAGGCGGACAACACGCTGAGATCGCTGTCCCGCGAGCGGATGGGGTCCGTCAGGCCGAGCGGGGGGAAGGCGAAGACCTGCGTTAGCGGGGCGTCGAAGCGGTCCGGTCGGCCGATCCCGTCTTCGAAAACAAGGTTCGAACGGGCGTTCCGCGTATCCTGCCGATTGAATTCGATCCCGGCCAGTATCGTGTGGTCGAGGGCGCCCGTCGCCACGTCCCACACCAAATTGGCCTGCCCGATCAGATTCTCGCGCGCCTGCGTGTCGCGATAGCCGGAAAATTCGACGTTACCGGTATCGAGGAACCCGCGCGGCACGACATTGGCATAGGCCTTGTCGTAATCGGCATATTGCAGGGAGACATTGCCGGTCAGCCCTTCGGCGAATTGATGATCGATCCGGGTGCGGGCGATATGCACCTTGGAACGGGAAGTGTTGAAATCCGGATCGCCGAACAGCGTGGAGTCGAAACCGCGTAGCGGTCCGCCATCGAGGGACGGAACGCCCCGATCGGTCAGGCGGCGGTCGTCATCGTAGGAATAATGCGCGGTCAGCCGCGTATCGCCGCCCAGTTCGAAAGTGACGGTCGGGGCAATGCCGATGAAGCGCCCTTCATAGAAATCGCGGTGATTGTCGAATTCCTCGTATGTCGCGTTCAGCCGCAGCCCCGCCGCATCGCCGACCATCCGGTTGGCATCCACGGCCAGTGCGAAGGCGCCGAAGGTGTTCACAGACGCATCGGCATCGGTGAAATCCATACCCGTATCGGCCGTCTTGGCGACGCGGTTGATGACCCCGCCGCCTCCGCCACGCCCGAAGATCAGCGCGTTGGCGCCTTTCAGCACCTCGATCCGCGACACATTGTATAGCGAGCGATAATATTGCGCGTCGTCGCGCAGCCCGTCGAGATAGAAGTCGGCGGTGGTTTCCTGTCCGCGAATGAACACCTCGTCCCGGTGCCCTTCGCCGGTTTCCAGACTGACGCCGGGGACATAACGCAGCGCCTCGCCCAGCTGTCGTATGGACTGATCGTCCAGCTGGTCTTCGGTGATGACCTGCACCGTCTGCGGCACGTCGATCAGGGCGGTGGCGGTCTTTGTCGCACTGGAACCGTCGATACTCGCGTAATCGCCGCGTTCGCCGGTGATAATGACGACATTCGGCAGATATTCGCGGTCCTCGTCGATATCGGCATCGTCGTTGGCACTGAGGCCGTGCAGCGGCAGAATGAGTGCTGCGCCCGCAAGAAGAGCGGATCGGCGGGAGAAAATAAGCATGGAACCTCGGCAGCTGCGAATGATTCGCGATTAAGCGTTGGCCGTGGCTGCTATTGCGAATTAGTCGCAGTTGCAAGGGGTCTGGTGAATTTATCTGTACGCGCTGGTCATAAAGGTCAGTCGCGCACTGCTACCTCGTCCCGCGTCAATCCGGCCCAGCCGATCACGAACACCGCGCCGCACAGTCCGATGATGACGGCGAACCCAAACCATTCGGACCAATTGTATAGAAGCACCCCCAATGCCGGCGCGACAATGAACGCGGCCCCTGTGACCGATGCGACGACGCCCGATGCCTCCCCCTGTTCCGCGCGCGATACCGCCAGCGAAGCGCCGGCATTGAAGCCCGGTCGGAACAGACCGAAACCGAGCGATGCAATGGCATAGCCCAGTGCGATGCCATGCAGATCCTGCGCTGCGCCGAACATCAGCACGCCCGCCGCGGCCAGTGCCACGCCCGACAGGATCGCCGCGCGCGGACCCAGATCGAAACGCGGGATCACGCCCCATTGCGCCAACAGCGTGGCGATCGCTCCAGCCATCAGGACCAGGCCGACCGGTCCCGCCCCCTCCGCCGGGGTGTCGCGCAGGCCGAGCCGGTCCAGCACGAGGAAGCCCGATATTCCGAGCACCATCGCATGGGCATGGCCCCCCAACAGCCCCGCGACGATCCATGGGCGCAGGCGCGGTTCGAACCAGCCCATGTTCTTGGCCGCGACGTCCTTCCCCTGTCCATCGGTGCTATCATCGTCGCCGTCATCGCCGCTGTCATCGTCGCCATCGTCGTCATGCGCTTCGTTCGAGGATGCTCCGTAGGGCGCGCCATAGGCCTTGCCGCGCGCCTCGTATCGGGGCGTATCGTTGGGCAGGAATACGCGCAGCGCTATCAGGGTGATGATGCCGATCAATGCGAAGGCGATGAACGGGCCGACCAGCCCGACGCCCGGCATCACCATCAACGGGGCCAACGCGGGGCCGATCACGGTGCCCAGACCGAAGCTGGAAGCAATCAGCGACAGCGCCTGCGTGCGCTCCGCCCGTCCGGTGCGCGCCGCGACATAGGCCTGCACGGCGGGCGGCGCGGCGGAACCGAAACCCCCATAAAGACTGCGCGCAATGGCGAAGGCGATCAGCGTCGCGACCGCCGGGATGACGCCCGCCAGCCCCAGCCACAGGATCAAACCGCACAATCCCATGCTGGCGATAAACCCGATCAGCCCCAACGCCATCATCGCTTTGCGTCCCCGCCGGTCGGACCGCCGCGCCCAGATCGGGGCGCAGACCATCCACAGCAGCGCCGACCAGGTATAGGCGAGGCTGATCCACACATCGTCCACCTGCAGGGCCGTGCCGATCGACGGCATGACCGATTGCATCGCCGTATTCCCCGCCGCCGTGACCAGCATGACCATGAACAATAGCGCCATGCGCTGCCGGGATATGGGTCTCTGATCGGAACCGGTACTGGAGCGGGGGGAAGCGGGGCGGGCCATGGTCCCGGCGGCTAGGCCCGGTGGCCCCGCGTGGCAATCGCCAACGGTCGGGCACCGCGCATTATCTTGCAAAAGGGGCGCGCATTTGCGAACGGGCCGCTTCGATCCCGTGCAGGCGCGGCGCCGCGAATATGCCGCCGCCCCGTTTGCGCACTCTTCTTCCACATCAAGGTGTGTTCGTGAAAAACCTGTTTGGCCAATGGGCCGTCTTTTTCCGGGGTTTCCTGGAACATCCCAAAATGGTCGGTTCGATCATTCCATCGTCGCGCTACACCATCGACGCGATGCTGGGTCCGGTGAAATGGGATGAATGCCGGTTGTTCGTGGAATACGGCCCCGGCGTGGGCACGTTCTGCGGTCCGGCGCTGGAACGGCTGCGGCAGGATGGCGCGCTGATCGTGATCGATACCAATCCGCTGTTCATCGACTATCTCAACCGTTCCATCCGTGACAACCGGTTCAAGGCGGTGCTGGGATCGGCAGCCGATGTGGAGCAAATCGTGCGCGACAACGGGCACGAACATGCCGATTACGTGCTTTCGGGCCTGCCGTTTTCGACCTTGCCGCAGGGCGTCGGCCCGGCCATCGTCGCGGCGACCCACCGGGTACTGCGCCCGGGCGGGGCATTCCTGGTCTACCAGTTCAGCGCCCGCGCCCGCGATTATATGGCGAAACATTTCCGCCGCATCGATCAGGGTTTCGAACCGCGCAACATCCTGCCCTGCCGCCTGTTCTGGGGCTGGAAGGAATAGGCGGCTGAATCACTCGACAGGCTCGGCGAGGTCCCTTCGCGGGGTGTCCAGCGCCGACGCCGGACCGCCCGCCAGCTGGCGGTAGATCGCGACATAGGCGGCCAGCAGGATCAGCGTGGTGACCGCGCCCAACATGGCGGTCAGGATGCTTTCGATCCACAGCCCCGCTTCCGGTCCGAAAACCGAACCGATCAACGCGAATACGAAACCGACCACCATCGACACCACCAAAATCGCGATGCCGATCAGCAGGACGAAGGCGAATACGCGCTTCGTATTACCCTTCACCATGCGCCACGACCGGCGCAGCGCGGCGATGGGGTTCGCAACCCCTTCGATCGCGATGATCGGACCCGTCAGCAGAAGGCGGACGGATACGAACACCAATACGATGAGCAAGGCTATGCCGAGCAGCGCCCCGATGACGACCGCTCCGCTTGCGCCGGTGATCAGTCCCACCAGCAACGCCGCCAGCGCGACGGCGATGCCAACGATCAGGAAGCTTGCGAGATAGGGCAGAAACCCCTTCACACCCGCACCGATCGCTTCGCCGACCGTGGGTTTGGTCTGCCGCCCGAACAATGCGAACACTGCCAGCGTGCCAACGATGGACACCAGCGAATAGACCATAATGATCAGCCAGCTTTCCGCAAAATACCCTTCGAGCGCGGCGTTCAACTGATCGGGATTGGCGGCGGCAATCGCCTCCAATTCGGCGGTTGGCGCCAGGATCGCCAATGCTAACGAGGGCAGGAAGAAGAACACCGCCGCCATGACGGCCAGAATATCCGAATTGCGTTTCAGCATCGCGGTCGTGTCGGCCCAGGCCGCGTTCATGTCGAATTTCATGGTAAAACCCCCGTCGATCGATCGAAACCCTTGATAAGCCGGAGATACCGCCCCACGCAATGGCGATGGACCGGTTATCGGCATACAATTTCGACATTCGGCAGGATGTATCGCCCGTCCCCTATCGCACGGCACTGGCCGACATGGACGACCGGAACCGTGCCATTGCCGCAGGGGATGCGCGCGAGTGGCTCTGGCTGCTGGAACACCCGCCGGTCTATACCGCCGGGACCAGTGCGGTGCGTGCCGAACTGCTGAACCCCCGTTTCGATGTGGTGGAGGCGGGGCGGGGCGGGCGCTACACCTATCACGGGCCGGGGCAACGGATCGGCTACGTGCTTGCCGATCTGGGCCGGCGGGGCAAGGATGTGCGCAATTTCGTGTCGGCGCTGGAAGGCTGGGTGATCGACACACTGGGCGATCTGGGTGTGGAAAGCTGGCGCGCGCCGGGGCGGATCGGCATCTGGACGCGCGACGTGGACGGGCGGGAGGCGAAGATCGGAGCCATCGGCGTGCGCGTGCGCAAATGGGTGACGATGCACGGCTTCTCCGTCAATCTGGATCCCGATCTGTCGCACTTCTCCGGCATCGTGCCCTGCGGGATCGACGCGTTCGGCGTGACCAGCCTGACACGGTTGGGCCGGGTGACCAGTGCAACCCGATGGGACGATGCGCTGCTTGCACGCGCACCGGATTTCATCGATAGGATCACGAACGATTGATGGGATTTGCCGACATGTTCCCCGCCGCCATATTCACCAAACGCCGCAGCTTGGGCCTGACCGTCTGCTGTCTGCTGCTGGCATCGTGCGGCGGCGAACCGGAACCCGCGCCTGTCGAGGAAACCACCGCGACCGCTACCGGGGCCAGGGGCGACGTGCTGCCGGGATCCATTTCCGACGCGATGCTGCCGCTAGATACGGTGACCTCGACCGCACCGCGCGCCGCCAATATCGAAGGGGAGGACGATGGTGGGTCCGATGACGATACATCGGATGAGACGAACAGTATTGCGGACGCCCCGGGCGACGACGGCGACGGCGACGAATAGAGGCGCGATTTACCCGATCGCGCGCAGTTTCGGGGCGGGGCCGGGGTCATCGGTCGCAGCGGGCGTGCCATCGGGCTCGTTTGGCGTCCGGGCCGGCACTTCCCCCATGAACGCTGCCTTCGCCGCGTGCAGCTCCGCCTCTCCGTCGGTGCGCTCTGTGTCGGACAGGGCATAGGCTTCGGCGATGGCTGCGATCTGGCGGGGGCCGGTGGCGAACATGCCGTGAAACCCGTCGAGCCGTGCAGACTGCGCATGGCCGAATATGGCGGCATGATCTCCAAATGCATCGGCGGGGGTTTCCACCGCGATCACCCCCATCGTCCGCGCCAGCATCAGGGTCGCGGCGCGCACGTGTGCCAGGACCCCGGTCCAATGTCCGGCGTCATTCCGCATACGCCGTGCCCCGACCGCACGCGCCACGCTGGGCGCGTGCCAGGTAAAGGCGGTCAGCCGCGGTTGCGGATCGTCGATCAGCGCCGCCAATGTCAGCGCCGCACGGGCCGTTTCGCCGATACGCGGCATGATCTTGGTGCTGTTATGTTTGAGGCGGTGGCCCTGTTCGATTTCATACAGTTCGGCGGCCAGGCGGCGGATGTCGTCCGGTCCGGTGACCTTGGGCAGAACCACGCCATCGGGGGCGCCGGCCATCACGGCGACCAGATCTTCGCGCCACAGGGGCATGTCCATCGGTTTGACCTGCACCCACCGGGCGAAGGGTTTGACACAAAAGTCCGGTTCGCCGAATTCCTTCAGCCATGTCGCCACCGCGTTTCGCGTTGCTGCAGCATCTTGGCCGTCCGGCACACCCGCCAGATCGACGACGATCGCATCGGCGCCCACCAGAGGTGCCTTGGCGAGCTTCGCGGCATCCTCCGCTTCGATCGTAAGCCATGATTGCATGGCCCCGATCGATAGCGGGGATGGGTTAAAGAAGGCTTGGCGTTCGGGTTGGGCGTTCGGGCTGGGCGTTCGGGCTGGGCAAATTGCGGGGTGCAGCGCCCTTATTCCGCCGCCTGCGCTTCTTTCATGGCGGGATAGTCGATATATCCTTCCGCACCCGGCAGATACCAGCTTTGCGGAACGTTGGTGTTTTCGGCCCATTCGGCTCCCGCGGCGATCCGATCGGCAAGGTCCGGGTTGGAGATATAGGGCCGCCCGAACGCCACCGCGTCGCACACGCCGCCCGTCACGTCCTGCACCGCTTGCGCCGCCGAATAATCGGAATTGAGCACCAGCGGCCCTGTATAAAGCGTGCGGATCAGCGGGCTTTGCTTGGGCACCTCCGTCGCGCCGAAAGTACCCTCGGGGCCGGGTTCGCGCAGTTCGAGGAAGGCGATGCCCAGTTCCTCGGCAACCTTGGCCGCTTCGCCGAAGATGGCGGCGGGGTCGCTGTCGTCCGCGCCCTGTGTTTCGCCGTTGGGCGACAGGCGCACACCGACGCGATCCGCACCCCATACGTCGATCAGCGCTTCCAGCACTTCGCGCAGAAAACGGGTGCGGTTCTGCACGCTGCCGCCATATGCGTCGGTTCGCCGGTTGGTCGTCTCGCGCAGGAACTGGTCGACCAGATAGCCATTCGCGCCGTGCAGTTGCACGCCATCGAAGCCGGCCTTCTTGGCATTCTCCGCCGCGTGACGGTAATCGCCGACCACGCGGGCGATCTCGTCCACGCTCAGTTCGCGGGCGGGCTGGTAGTCCTTTCGCCCTTCATTGGTGTGCGCATGCCCGGGCGCGCAAGTGGCGCTGGCGGAAACGGGCGCGTTGCCGCCCAGGAAATCGGGATGGACCAGCCGGCCCATATGCCACATCTGCAACACGATCTTCCCGCCCGCATCGTGCACGCCCCGAACGATCGGTTTCCACCCTTCGACTTGCGCGTCGCTCCAGATGCCGGGCGCGGCGGGCCAGCCCAGACCTTCCACGCTGATGCCGGTCGCTTCGCTGATGATCAGCCCGGCATTGGCGCGCTGCCGGTAATAGGTCGCCATCATGGCGTTGGGTATCGAGCCGGGCTGCGTTGCGCGGCCACGGGTAAGCGGGGCCATGAAGATGCGGTTCTTCGCTTCGATGGCGCCGATTGTTATAGGCTGGAACAGGGCGTCGTGTTGCGTGTCGGACATATCGGATAACGTACCTTTATGATGGGTTCGGTGTGTTGTGCAGCTAAGGGGCGGGGATGGACAGCGCAACCGCAACAAAACGGATGAGCCGCGATAGCGGTACTTGGCCGCGGTGGCTGCTGCTGGCGGCGCTCCTGGCGGGCAATGCGGCGTTGGCGGTCGGCCCGTGGTCGGTGCGATTGGCCGATAGCGGGCCGGTGTCGGCGGGGTTCTGGCGGCTGGCGCTGGCGCTGCCGTTCCTGGCCCTGTTCGCGCACGCCAATGGCGAACGGCTGATGTCAGTGAAGGGCGCGGGGCTGGGTCTTGTCGTATTGGCGGGGATCGCGTTCGGGCTGGATCTGGCCAGCTGGCATGTCGGGATCGAAGCGACGCGGCTGGGCAATGCGACGATGTTCGGCAATTCGGGCAGCATAATCCTGATGGTGTGGGCGTTCGTCGTCCTGCGCCGCCCGCCGCGCGGGGCGGAATGGCTGGCGATTGCCATGGCGCTGACGGGTGCGGCGATCCTGCTGGGGCGATCGGCGAGCATCTCGGCAGACAGCGTCACGGGCGATCTGTTCTGCCTGGCTGCGGGCTTGTTCTACGCCGTCTATCTGCTGCTGCTGCAGAACTCGCGCGCGTCGCTGGGCAGTTGGAGCATCCTGTTCTGGGCCAGCGCGGCGGGCGCGCCGGTGATGCTCGCAATCGCGCTGTTGCGGGGCGAACCTGTGTGGCCGACGGACTGGACGCCGATCGTTGTGCTGACGGGGCTGAGCCAGCTGATAGGGCAGGGGCTGCTGGTTTTCAGCCTGCGCCATTTCACGCCGTTGATCATCGGGCTGGCGCTGCTGACACAACCCGCCATCGCGGCCCTGACCGGCTGGTATGCTTTCGGCGAAACGTTGAATGCGGCGGATGTGGCGGGCATGGTCCTGCTGGGGCTGGCACTGATGGTGGCCAAACGGAAGGGCACGGCGGGTGGGCGCGGCGAACGTGCCATGGCCGCCGACGGCGACTGAACTACACGTCCATGGTCTTTTCGAACCGGCGATAGCGCGCCTCGACCATTTCGAGATCGGGGCCGGTCAGGTTCTCGCGCGCCTGCCGCATCAACTGATGGCCTTCCTTCACGATATCCTTGTGCCGTGTCGCATCGTTCAGGATCACCGCCGCCTTGGCCAAGGTGTTGAAGGTAATGATGGAGGCGGTCGTGCTGGTCGATACGGCGGACCGCATGGCCCCGAAACTGCGGCCGAGATAATGGGCGAAACCATCATCCAACAGGATGAGGCAATCGTCGTCCGCATTTTCGGCCCCGCCGAAACTGCGGGTGAGGTCGCGGCCCCCCATTTCGGCGATCGCCGCGCCCAGCCAGTGGATGGAAGTGACGGCGGTAAAAGGATCGTTGATGCCGGGCGACAGGGCGCGCATCCCGATCTCAACCAGCTCGTCGATCAGGAAATGCAAATCCTGCGCCGGGGTCCGCATGCCGCCCAATGCGAAGCAGTTGCGCACCTCGTCCCCCATCTTGTCCGGCCGTCCGCCACCATCGTCGGTATCGCCGATATCCTCGCTTTCGAACGGCCAATAGGCGAGCGCGATGCCGGGATGCACGAAATGGCCGGGGCGCACCGCCAGTTTCAGGATCGTGTCGTTGCGCTGCGCGATATCGTTCAATCCTTCAAAATCGATGATCTGGATATATCCGGTTTGCGTTGCCCGGATCGGTTGACCGTCGGGCGCCTTCATCTCGATCTGGCCGGTGGAGGCGCGCGGAAACATATCCTCGATCGCCGCGATCAACCGTTTGCCGATACCCTGCAGAACCGTGTTGATGCGGATCGAGGCGGGGATGTGGTTTAGGAAGAACACGAGCACGCCGACCGAGATCCCCATCAGACTATAGGCTACCAGCAGCGATATCTGCGGCACGAAACCTGTATCCACGGCGCCGCTGCCGGATACGCCCGCCTGCACCGTGTTGGCCATAATCTTGACCGCCGGTTCGTCCCCCGTGCGAACGGTGCGCAAGACGGTCAGCGCGAATACGAACGTCCCCAGGAATGTCGCCAGACTGAGCTGATTGCCGCGGTCTTCCATGAAATTGTTGAGAAGGCGCGGACCGTAGGTGCCGCTGGCATAGGCGACCGCGGCGATGGTGATGGAAAACACAGTGGCTGCCACGCTGATCATCACGGTGGCGATGACCGACAGCATGTTGCTCGCCCCTTCGGGCCGCGCCAGCTGGTAGAAACCGGTGTCTTTCAGCCAGGAACCATAGCCGTTGTGATCGAGCCAGGTGGTGACGAAGGCGAGCAGGAACGCCGCGACGACGAACATCGCGGGGAAGAACCAGTAACTCGCGTTGATCGCCTGCAAGGCGGCTTTGAACCTGGAAAGCATACCGCCCTATTCCTCGCCGTCGATCCGGTCAGCCGGCGCTGAACGGAATGGCCCCCAGATCGCCATGGCCGATCGTGCCACTGGCCATTTCGAGCATCCGGTCGAGGCTCTGCTTGGCTTTCAGCCGCAGTCCTTCCTCGATTTCGATCCGCGGTTCCAGCGTGTCGAGGCAGGTGTAGAGTTTTTCCAGCGTATTGAGCGCCATATACGGGCAGATGTTGCAATTGCAGTTGCCGTCCGCCCCCGGCGCGCCGACGAAATTCTTGTCCGGCATCGCTTTCGCCATCTGGTGGATGATATGCGGTTCGGTCGCGACGATCAGCGTATCGCCGGTGAAGGTTTCCGCGAATTGCAGGATGCCGCTGGTCGATCCGACATAATCCGCATGATCGACGATGGTCGGCGGACATTCCGGGTGGGCGGCGATGGGGGCATCGGGATATTGCTGTTTCAGCTTCAACAATTCGGTTTCGCTGAACGCCTCGTGCACGATGCAGACACCGGGCCATAGCAGCATTTCGCGGTCGAACTTGCGGCTGAGATAGCCGCCCAGATGACGGTCGGGGCCGAAGATGATCTTTTGGTCTGCCGGTATCTGTTGCAGGATCGTTTCCGCGCTGGAACTGGTGACGATCACGTCCGACAGCGCCTTCACCTCGGTCGAACAGTTGATGTAAGTCAATGCGATGTGATCGGGATGCGCTTCGCGAAAAGCGCGGAACTTGTCGGGCGGGCAGCTGTCTTCCAGGCTGCATCCCGCGTCCATGTCGGGCAGGACGACGATCTTTTCCGGGCTCAAAATCTTGGCGGTGTCGGCCATGAACTTGACGCCGCAAAACGCGATCACGTCGGCATCGGTTTCCGCCGCCATCTGGCTTAATTGCAGGCTGTCGCCGACATAATCGGCCAGATCCTGAATCTCGGGCTTCTGGTAATAATGCGCCAGGATGATGGCGTTCTTTTCCTTACGCAGCCGGTCGATTTCGGCGAGCAGATCGGTGCCCGATGGGGGAGATTGGTGAACGCTCATGATCCAGGTGCCTTTTCGCCGTCGAAACGGACGTTTACGGTGATGTCGTCATAGCCGGCGACTTTCAGCGGAATGGTCAGGTTCTGCGCCACAGCCTGTTTGGCCGAAGCGCGGGCCTGAGCCAACACCTCGCCATCTTTGGCGAACGCCGCCGCCTTGCGTTCGGCGATCAGCATGTTGTTGCGGGCGAGGGCCTTCGACGCACCGCCGGTGACGAAGCGGCCATCGGTATAGCTCTTGGTCCGCGCCGCATCCAGATCGGGGGCGGATATCTTGACCGGTGGAAGCGTGACTTCAAGCACATCGTCGCCATCGTTCCACGCCAGCCGATCGCGCCCGACCGACGCCAGATTGACGCGGTAATCGACCGTCGCCGGTACCACGGCGACCTGCTCCGACGAACCGATGTCGATCGGGCCGAGCGAGGTTTCGTTGGTGCTCTGCGCGGTGACTTCGAACCGGCTGCTATAGACGGTAAGTTCGCCCTGCGCTTCGAATGCAGCCACGGCAAGGCCGACGGGATCGTCTTCCTCCTTGAAGATGAATGCCCGCCAGGCGAGCCATGCGGATAGTGCCAGCAGCAGGATGACGATCAGCCATGGGACCCCCTGCACCCGCGCGAGGCTGGGCTCCTTTGCCGGCTTCTCCGGTTTCGCCGCGTCCGTATGGTCCCGCGGGGCGGGTTCTTCGTGCATTATCGTATCGTCCATATATCCTCGGAATGCGTCACCGCTGCGCGGCGTTCCAGATCGATGAGATGGGCTTTCACGCTCATCCCCGCCGCACCGGTCAGCCGGGGGTCCAGCCCCTTGTACATCAGCGGCACCAGATTTTCGATACTGCGCGATTCTTCGCCGAGCAGGCGTAATATCTGTCGCTCGCGCTGGCGGCGATGGCCGATCATGCCACGCACCAGCTGGCGCGGGTTGTCGATGGGCTTGCCGTGGGCGGCGTAATAGACCCGGTCGTCGCGGCCCTGCAACCGGTCGAGGCTGCGCATGTAGTCGCCCATGTCGCCATCGGGCGGCACGACCACGCTGGTGGACCAGCCCATCACATGGTCGCCGGTGAACAGAGCGCCGCTTTCTTCCAGCGCGAAACACAGATGGTTGGAGGTATGCCCCGGCGTGTGCACGGCGGTGAGCGTCCAGCCGTCGCCGGCGACCTGTTCGCCATCGGTCAACACGCGGTCGGGCGCGTAATCGCGGTCGAAGGCCTCGTCGGAGCGGGGCCCGTCAGCATCCAGCACCAGCGGCGCGCAGCCGACGATGGGCGCGCCGGTCGCTTCGGACAGTGGGGCGGCGGCAGGCGAATGGTCGCGGTGGGTATGGGTGCACATGATCGCGGTGAGGGTCGCCCCGTCGATCGCGGCCAGGATCGCGGCCACATGATCGGGTTCGTCCGGCCCCGGATCGATCACCGCGACATTCGCGCCTGCCCCCACGATATAGGTCTGCGTGCCGGTATAGGTGTAAGGCGACGGGTTGGGTGCCAGCACGCGGCGTACCAGCGGTTCGGGCCGTTCGACCAATCCGGTGGGCCAGGGTTTCGCGGGCATCTCCATCGTGGCCGATATGGGTTGCGCGCGCGAACTTGTCGAGCGAAAGCCTTGAACGTCAAAGGTCGGCGTCTGGGAGACAAGCAATGGACGAACGCGCGATACTGGTGCTGGATGCGGGCACGACATCGACCCGCGCGATGCTGTTCGCGCCCGATGGGGTGTCCCTCGGCAGCGCGGCACAGGAAATCGATCAGCATTACCCCGCCCCCGGCCATGTCGAACACGATGCGCGGCAGATATGGCACCGCACGCTCGCCTGCGCGCGTGAAATGGTGGAGCGGGCGGGCGGGGCCGACCGGATCGCCTGCATCGGCATCGCCAACCAACGCGAAACGGTCATCGCCTGGGACCGTGCGAGCGGCGAACCACTGGCACCTGCGCTGGTGTGGCAGGACCGCCGCACCGCACCCATGTGCGAGGCGTTGAAGGCGGCGGGGCACGAGGCGGATGTGCAGCGGCGCACCGGGCTGATTCTCGATCCCTATTTTTCCGCCACGAAGATGCGTTGGCTGTGCGATAACGCGCCAGCGGTCAGTACCGCCGCGCTGGCCGGTACGCTGATGCTGGGCACGGTGGAAAGCTGGCTGGTGTTCAAACTCACCGGCGGGGCGTTCGTCACCGATGCCAGCAATGCCAGCCGCACGTCGCTGTTGCCGCTCGATGGGGCGCAGTTCGACGACGGGCT
>JBASAR010000174.1:0-19407 GCA_049650705.1 Pontixanthobacter sp. | reverse complement strand
GTGTACGGTTCGTCGCCGAGGTCAGCTTCATCAGCCGTCGCAGCTGCGCCTTTACCCGGCTCTCCGCGCAAGCGAACGTGCGAGCGATGGACTTGTTGGATTCGCCGTTGGCCAGGCATTTCAGGATCGCCCAGTCGTCCTCGCACAATTCCAGCGTATCCAGCGCACGACGGGCACCATTGGGACAACCGCGGCACATCTTGTCGACACACAGATTGTGTTTCTGCGCCGCCAGCCCAATTGCCGAACCGACCGCACTGCGCGAAATTTCCAGCGGCGCGACCGATACCCGGTCCATCCTGCCACTCATCTGGTTGAAAGCCTGTCCGCCTTCGCTCGATTCCAGTACGAGCCAGCGGTCGACGCCGGACGTATCGACCGTATCGAGATCGCTCGCAAGGCGCGAGCCGTCGCCCGGAGGCTCCACATATACGCCTACATCTACGTCCTGGTCCGGCGGCAACGATCTGAAATCGGCGCTCGAAGCGACGATATCGATGCCGGATTCGACCAGACTTTCTTCCAGCATCTCACGCACGAAGGAACCTTCGCACACGAGAATGGCTTTTATGTTTTGCCCCACTTTGAACCTCGACATTGCAACTAATAAGCTGGTGTCGACCCGTCCGTACTCGATTTTCGGCAGCCCGCGCTGATTGCGAATCGCTTCCAGACCTTCTGGTAGTAGAGTCGCCAGGAAAGGTCGAATCGCAGCCCGATCGATTAACCTTTCATGTCCATCGAACGCAGATTTCGGCATTTGGGCAGACCGATGCACTTTCGATAGGGCAACGGCGCGAAAGTTTGCCTGCGCTCATCTTAAGTTTAGCGCATGTATCCGTCTGACATAGTTAAATGCCTCGATGCGCGAACAAAGTCCGCTTCTGAGCTGCTACCCAATGGCTCGAGCAATCGGTTAATAAATCCTTAACCTTGATCGACAGGTGTTACACACAGGTCAGATCGAAGAGGGTAAACTACTGTCCGATTTGCTCGCCTTGAAAATCGTAACAGGAGTATGACTATGCATATTATTAACAAACTCGCCATTGCAGCCGCGGTTCCGGCCCTGGCCGTTTCTGTCCCCGCCGCTGCGCAAGCCGGTGGCGGCCAGATGGTTGGTACCGTGACCCCGGTATGCGAAGTGAACGACCTGTTCGGCACGATCGCATTCGACTCGCTCACCGCCGGCGCATCCATCAGCGACAGCGTGAATCTGCGCTGCAACGACGCCGATGGCGCGACCGTCACGCTAATCAGTTCCGAAGGCGGACTTGAAAGCGACGACAATGAAGATCTCGAAATCGAATATACCGCCACGCTGACGAACTCGGCGATCGACGGCGGTTCGGTAACGCTGGATCTTCCCCTTGGCACGCAGGGCGACAACGACGCTTCCGCTTCCGAGAACGCTTCGGGCTCCACCGCCTTCGCTACCGGGGTTGCCGGCAGCCTGGAAGTGACGTTGAAGGAAACGGCTGTCTGGGCCGGCGGCTACTCGGACACGATCACGGTTCAGCTGACCGCGTCGTGATCGCGTGTGTCACCAATCCGCGCGGGATACGTCCCTGCGGGTTGGTGACACCTTCCTTTCCTTTTTTTCCAGCATGAAAGGTCAGCCATGCTCATCAAGTCCCTTTTCCCACTCGCCCTTTTCCCACTCGCCCTTGTCGCGACCGCGGTTTTCGCACCCGATGCGGCCAATGCGCACCGGGTAGACCCCATACGGTACGAACTCGCCCCATCGGGCAGCGCGGCACAGACGACCGTTCTGGTCACCAACACCCGCAGTTTCCCGATCACGATCGAGGCGATCCCCAATACGCTGTCGATTGCCGAGGACGGCTCCGAAACGCTGAGCCCGGCAGAGGACGACTTCCTCATCTTTCCGCCGCAAGCCGTCATCGAGCCGGGCAAGAGCCAATCGTTTCGGGTCCGCTACATCGGAACGCCATCGCTCGAAAGATCGGTCGCCTATCGCATCGGCATCAACCAATTGCCGGTGGATATGCGCGAAGAGGGTGCAAGCGGGATCGGCGTAACGCTCAATTTCGCGACCCTGGCCAATATCATTCCGGCGGGTGCCACCGCCGCAATATCGGTGGAAAGCATCGCACCTGCACCGGATGGCAAATGGCAGTTGACCCTCGCGAACACCGGCACGCGGTTTGCCCGGCTGTCCGAAGCGCAGGTCAGCTTCACCCAAGGCGACCGGACCGAAGAGTTCTCCGGGACACGGACGCAGGGCTGGTTCGACAACAACATCCTGCTGCCGGGCAACCGGTTGAACGTGACTATCCCGGCGCCCGAGGGCTTCGATCCTGGAAGCACCAGTGTCCGTATAGCCGCGTCGCAGTGAACCGGGCGATGCGCGCGCCATGTCGGCCAGCCTATTCATCTCCGCCGCTGTCGGTGCCCTGGCGCCTATCCAGTCGCCGCCTGTGCCGCAGGTAGCGGCGCAGGTCGAAGCCGAAGCACCGGCCGGTCGCGCGGTCCTGCTCGACCTGCCTGTCGAGCTGGATGGCGCCTATCTGGGTGAAGTCGTCGCCCGGATCGCGGGCGATGCGGTGGCAGTCGATGTGGCGCAGCTCGTCCTGCTGATCGATGACAGGGTCGATCCCGAAAGTGTCGCTGCGGTCGCGGCGCTGGCCGATCAGGGAGAGGGTTTCGCCGATCTGACGCAACTCGCCGGAGCGGGTCTGCAAGTGGATTACGATTCCGCGGAATTGATGTTGGCGGTCAGACCGTCGGTCGCGCAGCGCGGCGTCCGGCAGCTATCCGTTCGTCCACTGAGCCGGACCGATCCCGCCAACGGGATGAACGTTCCCAATTTCAGCGCCGGGGCCACGGTGGTCGCGCGCATCGCGCATGTCCAGGCAACGCCGTTCGGCGATACAGGGCTGGAACCCGTTTCCGCCGAAGTGTTCGGTTTCGCCAACCTGGGCGGCTTCGAAGGCTGGAACCTGATATACGGCGCGGATATCGACGGCGCGCGCGACCGGCTCGTCAATCGCCGCGACATCGCCCTGATCCATGACGATTTCGACAAGGCAACGCGGCTGACGATCGGAGACCTGCGGACCAGGCCGCTATCCGGTTTCCAGCGTTCGATCGATCTGGTCGGGGTGAATTACCGCCGCGATTATGCCGCTATTCAGCCTTTCCGGACCCTGCTGCCGCGCGGACGCAATTTCTTCACTCTCGAACGGTCCGCAAGGGTCCGGGTGGAAGTCGACGGGGTCACCGTGTTCGACGAGAACCTGCCGCCGGGCGGATACGATCTGCGCGATTTTCCATTCGCCAATGGCAGCAACGTCGCCACCGTCACGATCGACGACGGGGTCGGTCCACCGGAAGTCGCGCGAATTTCCACCTTCGTCGATACCGAATTGCTGGCCGGTGGGATCGACCGGTTCGATGTGAGCGCGGGGTTCATTTCCAACGGTTTCGCCGCCCGCCAACGGTACGAGGACGAATTCGCCATCGTTGCCGCTTACGATCGCGGGGTCACCGATCAGCTGACGCTCGGCGCCTATTTCGAAGCGAGCCGGGAGATCGCGCAATTCGGAACAAGCGCCGCACTCGGCACCGATATCGGTCTTTTTGAGGTAGAAACAGCCGCGAGTCATTCCAAGGGAGCCGGCACAGGATTTTCCGCGCTTGCCCAGTATCGCACGGAATTTCAGACAGGCGGATGGTTCAACAACATCTTCGCGCAAGCGAGCCATCGCAGCCAAGGCTATGTCGGACTGGCCGGACAGGCGCGCAGGGAAACCAATTTCGACCTGCGCTGGGTCGGACAACGCGGGCAGCTGTCGCTGAATGCGGATGCATCGCACCGGCGTTCGCCAGCGGTTCATACCACCACCGCCTCGCTCGCCGCAGGCTTCCAGCTTTTCGGATTGCGGTGGCGCGCGCGGTATCAGGGGCGTTGGAGCAACGTAAACAGAACTGAACATCGCGGACTGCTTTCCGTCACGATCCCGCTGGGCAAGCGATCGCGTTTGCGCGGTCGTGTCGGTAGCGAAGGAGATGCACGGATCGAATTTCAACGCTACGCCGGCTTCGATATCGGTGCGACGCAAATCCGCGCGGCGATCGATCGATCGGACGGGTTGTATGGCGGTTCCGCGCAAATCCGCCATATCGGCAACCGGTTCGAAGTCGAGCTGGATCATCAGACGCGCGAGACGAGCGACGGCGTGTTCTCCCGGTCCGAAGCCACCGCCGCTTTCGGCGTAGGCTATGCGGATGGATCGCTGCAGATCGGTCGGCCCTTCGACGCCGGGTTTGTGATCGTGCGACGCCACGATACAATCAGCGACAACCGTGTTTCCGTCCGCGAAGGCGGGCTTGGCGTGACGGCGCGTTCAGACAGTTTGGGCGATGCCTTCGTCCCGTTGCGTTCGTCCTATTCGCGCTATCAGTTCGGGTTGGAAGTGGATGATGTGGAGGCCGGCTACGACCTCGGCAGCGGCACCATGCAGCTCGTTCCGGGCTTCCGGTCGGGCTACACGTTCGACATCGGCAGCGCGGGGTCGGCGACGGTCGTCGCCAGGCTCCTGGCCGTGTCGGGCGAGCCGGTTTCGCTCGCTACCGGCACGGTGTCGGACGACGCGGAGGAAGTCGCGCGCTTCTTCACCAACCGGACGGGTCGCATGGTCGTGGAAGGTCTCGCACCCGGTCGCTACCGCGTTCGGCTCGATGGCGCCGATGGCGCTGCCGCCTCATTCGCCGTGGACGAAGGAATGACCGGATATGTCCAGCTCGACGACATTCAATTGGAGCCATGACATGACAGCAGCTTTCTTCGCGTTCCGGATCGCGCTCGCCACCGCCGCCTTCACGCTTGCCCAGCCCCTGGTCGCGCAGACATCGGTCGAGGTCGATCGGCCTGCCGACATCGTCTATCGCCCGTTCCAGACACTGCCCGATGGTGAGACGATGACCATCCGGATCGCCAATCTCGCACAGGCGGCCATCAACGCGCGGGTCGAGGTCGTCCCCAGCGATGGGGGCCTGCTGATCTGGCCGACCGGCGAGCCGTTGGCGGCGCGCATTATCGGCGACAATCTGGAAACGCGCGGACCCTCCGTCGTCGCCCGGGCCACGATACCGGCGGAGGGATCACGGGATATCGAACTGCGATGGGGGCTGGAAGAGCGCCGCTTCGCCGAACCGGGACAATATGCCATCCCGGTCGACGTGATCGTGTTCGACGATACGACCGAAGAGGAGCTGTCGCGTGTGGAAGATATTCCCATCGTCCTGTCGGTTGCCGCCGATACCGCCATGTCGATTGCCGGAACATCGGGCAGGATCGATGCCGCGCGCACGTTCGCGTTCATCGATTTCGGGGAACTGGAAACCGGTGAAAGCCAGTTCATCGTTTTCGGCGCGCGCGCCAACACGCCGGTCGAATTCGTACTTTCATCCGAAAACGACGGCAAGATGGCGGAACTGGAACGACCCGAACAGACCATCGATTACGAGGCAGTGTTCGACGGGGTCGCGCTCGACCTCGCGGGGGCTATCACCGTGCCGCGCCAACCCGCATCGGACCTGGGCGGGTCGGACTATCGTTTGGACCTGACGGTCGGCGACATGACGGGGGCGTTTTCAGGTACCTATCGGGATATCATCACGGTCGAACTCGTGGCGCAATGAATGCGCGTGGGGTGGCGGTGATCCCGCCAGGCGTTCCCCACCCCTTCGATCATCGAGAATAGGTCGGATATTCAGGCGCGCGTCGCATTGTCGTTCTGCGTTGCTATTATGGGCCCCAATCAGAAACGATCGGGAGGAAAGTGTATTCGGCAGGATGCAAACCATCGCTAAAAAGTGTCTGACAGCGCGAGAAATGCCGTTTCGATAGAGTTCGTTCCAGCGGCGATATTCCAGATTGCCAAACCTATGGGCGAGCCTAAGAGCAGTTTTCAAGCCGGTGTGGCCCGCATGAATGACTGGGAACTGCAGCATGTCGTTATTCGCCCGGATCAAGCCGCTGGAAGCCATCCTCGCCACGGCGCGGAAAAAGTCGCTGCACCGAACATTGGGCGCGTTCCAGCTGATGCTGTTCGGCATCGGCTGCGTGATCGGCACCGGCATCTTCGTGCTGACGGCGGCGGGGGCGCAGAAAGCGGGACCGGGGCTGATGCTGGCCTTTGCCATCGCTGGCGGTATCTGCATTGTCGCCGCCCTCTGCTATGCCGAGATCGCTGCCATGATCCCCGTGTCCGGTTCAGCGTATACGTACACCTATGCAACCATGGGGGAACTGCTTGCCTGGACGGTGGGCTGGGCCTTGATCTTGGAATATGCCGTTGCTGCCAGCGCGGTGTCGGTGGGTTGGTCGGGCTATTTCACCGGAACCATTCTCAACGAGTTTCTGGGCATTCAATTGCCGGCCTGGTTGTCCGCAGGACCGCTGGCCCTGGGCGGTGCGCCGGGCGGGCTGATCAATCTGCCGGCTCTGGTCATTGCCTTGCTGGTGACCTGGCTGCTGATGGTAGGCACGCGGGAATCCGCCATGTTCAACGCAGTGCTTGTCGTCATCAAGGTCACGGCGCTGACGGTGTTCCTCGTCATCACCTTGCCCAAAGCCGATCTGGCGCAGTTCAATCCTTTCCTGCCGGCCGGTCTGTTCGGTGGTTTCGGCAG
Organism: Pontixanthobacter sp.; assembly: GCA_049650705.1. Lineage (GTDB taxonomy): Bacteria > Pseudomonadota > Alphaproteobacteria > Sphingomonadales > Sphingomonadaceae > Pontixanthobacter. Next base: position 12,747 of record JBASAR010000174.1, on the reverse strand, counting down.
CGGAGTTGGCGCGGTTGGCGCGGCGGCGACGATCTTCTTCGCCTATGTCGGGTTCGACGCTGTCAGCACGGCGGCGGAGGAAACCAAGAACCCGCAACGCAATGTGCCGATCGGTTTGGTCGGATCGCTGCTATTCTGCACGGTGTTCTATATCCTGGTTGCAGCGGGGGCCATCGGCACCATCGGCGGGCAACCGATCATGGGGCCGGGCGGCGTGCCGTTTCCCGCCGGGTCGGAGGCACTCGCCGCGCAATGCGCTCTGCCGCAATACGCGCAGATGCTGGTCTGTTCGGATGAAGCCCTGGCGCATGTCCTGCGGCAGGTGGGCTTTAGCCAGGTCGGCAATATGCTGGGCATCGCGGCGTTCGTCGCACTGCCATCCGTCATACTGGTGCTGCTGTTCGCGCAAACGCGGATTTTTTTCGTCATGAGCCGCGACGGACTGCTGCCCGAAAAGCTGAGCCAGGTGCACCCGAAATGGAAAACGCCCTACATCGTGACCATGATTACCGGAGCGGTGGTGGCGGTAGGTGCGGCGTTCTTCCCGGTGGGGCAGCTGGCGGATATCTCGAACGGCGGAACGCTCTACGCCTTCGCGATGGTCGCGATTGCCGTCATGCTGCTGCGCCGGACCCGCCCCGACCTCAAGCGCAGCTTTCGCACGCCGGCGCTGTGGCTGGTTGGTCCCGCGACAGTGGCCGGTTGCGTGTTCCTGTTCCTCAATCTGCCTTATCTGGCCATGGCGGTCCTGCCGATCTGGGGTGCGATCGGACTTGTAGTCTATTTCGCTTACAGCCGTTCGCACAGCAGTGTGGGCCGCGGTATCATCGAAGTGGTGGACGACATTGCGGGCGAGGACACCGCCATACCCATAGACGCGCCGAAATAGACCCGTCAGCTTTTCTTCGGGTTATCTCCAACCATGAAAAATAGCGCGTTGTGATGCATCAGTCTCCCGCTTCGTTCACCCCGTTCGATCTTGCCGCGATGCTCGTTGTGGCAAGCGCCGTATTCGGATGGTTCAATCACCACTTCATAAAATTGCCGCACGTCATCGGCCTGACGGTTATGGGTGCGCTTGCCTCGGTCGGGTTGGTGGTGGCCAACAACTTCATCCCCGGGGTGACGCTCGACGATACGGTCGCGCGTCTGCTCGAAGATATGAACTTTACCGACACGTTGCTGCAGGGAATGCTCAGCTTCATGTTGTTTGCGGGCGCATTGCATGTCGATATCGCCCGTCTTCGCGCGGACTGGTTGCCGGTTCTGCTTCTATCTACCGTTGGCGTGGCGACATCGACAGCGCTGGTCGGTCTTGCGGCCTGGGGCGTCGGCACGCTGTTGGCGCTACCGATCGCACCGATCTGGTATTTCGTGTTCGGAGCCCTCATTTCGCCGACCGATCCGGTGTCCGTCTTGGGTGTGCTGAAGGAAGAGAAGGTCGATGAAGGGCTGCAGGCATCCGTAGCCGGGGAAAGCCTGTTCAACGACGGCGTCGGGATCGTCGTCTTCACTATCCTTCTTGCCGCTGCCGTTACAGGCCAGGAGTTTTCACTGTCCGAGGCGGCGCGGCTGTTCGCGGTCGAGGCGGGCGGCGGTGTCGCGGTCGGGCTTGCAGCGGGGTGGCTCGGCTACCGTGCGATGCGCTCGATGGATCAATACGCGCTCGAGGTCACGATCTCGTTGGCCGTCGTGATGGGCGGTTATGCGCTGTGCAGCTATTTCTACATTTCGGGACCGCTCGCCATGGCGGTTGCCGGGCTGGTGATCGGCAATCAGGGCGTCGCCTATGCCATGAGTGACGTGACGCGCGATTACGTTCTCAAATTCTGGGAGTTGATCGACGAGCTTTTGAACTCGGTCCTGTTCCTTCTGATCGGGCTCGAGGTTATCGCACTGGTGCCGGGTCTGCCGCACGCCCTGCTCGGGCTGGCGGCCATTCCGATCACGTTGGCTGCCCGCGCGGCGTCGGTGACGATCTCGACCCGGATGGTGCCGGCCGCCAAGCCGGAGGCGAGGGGCGCATGGAAGGTCCTTTGGTGGGGAGGGCTTCGTGGTGGTATATCAATAGCGCTGGCATTGTCCCTCCCGCCGGGCCCGACCCGCGACCTGCTCCTCGCATCCACGTTTGCAGCCGTGCTGTTCAGCGTCCTCGTGCAGCGCTCCACGCTGGGACGGGTCATAGAGTATCGCCGCAGGTAGACAAGACACCTGAAGGCGATGAGCGGGCCGGGAGGAAACGTTCCGCTTGTGAATCTAAGTCATTATCGTTAATCGGTAATTCAACCTTGCGCATCGATCTCTCGAAGCGCCTCTCCCTCTTTCAACATTTGTTTATCCCAAGGATTTTGTCACGAAGCTTGTTCGCCATACCCTCCTGTATTCCGTCGCGGCGTCGGCTATCGCTATCGCCGCTCCAGCACATGCGGAATGTATGGTGTCGAGCGGTTCGGGAACGGGCGATCGGCCCGATGAAGGCGACACCGTAACATGCCCCGCTCCGCTCGATAATAGCGGCGTTGCTGGCGGTGCGAATGACGTGACCGTCGATATTCCCGACGAATCCTCGGCCGGTCTTTCCGTCTCGGGCGAGCCGGGCGTGCAGTTGGGCAATGGCATCACAATTACCGTTGGCGAAGCCGGACAGATCGTTTCGCAGGGCGGCGACGCGCCCGGTATCGATGTCGAGAACGATGCGGCGATTACGGTCGCAGGTACCGTGTCGACATCCGGACAGAATTCCGCCGCTATCGCGACCGCTGAAAATGCCACGGTCGACGTTTCGGGGAATGTACGAACCGGCGGCGGCAATTCGGCGGCAATTTCGGTTGGTGCCGGATCCACGGTCAACGTGAATACCGATGGCGATGTGCGGACCGGCAATTCTATGTCGGATGCCATCCTTCTCAACGGAGACGGTACGACCCTGAACGTGGATGCCGACGCGCTGGTGACCACCTCGTCCGGCATGTCGAATCCCGTGCGTGCGACCGGGAATGGCGCGACCATCAATGTCGATGGCGAGGTCCGGTCCTCTTCCGGCAACGCGGATGCGATCCGCGTCGAAGGCAACATGGCGCGGATAACGGTCGGAGACGGTGGTTTCGTCACGGCGCAATCCTCCAACTCCGATGCCATCAATGTTACCGGAACGGGCGCGATGATTACGGTGGCAGAAGGCGGCGAGGTCCGCATTTCCTCCGGTAATTCCGCCGCCATCCGTAGCGGCGCGATGGGCACGGTTAATATTGCGGGCGAAGTGGGCATATCGTCGTCCAACAGCCAGGGCGTCGTGCTGGGGGATATGGCCACGTTGAACGTCGAAGAGACCGGCGTCATATCGACCTCGTCCTCCGAAAGTCAGGCAGTTCTGGTGTCCGAGGATGCCTCGATGGTCTCCATCGCCGTGGCCGAGGGCGGAATGATCGATGCGGTCGGCGGTCAGGGCATCGTTTCGCGCGGAGACACCGATGTGACCGTCGATGTCGATGGCACCGTATTCGGTGGCTCGTCGGCGCCCGTGATCGACCTCGCAATGGGTGACGACACCGTTACGGTAAATGGCACGATCGAAGGTACGAGCGCCGATCCTGTCGTTTCGCTGGGTATGGGCGACGATACGTTATCGTTGAATATGGGCAGCACGATCGAAGGCATTGGCGTGCTCGCTGCCGGCGGGATGGGCGACGATGTCGCCAACCTCGGTAATGGTGAGATGTACGAATCCGACCAGTTTACCGGCTTCGAAACCGTCAATGCATCGAACGGGACCAGCTATGCGGTGAATGACAGCCAGCCGATGCAGGCGGTCAATGTGATCGGCATGGGTTCGTCGGGCACCATCACGATGGGCGGCACGGTCATGTCGTTGAGCAGTTCGATGGGCGGAGCGACCTCGGCCGAAATGGGCGGAGTGGTTCGAAACAGCTCGTCCGATGGGATGGGCAGCGCGACAGACGTCAACAATGGCGGCTCGGCCGAAAATACCAATTCGACGAACGGTGGGCAGACGAACGTCAACGATGGCGGTCAGGTCGATAACGCCAATTCGGACGGCGATGGCAGCAGCACAAACGTAAACGACGGCGGTTCGGTCGAGAATTCGAACAATTCCAATGGCGGTCAGACCAATGTGAATGATGGCGGTTCGGTCGAAAATTCGAACAACAGCGATGGCGGGCAGACCAACGTCAACGATGGCGGCCAGGTGAGCAACGCGAACTCCGACGGTGAGGGCAGCGCGACGAACGTGAACGATGGTGGCTCGGTCGAAAACTCGAACACGACGAATGGCGGCCAGACCAACGTCAACGGTGGTGGTGCGGTCAATAACGCGAACTCGGATGGCGAGGGAAGCGCGACGAACGTGAATGATGGCGGTTCGGTCGAAAACGCGAACACGACGAATGGCGGCCAAACCAACGTCAACGATGGCGGTCAGGTAAGCAATGCCAACGCGGATGGCGAGGGCAGCGCGACGAACGTCAACGATGGTGGTTCGGTCGATAACGCGAACACGACCAGTGGCGGCCAGACGAATATCAACGACGGCGGTGAAGTTAATAACGCAAGCGCGGATGGCGAGGGAAGCGCAACCAACGTCAATGACGGCGGTGCGGTGGGTAGTGCCGTTGCGACAAACGGCGCGCAGAACAACATCGCCGATGGCGGCACGGCCGATAGGGTCGATGCGGACGGCGATGGAAGTGTCAATCAGATCGACGATGGCGGTTCGGCAGATGTCGCGAACGCGACCAACGGCGCCCGTAACAATATCGCGCGTGGCGCAATGGTCGATCGTACGCTCGCGAGCAATGGCGGTGTTACCGATATACGCGAAGGCAGCATCGTTCGCGAAACCCGGAGCGATGACGGCGGCATCACGAATATCGACGGAGGCGGATTGATCGAACGGGTCGTATCCGACGGCGTTGGCGCGGTGGCGAATATCAACTCAGGTGCTACCGTCCTGCTTTCTAGTGCGATCGATCGTGGATTGATCAACATCAACAGCGGGTCGCGGGTCGACAGCGCGCAATCTTCCACCGGCGGCGTTACGCAAATCAATGCCGGTAGCGTGGTTGAACGATCGCGCAGCGTCGATGGCGGTATCGTCAACATCAACGATGGTGCTTCGGTCGCGTGGTCGATAACCGATAATGGCGGCATCACGAATGTGAATGACGGCGGGATCGCGAATGACGTTCGTTCAAACGTCGGAGGTACGGTAAACGTCCGTTCCGGCGCGCAGGCATTTCTCGAAGATGGTTCCGGAGGTGGCGGTGCGATCAATTTCCGCGCCGGGTCCTCGACCGAAGTGGTCGCCGAGGCGACCGGACAGGCCCGCTTCGTCCGTCAAATCGATGGACTGAATTTCGAAGACGGTGCGAACGTTACCCTTATCGGCGGTTCACCCTTCCTCACAGGGTTCGGTGAAGGCGACACATTCGGCTTCGTTCGTGCAGAGGACGCGTTCGCTTCGCGTGCGACGACCCCCAACCAGCTGGCGCTTGCCAATGCGCTCGACACGATCGGTGCGACGGGCGACAGCAACGTCATCGCCGGTATCGTCCTCACTCAGGAGGGCAATATCGACGAGACGTTCGATCGTCTCAGTGGCGAACTGTTCGCTTCGACAGCACAGGGTTTCGCCAATTCGGCGCGGGCGTATACGGACATCCTGTTGCGCCGGGCCGCCACGCAGACTGTTCCTGTCGACACGATCGAGGCAACCGCCGGCAGTGCCGAGAGTTCGATGCGGTTCTGGCTGGGCGGGTTCGGCAACGACGTAAGCGTCAACGGTGACGGCGATACGGGCCTGAACGGGCTCGGCTATGACGCTGCAACCTATGGCGGCGCTGCCGGACTTGAGTTCACGTTCGCAAGCGGCATTGTGGCCGGTGTTTCCGGCGGGTATTCCAGTGGCGATACGACGGTCGGTGCGTTGAATGAACGGGCGGAAACGGACGCGTTTCATGTGGGCGCCTATGCCGGAGCGGCCATCGTCGGCGTCGATGTCGGCCTGGCTCTTGGTTACGCCGATCATGACGCGGACACCCGCCGTAGCGTTCTGACACCCGATGGTGCCCTATCTTCGACAGGAGGCTTCGACGGCAAAACCTACGCCATCAGTGCCGATGCCTCGTTCGATATCGCGATGGATTCGCAATTCATCCTGGCACCCGTGGCAACCTTCAACGCGGTTCGGGTGGAAGGCGATTTCGCAGAACAGGGCAATGGCGCCTTCGCATTGAGCGGCGACGTCGGTGATTGGTTGATCTATGGCGGTGCCGGACTGGAGCTCGGCGGTCTGTTCATAACCCCGCGTGGTCATGCGATACGCCCGACGGCCCGGGTGGTCTACGAGCACGCGTTCGAGAACGATCTCGCGGTAGCGTCGACCTTCCTTGGCGAACCGGGAACGCCCTTCGATATCACCGGCTTTGGTGGCGGGGATGACCGGGTGCGCGGATCGCTGGGGCTGGCGATCGCAACAGGCAATCGCGGCGCGATGAGCTTTATCGCCGAAACCGTACAGGGATCGGACATCGAAAGTTATGGCGGCGCTGTTCGGTTCTCGGTCTCGTTCTAATTGTATGGCTGTGGCGGCGTCGAATACGATGCCGCCACAGCACCGAAGCATCGTTGTGAAGAAAGTTTTGCATGTCACGGACCGAAGATTGAACGCCGTGCGCGGGCAATCCGCTGACTTGGGCAAATCAATTTCGGTGTTTTGACGTGCGCATGTGTAGCAGCGGCAATAGTCGGTATCGACTTGAAAACTGCTACCCGTGTTTTCGATATTCGAATGATTCTACGTTTGCATCGCGTTCGGATCGACGAATGCTATCCGGAGTATGGACGCCTTTTTAGGAAATGAATGTGTCTCGCATATTACTGGTTCATCTGGGCAATTTGGCACCGTACCGATAGGGAAATACGCTCAATATCTCGTTTCTCGGCACAACCCGGTAATCTTCAGGGGTGAGCGCGTCGAGGCATTCAATTCTCGTTCGGGATGACCGAGACTGGGGCGCCAAACGGACATTCAAGTGAGTCGAGGAACGAGCTGACCGGCGCTAGATCCTCGATGGTAATTCAAAGCCCTACGCGGCGGTTCAATCACATGGCGCAACCAGAGCCATATGCGAAACGCCAAGCGCGCTCGCTAATTCATAGATCGTGATGATGGTCGGGTTGCGCTTCCCGCGCTCGAGGTCGCTTCACTATTGCCGGCTAAGTCCGCTGCGTTCGGACAGCTGTTCCTGCGTAAGTCAGCGTTCGGTCCGATTGTCGCCGACCGGTTTGCGCATTTCCATGCCACAGACCACTGGTCTTGTGCGGCATGGCTAATTATCACCTATAGTATGTAAAGGGATCGATGTTCAAAGCTTGGTCGCAATGCTGTGGTTTAACCAACTGCTGGCCGAAGACAGGATCGATCCGGCGCAGCTGCGTTTCTTACGCCATCAACCGACCCTTCCATCGGGTCAGCACCTTCTCGATCTATGGCGCGCCGATCGGCAAGCATTCGATGTCTATCAATCGCCGCAGAACAAAGCCAAGCGTGCCCACTTTGCACATCCCTACTGGGCGTCGTTCATCGGGACGTGAGATGGGCGAACTGTGTTTGCGGGACTCGACGAGGTCAGCGAACCGATGGCATCGCCCGAACGCATGTGCGAGCCGTTGATAGAAGCGCCGGTCGATCTCGTGACCACCGATCATTACAGTCTAACGCCGATCGCCTGATCATCGAGTGGGGCGGGGGCAGCTTGGGCAAGCGCGCATGGGTCCAGCGCGCGGACCGTCCGAACGAACCTATCACCGCGATACCTGAGCGGCTGGTCGAGCGTCCGTTCCCCGGATATCTAGCGTTCCGTGAACGATTGGCCGATCTAGCGAGGCTTCCGACGCACTGGAAGGAGCGGCTGGTTCAGTTCGGCGGGATGTATGTTCTAGCCTGCCCCGATGCAGGCTGGCTCTATGTCGGCAGTGCGACAGGGCGCGAGGGGTTCCTCAACCGCTGGCAGTCCTATGTCTTTAACGGTCATGGCGGCAACATAGAACTGCGCAATGTCGATATGGCCAACGTCCAGGTCAACATCCTCGAACTTGCCGCATCGGCTGCTAGCCGCGACGACATTCGCGGCATGGAAGAGAACCGGAAACGCAAGCTGCAAAGCCGGGAGTTCGGGCGCAACCGGGGTTAGGGTCCGGTCTGAGGCTCGTACCTTGGCGCTTCATAATCCTTCGTCGCTTCAGTCAACCCTTCCAGAAACTCGAGACGAGGCTCAAATGAGGCAGCCATATCCTTGGGGTCGGGATAGAATACGCCTAAATTGGCAAACAAATTCATTACCTTCAGCGTGTGAGTCGGAGTTCCGGTAAAGGCGTCGTTCGCCGCTTTGCGTATCATCGCCTCGCTTTTTGTCATCTTCGTCATTTGGCCCTCGATTGTGACAGAGACAGTTGTTACCAGTTCCGTTTGAACGCGCCGGGTCACGTTCTGTCTCGAACTATCCCGACGCTTTCTGGGCGGGCCTTTTTCGTTGCCTGTTTGACCCTTCTTGAACTGCGAGTGCTTGGGCGGCTTACCTTTCCCAATTTCGTATTCGCGATCGTCATAATTCCCCATCTGTATATCCTTTTTGGTATGGGGTGGTTGGAGTGGGGTTGGCGGCGTAGTCAGTTCTGCGAGAAGGTTATGTATCCTGCTTGCTCGAACGGCTGAGTAACCTCGGCTTCGTGTTGGTAAGACGCGTCCACCGCTCGCAGATCCGGTCGACATAAACCGGATCGAGCTCGATCAGCCGTGCATGTCGGCCAAGCCGCTCGGCAGCAATCAGCGTACTGCCCGATCCTCCGAACGGATCGAGCACGATGTCGCCGGGTCCTGACACATCGAGCAGAACTTCGGCAATCAACGCCACAGGCTTGACCGTTGGATGCAGTTCGAGCGCTTTCTTGCGTGCTCTGCCGAACCCCGCCATGCCCGGAAAGCTCCACACAGTGGTACGGTTACGACCGTTCTTGCCCAGGCTCGCATTGTTGATGTGCGGCACCGTGCCGCGCTTGAACAGCGCGACCAGCTCATGCTGGCTACGATACAGCGCGCCTTGGCCGACGCGGCCCTTGTCCCATACGCAAATGTTGAGCCGTTCATCGAACACCGCATCGCCCGCCGCGATCAGCTCACCGATATGCGCATGGTCCATACAGCAATAGGCCAAAGCGCCATCGAGCATGACCTCGCGTATATTGGCTAAGGGAGTGGTCAGGAGTAAGGTAAAGCCATCGACAGACATTTCGTCCGACGCCATCGCGAACTTGGAGAAAACGCCCGAACTCGAAACGTGACCGTGGATCTTAACGTTGTAAGGCGGGTCCGTATAACAGACCTGTGCCCGATGGTCTCCCAACAGCTTTGCGCAGCATTCCGGATCCAGCTTATCGCCGCACAGCAAGCGATGCGATCCGAGCTCGTAAAGATCGCCCGACCGCGCCTAGCGGCTGGCTCGTCCTCGTCGAGATCGTCGTACAAGGCCGCCTGGTGGTTGCAACGAACGCGGTCGATCTCGCCGATGGTAAACCTAGTCAGGGTCAGATCGAGCGTCGGCACTTCGGCTTCGATCTCTTCCAGCTCCAGCCTCAGCGCTTCGACATCGTAGTTGGACATGCCCGGCCATTTGTTCGCCGCTAGTGCGTACGCACGCAGTTCCGCTTCTCCAAGATGCTCGATCCGAATAGCAAGGATGGTGGTCCAGCCAAGCGACACCGCAATGTCGTAGCGCAGATGACCATCGACGATTACGCCAGTGACACTGACCGTGATTGGATCGTGTAAACCCTGTTCGGCAATACTGCGCTCGAGCGTCTGCCGCTTATGTTTGGGATGCAAGCGCGTCCGGCGCGCCGCCGGTTTGAGGTCGGCGATAGGCGTAAGTTCCCAGCCGGATACCTGTGCGGCCCGGTTGGACTGTCTAACTGTCTTGGTGGTATTGGACTTCGGCATACGAGACCTCCTTCATAGAAGGCCTGTCGTCGAAAACAGCGAAGACAAGCGCCGGTTAAACTGAACCTCGTCTTCCGGGAGGACATCAGCATGGCTGAGGTCCAGATTTCGATCTGGCAGATAATGCTTATTACGCAAGCCAAATAGCCAAAAACACTCAGAATAATCAGGAGTTTACTTTTCTTGGGAAATCCGATCGCTTCGTTGTTAGCCCACGGATTCTCCCTGCTACGATCTCCGAATTTCCCTGTTGAACGAAGAAAATCGCTTAGAGACGGGTCCGCTCGGAACTGCGTGGCGCACCAATCTATTCCCCGGATTTCAAGCCTCACGCCTTTCGCAAGTCTGACATGAAATATTGGCGAAATCCGGTTCCGCGCCATGCAATATTCAGCGTCGCCGGTCGAACAAGCTGTTGGAAATACCATGCCGGGGAATTGATATGCGCTTATCGCCGGTTGGCCAAACGCTCGCGCTATATCGAAACCTATATCGGCTTTCGCGAACGGGTGACGCTGAACGTCGATCCTTCTCAAGCTGGGCCCTCGGCTACTTCCCTCGGCGCGCTATCATTCGATGGAGAACCCGCGACCGTCGCGGCGGTGGGCCTGGCCACGGCCGACCGGCAAGCACTCGCGATCGTCGCTGCCGCGTTGGTGTTACCGACATTGCGGGACAGGCGCGTGGCGGCTTGAAAACGACGGTCACAACCAGCCATTGTCGCGCGCGATGCGGCTGGCTTGCGTGCGGCTCGACGCGCCCAGCTTGACGGCGGCGTCGGACAGGTAGTTGCGGACCGTTCCGGGCGACAGCGACAGCGCGCGTGCGATCCGTTTGTTGGATTGCCCCTCCTCCGCCAGTCGCAGCACCGTGCGTTCGCGTTCCGACAGGGGATCCGGCCCCGTTTTCCATGCTGCGGCGGCTACTTCGGGTGCGATGGCGCGTCCACCGCCCGCGACCGTGCGGATGGCCTGCGCCAGCGTATCGATGGGACTGTCTTTAAGCAGATAACCGCGGACGCCGGCGGCCATCGCTCGCTGCAAATAGCCCGACCGGTCGAACGTCGTGACGATGATAACGCGAACCGAAGTGTTATCGTGGGCCAGCGTCTGCGCGACGCCGATGCCGGTCATGTTCGGCATCTCGATATCGGTGAGAAGAATATCGGGGCAATGTTCGCGCACCATCGCCAGTGCCGCGATGCCATCGTTCGCGGTGGCGACGACGTCCAGATCGTCCTCCAGCTGGAGCAGCTGAGCCAGCGCGCCGAGCACCATCGTCTGATCTTCTGCAATCACGATGCGAATGGGCGCGGCCTTCATGCGGCAGGCACGCTGGCGATCAGGCGCGTGCCACGCGTGCCGGGCGCAAGGTTCAGCGCACCGCCCGCGGCATTCAGGCGCGCGCGGATACCCGCCAGACCGCCGCCTTCGCGAAACGATCCGCCCGCTTCCCGAAAACCACTGTCCTGGAAAGACGGGCCACACCCGTCATCGGCGACCTCCACGCTGACGCGGTGTCCATCCGCCGCGACGACGATCCGGCATTCTTTGGCTTCGGCATGGCGCACGACATTGGTCACCGCCTCGCGCAGGGCCATCGCCAGTACGGCGCCCTGTTCGGGATCCATATCCGCGGCATCGCCTTCAACGCTGCACGCGATCCCGGCGGCGTCCAATATGTCGCGGGCGGCGGCGATTTCGTGCTGCAGGCCCATTCGTTGCATGCCCGACAGCGCCGCGCGCACATCCTTCAGGCCGTCGCGGGCAACCGTTCCGATCGCCTCCGCCTCGCCGCGTGCCGCTGCATCGTCCCGGCCCACCAGCTTGCGGGTTAGGTCGGCCTTTACGGCGATCAGCGTCAGGGTGCGACCGATGAGGTCGTGCAGATCGCGCGCGATCCGTTCGCGTTCGGCAAGGCGGCTCAATGCGCGCACTTCATCCTGCGCCGTCAGCAGTTCCGCGTTTTTGCGTCGCAACGCCGCGGCGGAGACGTTCGATCCGCCGACCATTACGGACAGCAGCGCGCCCGGCCCCCACCAGAAGAAGCTCTGCCCCGTCAGCAGGCCTGTGGCGATGATCGTCGCCACGATAGTCATGATCAGGACAATGGCGCGGCGCGGTTCGCGGACCTCGCCCCCGCGCGCGGCGGCGTAGATCGCGATCACCGTCCAGTTGCCGCCGAAAGGCGCCAGCGCAAGCGCGACGCCCAGTATCGCGAGCACGCACCAGATCAGCCTGTCGGTCGCGCGTGCCGATGCAAGGTAGACGACGAGAAAAACGCAAAGGCCCGTTGCCGATGCGACCAGTTCGATGGGTGTCGGCTTCTGAAAGACCCACGGGAAGGCGTAGAACGGAAGATAGATCAGCCAGACCCACGGCCTGTCCGGATCGATAAAGGCGCGCCATCCGTCGCGCGTTTCGTGATTGCCCGCCATCTGCGTCATCGCATGATCCTTTACCCGCCGCCCGGCTGCGTCAAGCCGCGCTGCGCCGCCAGCCGGTGATCGCGAACAGGGCGGCGGCGCTGATGAACGCGGTGAGCACACCTGCATGCATCCATGCGCTCCGCTCCCGTTCGAACCCCGCGACCTGCAGCGCCAGCTCGCTCAAATGCCACGACGGTGTGGCCCATGCGAAAATGCGCAGCCATTCGGGCAGACCGTCGATCGGGAACCACAGCCCACCCAATACCGCGAAACCCAGGAACAGGAAATTCGCCGCCGCGATGGC
>JBASAR010000173.1:0-4663 GCA_049650705.1 Pontixanthobacter sp. | reverse complement strand
CGGAACCGGACCGCGTGGTCAGCTTCCGCGTGTGTTGGGAAGACGACCAACACAATATCCGCGTGCAACGCGGATGGAGGGTGCAGAACAACAACGCGATCGGCCCCTACAAGGGCGGCATACGCTTTCATTCCAGCGTCAATGAAAGCGTTCTTAAATTCCTCGCGTTCGAGCAGACGTTCAAGAATTCGCTCACCGGCCTGCCGATGGGCGGGGGCAAGGGTGGCTCGAACTTCAACCCCAAGGGCAAGAGCGACAGCGAGGTCATGCGCTTCTGCCAGAGCTTCATGACCGAACTGTATCGTCACATCGGCCCCGATACCGATGTACCCGCCGGCGATATCGGCGTCGGCGCGCGCGAGATCGGCTATATGTTCGGGCAGTACAAACGCATCACCGGCCGCTGGGAAGGGGTGTTGACCGGCAAAGGGCTGGAGTATGGCGGTTCGCAGATGCGCCCCGAAGCGACCGGGTACGGCGCGGTGTATTTTCTACAGAACATGCTCAAACATCGCGATATGGATGTGGAGGGGAAGACGGCGGCCATATCCGGCGCGGGGAATGTCGCGCTCCACGCCGCGGAGAAGCTGGTCGCGTTGGGCGGCAAGGTCCTGACCCTCAGCGATTCCGATGGTTTCGTTCACGATCCCGATGGGATCGATCAGGACAAGATCGAATGGGTCAAACATCTGAAGAACGTCGAACGCGGTCGGATCAGCGCCTATGTCGAGGAATTTTCCGGCGCGACCTATCACGAAGGGGAGCGGCCCTGGGGTGTCGCATGCGATCTGGCGCTGCCCTGCGCGACGCAGAACGAACTGAACGCGGACGAAGCGCAAACGCTGGTCGAGAACGGAGTGGAGGCGGTATCCGAAGGCGCGAACATGCCGACCACGCTGGACGGCGTGCATGTCTTCAAGGAAGCGCGGATCATGTACGGCCCGGGCAAGGCGGCCAATGCGGGCGGGGTTGCCGTATCTGGCCTCGAAATGAGCCAGAATTCGGAACGGATCAGCTGGAAGCAGGAGAGGCTCGGCGACATGCTCACCGATCTGATGGCCGATATTCACGACAAATGCGTGCGATATGGACGGATCGACGATGACGGTAACGGCGGTGATGGGGCGCCCTATGTCGATTACGTCAAGGGTGCGAATATCGCCGGTTTCAAGAAGGTAGCCGATGCGATGCTGGCTTTCGGTGTGGTCTGAGTTGCATCGTTGCGCGCGACCGGTTGACCGCTGAGACGAATCGCTATAAGCGCGCCTCTCATTCGATAATATCGGGTTGAGATCGGCGGAACGCGGCATACGGGCGTACCGTTCGATCTCGTCGCGTTTTGCGACAGCCCGTTTGGCGAATGCATGAACGCTATGAGATAAGGGCGCGTCGCCTTCCGACAAGCGGTCGGTACGCAGAGCCTTTGTGGAGCATGGAGAAGTAAGTGGCTCGTATTGCCGGGGTAAACCTCCCCACCAACAAACGCGTGATTATCGCGCTCACCTATATTCATGGGATCGGTCGCACGACGGCCGTGGACATCGCCGAGAAGCTCGGCATCGATCAAAGCCGCCGAGTGCAGGATCTTTCCGACGCGGAAGTTCTGCAGATACGCGAAACGATCGATGCGGATCATCAGGTCGAAGGCGATCTTCGCCGCAGCACCGCGATGAACATCAAGCGGCTGATGGATCTGCGGTCCTACCGCGGTTTGCGTCATCGTAATGGACTGCCCGTCCGCGGTCAGCGTACTCACACCAATGCACGTACCCGCAAGGGCAAGGCGAAACCCATCGCGGGCAAGAAGAAGTAAGCGCGAATTTTTCCGCAGCTTACGCTTTCCCCGTTTCGAATATAGGATTTTTGCATCATGGCACGCGAACCAGGTCGGGTTAGAAAACGCGACAAGAAAAATATCTCCAGCGGCGTTGCGCATATCAACGCCAGCTTCAACAACACGATGATCACCATCACCGATGCGCAGGGCAATGCGATCAGCTGGTCCAGCGCCGGCACGATGGGGTTCAAGGGCAGCCGAAAATCGACGCCCTACGCGGCGCAGGTCGCGGCGGACGATGCCGGCAAGAAAGCTGCCGATCATGGCGTGCGTACGCTCGAAGTCGAAGTGAAGGGACCGGGATCGGGCCGCGAAAGCGCCTTGCGCGGTCTTGCAGCTGTCGGTTTCACCATTACGTCGATCCGGGACGTGACACCGATCCCGCATAATGGTGTGCGCCCGTCCAAACGCCGCCGCGTCTAACCCGGACCTGCCTGACGGTCCGCCACGGATCGTCGCATCTTTCCGGCCCGGACGCGCTGAATTAGGCAATCGGCGTTCCGGTCCATCCCGCTTCAGAACCCAGGGGAAATTCATGTCCGTCAACATCAAGAACTGGCAGGAACTCAAGAAACCCAATACCCTCGAGATCAAGGAAGGCGGCGACAAGTCCCGCAAGGCGACCTTCGTTGCCGAACCGCTGGAACGCGGCTTTGGTCTGACACTCGGCAACGCATTGCGCCGCGTGCTTCTCTCCAGCCTGCAAGGCGCGGCGATCACATCCATCAAGATCGAGAATGTGCTGCATGAATTCAGCAGCCTTGCCGGTGTGCGCGAAGACGTGACCGACATCGTGCTGAATGTGAAGCAGATTGCACTGAAAATGGAAGGCGAAGGGCCGAAGCGCCTGCAGCTTTCCGCCACCGGCCCCGCCGAAATCAAGGCGGGCGATATTGCCGTGACCGGCGATATCGAAGTGATGAACAAGGATCTGGTGATCTGTCATCTGGACGAGGGCGCAAGCTTCAATATGGAACTGACCGCCGATATCGGCAGCGGTTACGTGCCGGCTGTGCAGAACCGGCCGGTCGATGCGCCGATCGGTTTGATCCCGGTAGATTCGCTCTACTCGCCCGTCCGCCAGGTCAGTTACAAAGTCGAAAAGGCGCGTGTCGGGCAGGAGCTCGATTTCGATAAGCTTAGCTTGAATGTGGAAACCGACGGCACGGTGTCGCCGGATGATGCCGTCGCCTATGCGGCGCGTATCTTGCAGGACCAGCTTACTTTGTTTGTGCATTTCGAAGATGGTGTGCCGCAGCCGCAAAGCGCGATGATCGGCCACGCCGCCGCGCCGCAGGAAGACGATGCGAACCAGCTCAACCGTTATCTTCTCAAGAAGGTCGACGAGTTGGAGTTGAGCGTTCGTTCGGCCAACTGCCTGAAGAACGACAACATCATCTATATCGGCGATCTGGTGCAGAAAACCGAAGCGGAAATGCTGCGAACGCCGAATTTCGGACGCAAGAGCCTCAATGAGATCAAGGAAGTGCTGTCCAGCATGGGTCTGCGCCTTGGCATGGACATCCCCGGCTGGCCGCCCGAAAATATCGAGGAAATGGCCAAGAAGCTGGAGCAGGAACTGCTCGGCTGATCCGTCCGATGATACGGGTTTGGGCGGCGCACCTCCATTTCATGGGAAGCGCCGCCAGCTACGGGGTACCTGGTACGGCCCCATAACGAACGTAAGGAAATACATATGCGTCATGGCATTTCGCAGCGTAAGCTGAGCCGTAAATCGGGCCACCGCAAGGCTCTGTTCCGCAACATGTCCGCCGCGCTGATCAAGCATGAGCAGATCATGACCACCGCCCCCAAGGCGAAGGAATTGCGCCCCTATATCGAAAAGCTGATCACGCTGGCCAAACGCGGTGGGCTTTCGAACCGGCGTCTCGCGCAGAGCCGCCTGCTCGACGAAACGCAGTTGAAGAAGCTGTTCGACATATTGGCCGATCGCTATGCGGATCGTGACGGCGGTTACACGCGCGTCATCAAGGCCGGTTATCGCGGAAGCGACCGTGCGCCGATGGCGATCATCGAACTCGTCGATCGCGATGTGGACGCCAAGGGTCTCGACAGCGGTCCCGTCATGACCGAAGACGAGGACGAAATGGAAGACGCGTAAGGTCGCAGTTTTTCATATACAAATTTCGGAAGGGGCCGGGCGTAATTCACGCGCGGCCCCTTTTCTTTTGCGCGCCATATCGGCAATCATTCTGCCCATGATCAACGCACCGATGAAGTCCGCGCTTCTGGCCCTGACCCTGCTGCCGGTGGGTGCAGCCGCAGCGCAGGATGGTCCCGAACCGACCCGCTACGAACGGGCGCTGGCGGCGGGGTATAAGGCGCTGATGCTGTGCGGGGCCATAGGCAATAGCGGCGCGGATGGAATGCGGCGCAGCGTTGCCAGTGTCGAGCAATACGAGCTGACCGGCATTCAGGAACCACTGAATGCGATCGTACCGAATTTGCCGGCTCGGATCGAAAAAGGGCAGGATGACCGGATCGATCGGGTTTCCGTCGAATGGGCAGACGACATGCCGCCACGCGTCGCCGCCTTTCGCAATCCGGGCGGGTGCAGCATCCTGCCGATCGGTATGGCCGAACCGGTGGAGGAAGCGTCCTCAAACAAGCCTGTCGACGATGTCGGCGCTCCCGGTGGCGATATGCGCCCTGCGATGGACCCGCCACATCGCGAGGTGTCGGCAATCGCCGAAGCGGCATTGGGAGACGCGTACGGCGCGGGCACGCGCACCACGGCGGTCTTGATCCAGCATGATGCACGCCCGATTGCCCAAGCCTATGCCCCCGGTTTCGATGGCGATTTGC
>JBASAR010000172.1:0-18898 GCA_049650705.1 Pontixanthobacter sp. | reverse complement strand
CAGGGCCGAAGCGGGCGCAGCGTCCGGCACCGTGCGGTCCAGACCCAGCGTCGTGTGGCTGCGTGGCGGGGGTGCGATGGCGGCCAGGGCGGATGGTTTGGAGGGCGACCCGGCACGCGCGATTTCTGACTGGCCAATGTTCGTTTTCGCGGCCTTGGCCCGTCCGGCGAAATCGGACAGTGTAGCGGTGCGGGGCGGGTTCGGTGCGGCGGTGGCATCCGCGAAATTCTCGCCCGCCGTCCCCTCCTGAGCGACGGCACGGGCCTTGGCACCGGTGCTGACAATGGCGCCGGCACCGGCATCGACACTGGCATCGGCACTGGCATCGGCAAGGTCGATGTCCCTGTCATTTGCAGCGATCGGCGCGGCCGTCACACGAGGCGGATCGACGGATACCAGCGGGATCGGCACGCGTGGCGACGGCATGGCTGCGGCCAGCGCGGGTATCAATTGTCGTTCCGGTACGATTGCGGCAGGCAAAGGTGATAGAGGGGGCAAATGCGAAGCCATCGCGGCATCATCGGCAGGCATTGCAACGATGGCCCTTTGCTGCGTTTCTTCGGGCGCTGCGTCGTCCGATAACGCATCCAACCCCGCGTCCGCCGCATCCGACAGTGCGATCGGGGAAGGCAAACTTGGGTCGGTCGCGGGCAGGGCGACTGGCGGGGCGACTGGCGGGGCGGCTGGCGGGGCGGCTGGCGGGGCGGTGTCGGCTGTTACATTGGCGGGTGATGGGGGAGGGGGCGCAAGCTCGGGCGGAGGCAGTTCCGGTGTCTTCGCAAGGGGCACCGTCTCCGCCCATGCAATGGGTCGTTCGCTCACCGATGCCAGAAGAACATCGCGCTCCGTCTTCGGCTTTGTCGGCGGCTGGGCGGTGCTTTCTTGTGGTGTTGCAGCCATGGGCGGCGCGGCTCGACTGTCGGCTGGAAACTTGCCGACCACCGGCCCGAAGGACGGGCGTGGCAAGATGGTCGGCGCATTGTCGTTGGCCTGCGTACGGGTTTCGCGTTCGGGGAAATTTCGCCCCCCGCGTTCCGCGTCGGATGGCGGTGACGGCGGGTCATTCGCCTGGGTGCAGCCGAATCCCAGTAAAGCCGTAACGCCAAGGGCGCCGGCATGGCGGGTGCGGCGGCCCAATGTCACGGTATGACGAAGCTGAACCCTGCCAGTTTGGTGCCGGGCGCGAAGTCGTCATCGGTGTAGGTAACCGATAATGTCTGTCCCGATGCGAATGTGCCGGCGGGCGCTTCCGGATCGATCGGCACATAGACCGCGCGCTCATCGAGTTCGGGATAGATGCCGACGCCTTTCGCCAGCGCGACGGGTTCGTTCGACCCCTTCGCCGTCACCACGATATCGCCGAACGCCGATCGCGTGCCGGTGCGTGTCAGGATCATGCCGACCGCCTGCGATCCGTCCTGCGCGGTGACGATCTTCCCTTCGCGAATACCGACGTCCAGCGTGGTGTCGCCGACCCGCACGATGACCGGGATGGAAATGCCGAATCGCGGGCGGATCGACACGCCGATGCCATCCGCCGCCTCGCCCTGAACGGCGTCGTCGATAGAGAAACCCTGTTGTTCGTCGCGGGGGACCGATACGACGAGGAAGTGCGATCGGTATTCACCCGCCGGCAAATCGGACCCACCGCGCGCCATGATGCGGATGATCTGGCTTTCACTGCCGTCCAGCGTCACGCGGCGCGGGGAATAGCGCAGGAACGGGCTGGCGGTGGCGACGCGGGCCTTGTCGGCTTCGGTCGCGCCATTGTCGAACGGCAGCAGGCTGCCATCGGGGCGCATCGCCATATCGACCAGCGAAATTTCGTAATCGCCGGGATCGATCGTCTTGTTGTACAGGCCCACGGTGCTGACCTGACGCCGCCCGTCGATCACCACGCGTTTGGGGAACAGATTGATATCGCCCATTCCGCCGACCGAACCCGCCGGTATCGTACCCTCCGACGGTGGCAGATCGTCCGTCTGCGACGCCGCCGCTTCGGGCGCGAAAGGTGCGCGGCCAACATTCTCAACGCCATCCTGTCCGATGGCAGGCGTGACCATCATCGCCGCGGCGGTGATCGAACAAAAAAAGGAGCGGGTGGTAAAACGCATCATGAATCCCGTCATAAACTCCGTAGTTCTACGGATGGTTAACGGCTTAAAGCATTAGGGCTTCAAAGGTAAAGAATCGTTACCGGGAATGTGCCGGTATACGTGCCGGTCTGCTGGTTCGCGTTGATGTTCAACCGTCCGCCGATCAGCAGCGGGGCATAGCCATCGGCATCGAACTGCCGCAATCCCAAAAAGCCCGTATTCACGGTATATTGATCGACCCGCATCTGCACGGTGCCATTCGATACCAGCGACTGGTTGGCGATACCGGTCAGGAACAGGCGGAACGGATCGCCGAATGCCGCCAGCGCGGCAGGCCCGCGGCCGTTGCGTCGTTGCGGGGTGGTAATGGCCAGCCCGGTCGCGCCGCCAGTTTCGGTAACGTTGCCGTTATTGGCAATACGCACGGTGCCATTGGCCGTTGGGCGTATGATGCGCCCGAAGCGCAGGTCGACCACGTTCTGAAGCCCGATCGGCTCCACGATGACCGCCTCGCCGCTGCCTGGTGCGGAAATGCTGACCCCCGGTTCCGCCGCCGCCTGCGATCCCGCCATCAATGCGCAAGGCAGCAGCACGGACATTGCGGTCCGCACGGCGTTGGCAGGAAAGTTGGATAAGGGCGCGATAGGGAAGCTTCCGTCGATAAAAACAGGTGGCAAAGGCGCCGGGCAGGCAGAATATGCCCGCCCGGCGTTCTTCGATCGTCGAATGAACGACTTAGTTGTAGGTCGCGGTCGCGGTGTAGGAACCGGTATACGATCCTGCCGCCTGGTCGGCCGCAACCGTCAGCACGCCGCCGACGGTGAAGTTGGCATCGCCCGACGTGGCGTTCAGCGTGCCGGTGGCAGCGGAAGGCGACGTGGTGAAGCTCATCGTGTCGGTGCCCGACGTGACCGTGCCGTTGCCGGTCACGATGTCGAACGTACGGCCCGCATCACCCGAAACGGTGAAGCTGTCGGCGGAGCTGGTCGATCCCACGAGCAGCTTGGGGCCGGTCGCGGTGGCTACGCCGCCAGCAGTTACGGAAACCGTACCTGCGGTGTCGGTCACCATCGTGCCGAAATCGAGCGAGGAATCGGTGTCGTGAACGATGGAGATCGGCGCGACGATTTCGGCGCTGGCGACACCATTGGTCGTGGCCGTATCGCCTGGCGCAGCTACAGCCGGTACGGCGATGACAGTGGCGACGGTGGCAAGAATGATTTTCTTCATAAGTTATTTCCCTGTGGTCATGGTCCTGGTCGATACGCCGTGCGTATCGAAACGCGGCTTTTTCTGGTCCGCCGCATCCTCATTAGGGAATAGTACCTAGAATTTAAAAAAGGGTTACTTCACAACCTGCCGAAACCGCGCTTTTGTAGGTAAAAGCGTTAACTATAAGTCGCCACCACGAGGATGCGCGCCGCATACCGTCCGGGCGGTGTCCCGACGGGAATGCGCAGCGTGCCGCCGACCTGAACCCGATCGCGCCCATCGGCATCCAATACACCATCCGGTCCCGATGTTCCGCCATTCATCGCGAATGCGGACAGGCCGTCGACCCGGAGCCGCGTTCCAGGCGCATCGGCGGACCGGGCAATAACGGTTTCGGGCAGGGTCAGGCGATACCGCCGGTTGCCGTCGCCCCGTATGACGAACAGCGCCGGCGCCGCGTTGCAGGGATCGCCGCCGGCGCAAACCGGCCGTGCTGCCCCATTATAAGTCGCCGCGCCGGTGCGGGGATCGACGGTGACGCTGCCGCCACGGCCCGCCATGACCGCGATACTGCCGAACTGCAGGTCGCCCGCGGGTTCGATCGACATGGGGCGCACCACGTCCGCGCGGGCGGCACCACGCGCCGTTCCGCCCGGTTGCGCCGATGCCACGCAAGGCAGGCCGGCAAGGATAAAACAGATGGCAGCGCGGATCATCGGGTCGTTGCTATCGCATCCGTCGCGGCAAGCGAAGGCTGCGCGCGCTATCTGACCGAAATCAGGACAGCGTCCACCGGGATGGGTATCTCGATATCGCCGCCACCGAAATTGCGCCGGATGTCGAGCCGTGCCCCGACCGCGAACGACGTGGAGCAAATACGCTGCACGCAGTTGGGAATATCGACCTCGATCACCCGCCCCGCCTGCACCACACCTGCGCGCGGCAGATCGGTGGTGTAGGATGTCAGCCGCGCGACGATGCCGCCCTGCGTGACCACCGGTGCGGCGGACAGGACCAGCTGGATGCGCAGGTCGAGGCGGCGGCGGCTGGCATTGCCGCGATCGTACCGAATGGTGAAGCGCGCGGGCGCGGTATCGCCATTGGTGATCGAGAACAGCCCGCTGCTCTGCACCGCACCGCTCGGGCTGACGATACGATAGGCGTCGTCGAACACGGCGAAGGACCCGAAGCGCAGATTGCCGTCATTGCTGATAGTGAGTTGGCGCGGTGCCGCCTGCGCGTGCGGCAGGCCCATCGCCATCAGCATGACGACCGTCACGACCGCTCGGAGGCCATTCGTCATGCTGCCGTCCCGGCCGTCATGCTGCCTGGCTGCCATCGGGGGCGTTTGGCCATGATCGCGGCGAACAGATCGCTTGCCAGCAATCCCGCCAGCCAGCGTTGCAGATGCGGCAGATCGCACGCGTCGAACCATTCGCGATCCGCATTGGCGAATTGGCGGATGAAGGGGAAGGTCGCCACATCGGCCATACTGCGCCCTTCGCCGCGCAAAAAGGCCGACCCGGCAAGCTGTGCGTCCAGATCCTTGAGGATGGCATGCGCGTCCTTCCGATGCGCCTCGCTGTCGCTGTCGTAGCGGGTTTCGTATTTATACCGGTCGAGATGGTGTTTGAACGGCCCGTCGATCCGCGCGATCAGGTCGCGATCGTCTCCCGCCAGCCAGTCTTCGGGATCGTTCCGGGCGAGCGCCCAGCGCATGATGTCGATGCTTTCGTCGACCACCGTATCACCGGGCAGTACCAGCACCGGCACCGTGCCCTTGGGCGACGCTTCCAGCATGGCGGCGGGTTTGTCGCGCAGGACCACCTCGCGCGTTTCCACTTTCGTGCCATTTATATGAAGCGCCATGCGCGCCCGCATCGCATAGGGGCAGCGGCGGAAGCTGTAGAGGATCGGAACGTCATGGCGGACAGGGTCAGGCAAAATCCGCCTCCGTCAGATCGCCCGGAAGTTTCTGTTCGTAAACCTTGCCGAAATGCACCTCTCCGCGTTTCTTCGCCAATGTTGCCTGTTTTTGCCTCTGCGCATAGCGGGCGCGCTGTTCGTCGGTCTTGGTATCGTGGCAGCGGTGGCAGCTCACGCCCTCTTCATACAGGTCGGACGTCTTGTCCGTTTCGCTGATGGGTTCGCGGCAGGCACGGCACAGCGAATGGGTACCGACTTGCAGCCCGTGCGTGACGCTGACGCGTTCGTCGAACACGAAGCATTCGCCGTCATACAGGCTGTCGCCCTCGGACACGGTTTCGAGATATTTGAGGATGCCGCCCTTCAAATGGAACACATCCTCCACCCCCTCCGCGCGCAGGAAAGCCGTGGATTTTTCGCAGCGTATCCCGCCGGTGCAGAACATCGCGACTTTGGGCATCTTGCCATCGCGTTCCATCTCGGCCCGCCGTTCGCGGAACCATGCGGGGAAATCGCCGAAGCTTTCCGTGCGCGGATCGATCGCGCCGCGGAACGTGCCGATATCCACCTCGTAATCGTTGCGCGTATCGATCACGATCGTATCAGGGTCTTCGATCAACGCGTTCCAGTCCCGCGGCGCCACGTAAGTGCCGACATCGCCGGCGGGGTCGAGATCGGGCTGGCCCATCTTCACGATCTCCGCTTTCAAACGCACCTTCATCCGCAGGAACGGCATGGTGGGCGCGTGCGAAATCTTGTGTTCCATATCCGCGCAGCCGGGCAGGGCGCGGATATGGGCGATTACGGCGTCCAGCGCGTGCGCCTCACCCGCGATGGTGCCGTTGATCCCCTCCTTCGCCAGCAAAATCGTGCCGCGAACGCCATTGCCGACGCATTCCGCCAGCAACTCGCCGCGTAGGGCGGCCGGATCGGGGAACTGCGTGAACTGGTAGAATGCCGCAATGGTAACGGGTGTATCTGACATGGTTCTCTAAGTTGACTATGTGCGTGTGTCGGTATGTTTCTTCGGACCCATAAAGCCGAACAGATGACCCGCAACTTTACGCATCTGTATTTCCTCCGATCCTTCGGTAATGCGATATCGGCGGTGATGGCGGTAGATATGTTCGAACGGCTTATGCCGCGAATAGCCGATGCCGCCATGCACCTGCATCGCGCGGTCGGCCGCATCGCAGACCAGCCGGTTCGCGCGGTAATTGCACATCGAAACCTTGTCCGACAGGTGAATGGCGACATCCGTTTTCGGCATGGTGTCCATCTGCGCGGCGGTTTTCCAGATCAGCAGGCGCAGCATCTCCGCCTCGCTCTGCAATTCGACCAGCGGAAACTGGATCGCCTGATTGCGCGCGAGCGAGGTGCCGAACGGCTTGCGTTCCCGCGCATATCTCACCGACTGGTCGATACAATATTGCGCCGCGCCCAGCGAAGACGCCGCTTGCCGGATGCGGTTTTCATGGACGAAGCCTTGCGCGCAGGCGAGGCCGTTATCGACATCGCCCAGCACTGCATCCGCCGGTATCCAGACATTGTCGAAGGTGACGCGCGGATGATCCGTCGGCATGTTGAAGGTCCACAGATATTCGCCAACCTCGAACCCCGGCGTGTCGTAGGGCACGATGAAGCAGCCGATCCCCTTCGCATCGCCATCCGCGCCCGAATGCCGGGCGAACACCATGCAATGGGTCGCCACGTGGCTTCCGGTGGTCCACATTTTTTCGCCATCGATCCGCCAGCCATCGCGACCGTCGCGGGTTTCGCGCACCGCGCGGGTTTCCATCCATGTCGCGTCGGAGCCGTGGGCTTCCTCGGTCAGGCCGAAGCTCCAGCGCATATCACCGGCCAGCATCGCGGGGATGAATTCGCGTTTTTGTTCCTCCGTCCCGAAATCGCGCACCAGCAACGGCTGGACCAGATTGCCGACGATGCTGGACTCGTTTTGCAAATCATTGTGCAGGCCCAGCCCACGATGCGCCAGATGATGCCGGATCGCGGCCATGGCCAGATTGCTGCCATCCTTGCCGCCGAATTCCGCGGGCAGGGCGAAGCGATAATGCCCCGCTGCATCCGCCACGCGGCGCATTTCGTCCAGCAGTTCCTCCCATTCGGGGCGCGGAAGGCCGTCATTGTCCCAATCGGTGCGCGCATGTTCGCGGCGGTGGTCGAAGAAGCGGATATTATCGTCGCGGGCCTCGATCGGCGCAATCTCGGCGTCGATGAATGCGTCGAGTTCGGCGAGGTAGTCCGTGATATCCTGCGGCAATTCGAACAGCATCGTCATGTCCATTTCTCCTTCGCGGCGGCGAGCCCGGCATATTTGGGAACATCGTTCATGCCCTTGCGCAAGGCTTTTAACCGCAAGGTCGCGCGCAGTCCGGACGTGTCGAGGGTCGTGCGACCCGAGCGAATATCGGTGCAAAGAGCCGCATCGGTCATTGGGGCGGTCATGGGGGCGGGGTCGCGCAGGTCGCGTGCGGCAATCTTCAGCGCGTTGATCGCCACGGCGGACAGGAAACGGTTGCGGCCCTGCGCCGTCGGTTTGACGTCCGCCGCAATCCACTCGCCCACCGCATCGAGCAGTTCGGCGGAACTGGTTTCGCCTGCTTGTGGGACCGCGGTCGGTTCCGGCACCGCGACCGGCGCGTCGTCGCTTTCGTCCAGCAACAGCAGCAAATCGATCTCGTTCTCCACGGTCCGCCGGGCGATGGCCGCACGTTCCAGGCTGCGATCGCTACCTTCGCGCCAGATCGCGCCCATCTGCATGCAGCCCAGCGCCCACCAGATCGTGCGATGGACGAGCCAGTAGCGAAATCGCGCGCGATCGACGGCCATGCCGGACGCGCTTTCATACGCCGCGAAATACGCCTCCAACGTTGCGATACCGAAAGCCGGTTGGTCGTAATTCCCGAACCGCCATGCGCCGACGCAGCCCCAGGCGATATCTTCATGCGGGTCGCCCAAATGGGCCAGCTCCCAATCCAGCACACCCGACAGCCGTCCGTCCTCGACCATCAGATTGCCCATGCGAAAATCGCCATGAACAAGAGAAGGCTGGCGTGGCGGTGGCAAATTGTCCTCGCACCATTTCAGCGCCAGCGCGATGATCGGGCGGTCCGCGCCGAAACCGTCGAACTGTTCGTGCAACCGGTCGAGCAACTCACGCGGGGTTGGCGCGTCGATGGGTGGCACCGCATCGACCGGTACCGCATGGATCGCCGCCAGCTCGCGCGCGATATCGGCGATCAGAACGTCGTCGGCGGTTCTCAGAATGGTGCCCGGTTCCGCCGTACCTCCGATCCGCCGCATGATGTAGCCGCTGCCCAACCCGTCTTCGGCCGTAAGGACGGCCATCACCTCCGGCGCGGTCACGCCCGCCCCATGCGCCGCCTGTACCAGCGCGGCTTCGGTCGCATGGCCGAACGGCCGGCCCGCCATCAACGCTGCATCGGCCGCACGGCGCAGGATATACCCTTCGCCCGCGTAATCGAACGCCCAGCTTTCCATGCTCGCCCCGCCGGACAAACGATGGCATCCGGCGACGACGGCTTGCTCGCTTTCGGCCCGGTTTGCGGCCCCGCCTTCGGACCCCGCCTGCCGGAACATCACCCGCGCCAGTGCATTTTCGAATTCGTCCGCCATATGCATTTCAGTGTAGGGGTAATATCATGGCTAGCACAACAACCCGCCCGACCCCCGGATGAATGCGCGCGAGTCGGTTCGTGCGTTCGCGGTCCGTTCGGAACGCTGGATGCTGGATGAAGCCTTCCCGTTCTGGGCCGATCGGACGCCGTCGCCCGATGGCGGTTTTTACGAACGGCTCGATTCCGAAGGTCGCGGCATTTCGGGCGAACCCAGCCGCGTGCGTTTGCAAGCGCGGATGGTGTTCACCTTCGCCCTGGCGGCGGAATTGGGCTGGGACCGCGCGCGTGCGTTGGAACTGGTCGAGCGGGGGATTGCGACGCTGACGCGCGATTGCCGCCGCGCCGACGGGCTGTACGGCACGCTTGTTCGCCCGGGGAACGGCCTCATCGACGATACGGCGCAGGCGTATGATACGGCCTTTGCGCTGCTCGCATTTTCCTATGCCTATCGCGTGTTCGCTCTCGATACGGCACGGGAAGCGGGCCATGCGGTCAATCGTGCGATCGAGGACGTGCTCAGGTACGCCGATGGCTCCGGCTATCGCGAAACGCTGCCTGCACCGCCGGTCCGTGCGCAGAACCCGCATATGCATCTGGCGGAGGCATCGCTCGCGTGGTTCGACGCAACGGATGACGGCGCCGCGCGAGACCGCGCTACGGCCATTGCCGATTTCGTGCAGGGGCGATTTTTCGATGCGGATGCGGACCTGCTGTATGAACATGCCGGCGATAGGGCGATCGAACCCCATGTCGAAGTCGGCCACCTGTTCGAATGGGTTTGGATCTTGGGGCGGATGAACGCCCTGACCGACCGCGACGACGGACAATGGATGCGCGCCTTGCACGCGGGCGGGGTAAGATTGGTGGGTCGGCATGGTTTTCTCCCCCTCTCGCAGTACATCGACGGTTCGGTGCGCGAGGCGAAGCAGCGTATGTGGACGGTGACGGAAAAGCTGAAAGGGCACATCGCCTATCACCGCATCGCTCCGTCCGATGCGGGGCTGACCATGATTGCAGCCACGGCGCAGACGCTGTTCGCGGACCATATCGAAAGCGCACTGCCCGGGGCGTGGAACGATGCGTTGGGGCCGGACAAAGTATCGATTGACGATGCTATCACACCCGCCACGGGGTATCACGTGTTTCTCGCTCTACAGGAATTGATGCGTTTCGCAGACGATCTCGGGGATTGATGCGCGAAAATCGACGCGACGTTCCGTGGTCCCGCGCAACCTCATGCAGGTTTTCGAAACCGTGCCAGTTTGGGGCATGATTAAGGAAGCGTTTAAAAATTTGGCGATCGTGCGCCATACCACGCACAAATCTTTCGCAGGGCGTGATCCGATCGCTGTGCAACGTAACACCACGATTGTTTGGAGACGATTATGACAGGCAAGTTTTTCGCAGCCGCCCTTACCGCAACCTTGATGGCGGGCGTCGCCGCACCCGCATCGGCCGCCGAAGTTCTCAGCGTGACCACGCCGACTGCCGCCGGCAACAGCTTCAGCTTCGATTTCGATGCGGATGGTGGCGACGCGTTTTTCGACCTGATGACGGAAGCGCTCGGTACCGTGGATGGCGTCACGCCCAACCCGAGATTTCAGGATACGTTCGTTTTCAGCTTGAACGGTTCGGAGTTCTTCCGTGGTTCGTTCAATCTGGGCGGTTCCGGGACCAACCGAACCTTCATCCAGCCGCTGGGTTCGCAAGTGTCCGTCGCACGCAACAACGGACGGGGCAATGGCGGCACGCTCGACCTGACGACGCCCTTGACCTTGATCGACGGCAGCAACAATCTGACGTTCAATCTCCTGGCTTCGGGTAGTGATGAACAGTTCCGGATCACCTCGCTCAGCGTCAATACGCCCGACGTGAACTCGGCCGTGCCGGAACCGGCAACCTGGGCGATGATGATGCTGGGTATGTTCATGGTCGGCGGCGTCATGCGCGCCCGCAAGGCGCAGCAGCCCAAGGTCGTGCTTTCCTACAGCTGATCGTTCAGCCGAAGTTTTATCGCGGGCGCATTTCCATTCCGAAGTGCGCCCGTTTTGCCGTCCGGCGTCTGTAACTTGGGCGCCCCGATGTCGCGCGGATTGGCATACCATCTCAGGCGCAGCTGTCGTTACCCTACGATGGATTGTCGCGCAGGACCGGCTTGTCCGTGTCGCTTTTCAACGTACCACTTTGGCGATCCGCCTTCAGCGTTCCCGCCGGGCTATTCTCGATCCGGGGCGCGCGCGGTATCGGCACGCCGACGGCGGTATCGGCACGCATGGCCGGAACTGCAGGCGTGGGGAGCGGGGCGATGTCCTCGCCCAAAGGCGGGACGATCAATTCCAGATCCAACAGAGGATCGTTGACCAGTTCCGCCTCGACCTTTTCATCGGCGGCGGGCGTTTGCCGAAACGCCGAACGCCGGCCCCAGCTTCCCTTCCAATTGTAGAAGATATGCGTGTCGATCGCCGCGATCTTGTCCAGCGAGGATGCCCAATACGGCACCACGTAATTCGCATGGTAATGGGTCGCCATGCCGACGGCGGGTTCGACCAGCCCTTCGATCGCGGCCACCGCGACGATCCGCGCGCGGTCCCATGACGCCCGGGCCGGTTTGCGGGTTAGGCTGCCGTCGCAGGTGAAAGTGAACTGGCAGCCGGTCCGGCGTTCCGATCCCTGATAGATGACGCCGCAGATCGATTGGGGGAAGGCGGGATGACGCACCCGGTTGAGAATGACCTGTGCGATGGCCCGTTTGCCCTGAACCGTTTCGTTGCCCCCTTCGTAATAGACCGCGGCTGTCAGGCAATCGACCGCCGTTTTCTTCGCCAGAAGAGCCGCGCCTGAACCGGGATAGGCGAATGCCGGCGCCACCTGCAGCGGGGTTTGGGCGAAAGGCAGTTCTTCGTTGGTTTCCTGCGCTTCTTCCACCGTCAGCGGTTTGTATGTCTGAACCGCCACCGCAGGGGGCGCGCCCTGCGCATCGGCGGCGATATCGCGCTGGGCCATCGGCGCAGCCGTATCGTCGCGGGAAACGGCGTACCATGCCACACCGCCGGCCACCGCCAGGACGCCTGCCGATGCCGCACCCACGATCATCTTGTTCTTCGTGGTCAGCATCGCGAAATCGTATCCACCATAATTCATGCGCCGTATACTAATGCGTTCTATTTGTGCCGAATATGAACATCTGTCCCTGCGGGAGGCAGGGCGCTTTGCAATGCAACCCGATTGGGCTATCTGAGTGCCCGGAATGAAATTACCAATATGGCTACGCTGAACCCGACCCTGCCGCTAGCAGACCCGCCCGCCCGATCCGGGCGCTGGAACCTGCTGGGCCTCGTCCTTTGCGTAGGGCTGGCGGTGTTTGCCCTGCCGACGATGGCATTCGTCATTCAGGAAGGCTGGTCCGGCGAAGAAGGCGCGCATGGCCCGATCGTGCTGGCTACCGGTCTGTGGCTGTTGTGGCAGCGGTGGCAGGTCGCACGCGATCATGTCGAACCGGCCAATACGACTTTGGTTGCCGCACTCCTCCTCGTTTTCATCCCGGCTACCCTGTTCGCGCGGGTGACCCAGATTGTGGAGCTGGAAGGCTATTTCATGTATGTCTGCCTGCTCGCGGTGATGTACAGCATCGTCGGGAGCCGTGCGATGCAGATCATGTGGTTCCCGCTCCTTTATCTCGCCTTCATATTCCCACCGCCCGAAACCGTCGTCGCTGCCGTTACGGTACCGATGAAACTGTGGCTGTCGGAAGCGGCGATCATCTTCCTGCGGATATTCGATTACCCTATCGGCGGCGAAGGAGTCCGCATCTTCATCGGACAGTACGAATTGCTGGTGGCCGCCGCGTGCAGCGGGATCAATTCGATCGTATCGCTCACGGCCATATCCCTGTTCTACATCTATATGCGGCACCAAGCCGAATGGCGCTATGCCGCGGTCCTCATCCTGCTGATCGTTCCAATCGCTCTGCTGGCGAATTTTTTCCGGGTCTTGATCCTCATTTTGCTGACATATCATCTGGGGGAAGCGGCGGCACAGGGCTTCCTGCATAATTTCGCCGGCATCGCCATGTTCGCCATCGCCTTGATTGCGATCTTCATCATCGACGAGATACTCAAACCCATCTTCGACCGCGTAAGCGGCGCGGAAAGGCACGCGAACCATGGCGCATGAAAAATCCGGCATGCTGCTGACCCGTCGCCATGCGGTCATGGGCGGGTTGCTGGCCTGCGCATCGGGCGTGGCCTATGCACGGCGGCCGCAAATCGCCTATCCCGTGATCGAAAGCGAAAAGTTCGACAAATGGGTGCCCAAACGGTTTGGCGTATGGCGCGAACAATCGCAGAGTGGCGTGGTCCTGCCCCCGCCCGATACTTTGCGCGACCGGCTGTACGACAATCTGGTCACGCGGGTCTATTCGGCGCCGGGTGAACCATCGGTCATGCTGCTGATCGCGTATAACAACGCGCAGAACGGCGTGCTGCAGATCCATCGGCCCGAAACATGCTATCCCGTCGGGGGTTTCGCATTGACGGAAACGCGTGGTCTGCCCCTGCCTCTCGGCACGCAATCCGTGCCGGCCAATGTCTTCACCGCGAGCGGGCCGGACCGGACCGAACAGGTGGTGTATTTCACCCGCCTGGGCGATGCCTATCCGCGTTCCTGGGTCGAACAAAGGCTTGCGGTGGTCGACGCCAATCTGCGCGGCGACATACCGGACGGCATCATGATGCGCGTGTCGGTGCTGGGCGACAATCAGCAGCGAGCGGTCGATGTGCTTTCGCAATTTACCGCCGCCTTCTACGCCGCTTCTTCCACCCGCCTGCAAAAGCTGCTGGTTGCTTAGTTACGTCCTTATCAATCGAGGTATCGATCGCATGAAACGCACTATTCTTACGTCGGCACTGGTGGCGGCCGCTGCATTTTCCATGTCCGCCTGCACCCAGGAAGCCAGCGGCCAGGTCGCGGCCGTGGTAAACGGTGACGAGATCACGCTGCAGGAAATCAATGCCGAACTGGCGGCGGCAAACGTGCCCGAAGGGGCCGACAAGAAGGATGCACAGCGTGCCGCGTTGCAGCGCATCGTCGATCGTCGATTGATCGCGCAGGCGGCGAAGGATGACGGTCTCGACGAAACGCCCGACTATCTTATCCGTCGGCGCCAGTTGGACGATGCGCTGCTGGTACAATTGATGAGCCAGCGGACCGAACGCACGGCGAAAGTGCCGGATCAGGCCGCCATCGATCAGTTCATCGCGCAGAACGGACAACTATTCGGGCAGCGCACGATCTACACGGTCGATCGCATTCAATTCGCCACGCCCAAGGATTTCTCGCGCCTCCAGATATTGGAGGACGCGCATTCGATGGAAGCGGTGGCCAGTATGCTGAACCGCCTCAACATCGAATTCGAACGCGGGGGAGGGCAAATGGATTCGCTCCAGCTCGGCCCGGAACGTAACGAACAGATCCGGGCGCTGCCATCGGGCGAGCCATTCGTCATTCCCGAAGGAAACGTGGTGACTGTGGGCGTGATTACGAACACCCGCACCGAACCGCTTACGGGGGAAGATGCGCGGCCGGTGGCGTTGCAGATGATGCGGGCCAGACAGACCAACGACAGTTTGCAGCAGCGGCTGAAGACGGCGAAGTCGCAGGCGGAAATCGAATATCAGGATGGGTTCGCCCCGCCCAAGCCAGCGAAGAGATAGGCGTCGGGCGGGCCATCGTCGCGCCTATCGCCAACGTTCCGGATTGCCGCCCATGAAACTGCTATTCGCGCTGCCCGGTTTCCACCGCTACGAACGCGGGGCGGAAGTTGCCCTGTTGAACGTGGCGCGCAACCTGGCAACCGACGCCAATGTAACGGTGGTCGGCAGCGGCGATCATCGGGCGGACACTCCCTATCGCTACATCAAGGCGGGTGCGGTCCCGCGCGAGCGGTTCGAAAAATTTCCTTCCTTCCCGCCCCTGCGCACCGAAACCGCGTGGGAAGATGCCACCTTCGCCGCCAATGTGCTTCGCCGGATCCATCCCGGCGATTACGATGCGGTCGTCACGTGTTCGTTCCCCTTCACCCATTGGGCGCTGCGACGGCCCCTGGGTGGCGGCCGAACAAAGCCGGTGCAGGTGTTCGTGACGCAGAACGGGGATTGGCCGGCCTTCAGTAGCGTATCGGAATACCGCAGCTTTGCCTGCGATCTTCTGGTCTGCACCAATCCCGATTACGAAGCGCGCAATAGCGAACGATACCGCACCGCGCTCATCCCGAACGGCGTCGATCTCGATCGGTTCGGTGCAGACGGTGTTCCGGCGGGCGGCGATCGGACCGATCGGGACCGCGCCCGGTTCGGACTGCCCGCCGACGCGCGAATCGTGCTGATGGTCAGCGCCTTTATCGACAGCAAGCGCGTGGACGACGGTATCGCGGCGGTTGCAGCGATGCCCGACGCGCATCTGGTTGTGGCGGGTGACGGACCGCGACGGGATGAACTCACGCAGACGGCCGAACGCAAGATGCCCGGCCGGTTCCATCGATTGTCGCTGACTGCGGACCGGATGCCCCCGCTGTATCGGGCGGCCGATGCGTTTTTGCATATGTCGCTGCTGGAATCCTTCGGCAATGTCTTCATCGAAGCGTGGGCCAGCGGTTTGCCGATCGTCGCCCACGATACGCCGCGCCTGCGCTGGATACTCGGCGAAAATACGCGCTTCCTGTGCGATACGCAGAACGCGGCCGAACTGTCGCGCCAACTCACCGCGGCTTTGGCGCAGGGCCGGGGCAGTCCGGCTGACGGGATCGCACGCTACGACTGGTCCAACATCGCCGCCGATTACAAGGCCGCTATCGTAGCGGCCATCGCCGGACGGGACGGGGCGGCCCGCGCGTGAAGCGCGCCGATCCGTGGTGATGGCGGGGGCCGTTCTGCAATGGATACTGGCGCTGGTTCCCGGCATCCTGTTGCTGTGGTTCGCAGCCGAGATTTTCGCCGGATTGAAATCCCTCCCGCGCGGGGCCGCGTATTCGGACCGGTCGGCATTCGATCATACAATCCTGATCCCCGCGCATGACGAGGCCGCGGTCATTGCCGATACGGTGGAAGCCCTGCGTATCGCCGCACCATCCGCCCGCATTCTGGTCGTGGCCGATAATTGCACGGACGATACCGCCGCCCGCGCGCGCGAAGCCGGGGCGCAATGTGTGGAACGCGATGATTCGGCACGGCGTGGGAAGGGCTACGCATTGGCATTCGGACGCGATCATTTGGCCGACGCGCCGCCGCATGCGGTCATCGTGCTGGACGCCGATTGCCGGATCACGACAGGCGGCCCGGCCGAACTGGCCGCGATCGCTCGTCGCACCGCCGGGCCGGTACAGGCGGGCAATCTGCTGGTCGCGAGGCCGGACGCGCCGGCGAATGTCGCGATTTCGAACTTCGCGATGATGGTGAAGAATATCTTTCGCGCGCGCGGCCTCCAGCGCATCGGCCATGGCGGCCTGCTGTTCGGGACCGGTATGGCGTTTCCCTGGGCGAAGTTTCGCACCCTCGATCTGGCGACCGGGGATGCGACGGAGGATCTGGCGTTGGGGCTGGAACTCGTTCGCGGGGGCGTACGGGTGACGCTGGCCGATCATGTGACGGTGACCAGCCCCGCCGCTTCGCAGAAGGACAGCGTGGGACAGCGAAGCCGGTGGGAACATGGTTTCCTGCGCAATGCGGGACGGGTCGCGTTGCCGTTGCTTGTGGCGTCGATACGGCGGCCGTCCCGCATGGGTGTGGCGGTGGGTCTCCATATGATGGTGCCGCCGCTCGCGCTGCTGGTGGCGACTGGGCTTGTATGCGTGGCTGCGACGGCGGCCCTGGGATTGACGACCGGCGGTTTCGCACCGGCCATCATGTTGGTCGCTTGCTATGTCATCGCGATGGCGGCGGTCCTTGCTGCCTGGTTCGCAGGGGGGCGGGCGGTCCTGCCGGGCGCCCGGCTATTGGCGATACCCGGCTATGTATTGTGGAAATTGCCGATCTATGCGGCGTTTTTCAAACGGCGACAGAACGCCTGGGACCGCGAAAACCGTCAGCGCCGCGGGGACTGATCGCGACGCCGCCACCAGATCGCGAAGATGCGCGGCCCGTCGACCAGATATCGCCGCCACAACCGCCCCGGCTCGCTCGAAAGGCGATGCAGCCATTCCAGGCCGGCACGCTGCATCCATAACGGTGCACGCTGCTTGATCCCGGCCAGAAATTCGAGCGAGGCGCCCACGCAGATCGCCACGCCGCGCGCCCGGCCGCGCCGTTTCAATTCGTCGCAGCAGATTTCCGATTGCGGTGCGCCCACAGCGAAGATCGTCAGGTCGCAGCCGCTCCGTTCGACGAAATCGCACACGACGCTGCGGGCGCCGGGATCGGTGCGCAATCCCATCGGCGGGAAATGAAAATCCCATTCGATGGCGGGGTAACGCTGCGCGATCGCATCGCGCAGCACCTCGTCGCCGCCGACTACCGCGATTGATTTCCAGTGGTGGGGCGGGGCCAACAGGATTGCCGTCAGATCGCTGCCCGGAACAACCGGCAATACGATATCGGAAAGCGTCGCCAGCCGACCCAGAATGCGGCTGTCGCACAGACACAGGTCGGCATGATCGTAAGCGCTCTCTATCGTTTGGACGAAAGCCCGTGCGGAATGCGTCTGCCCGTCGCGACACCGGTGCCGCGCCACGACATGATCCACATTGGGCGTCACGACATAACGAAATTCGGGCGCCTTGGCCCATTGCACGATTTCTGCGGCAGCGGCGGCCATATCGATGGCATCGAAGGTAAATCCGAGGAAGTTCTGCCGGACGGTCACGCATGCAGCCCTATCGAACGGTCAATCGCCCGAACAGGCCATTGGGCGGCAATTCCCCCGGCCGCAGATCGATCCAATAGCTCCGGCGGGCTTCGGCAAGGCCCTTGGCGGCCTCATTCGCGCAACCCGATCCCGCACGGCGGCAGACATCCGCCAGAACGCGCCAGTTGGCTTCGCGTGCCGGCGCGGCACGGGCGGCGGATCGCGCCGCGGCGATGGCGGGGCGTTTCTGCCCCTGCGTCAAAAGCCAGTTGGCATATTGCGCTGCGGATTCCGCTTTCTGGGGATTTTTGGCGATCCCTTCGCGAAATACGCGGCGCGCGTTGAACGGATCGTCCTGCGCTTCGTAAGCCAGGGCGGCAGTGCGCCAGGCCGCGACCAGTTCCGGGCATTGGGCGGTGGCGCGCTGGCTGTTGCGGATCGCCAACCGTGCCTTTCCGGATTGGCGCGCAAGTTCGCCCTGAACGAACAGGGATTGGCATTCATCGGGATCGCGGCGCAGGGCCTGGGATGAAAGCCGCCCTGCCGCGGCACGGTCGCTTTTTGCCAGGGCGACTCGCGCATTCAACCCGGTGGCGCGCGCATCGTCCAGATCGGCGAGGAGGCGGTCGGCCGGTTCCAGTGCATCCAGATCGGTCATCGCAGCGGCAAGGGCGAGGCGCGCGGCTGCAGGAAACCCGCTTGCCCGTTCGGCGTCCTGCATGTCGATCGCAACGCGATGGGATCGCAACAATTCAGCGCCCTGTTCGATCTGCGCCGGACCGGCGTCTTCGTTCGCCAAAACCTGCAGAACTATCGATTTTCCTTCGTCGGCATCGCCGGTTTTGAAGCGGAAATTCGCTTCGTCCAGCTTCAGATCGTTATCGTCGGGCATCAGATTACGCAGTTCGAGGAAAGCCGTATTCATGGCCGATGCGTCGTTCTGGCTGCGGGCGATTTCCAGCCGGGTCCGTGCCGTACCGGCGGTTGGCCCGCGCAACGATTCGAAATCGTCGATCACCGCCTTCGCGCCACTGGCATCGCCGTCGATGAACATGATTCGCGCCTTCAGGATCGTGCCGGCTTCGTCGCTGGGGGCGAATTCGAGCACGCGATCGGCCAACGCCAGCGCTTCGTCGTTGCGCCGTTTCAGCAGGGCGATCAAACCCTGGA
>JBASAR010000171.1:0-1857 GCA_049650705.1 Pontixanthobacter sp. | reverse complement strand
TACATTCGCGGCTTCGCCTTGACCACGCCGAACCTCGCCACCGCCGGCGTCGCCGGCCTCGCGCCCAATGTCGCGCTGTATCTCGATGAACAACCGTTGAGCCAGCCGGGTCGCAACCTCGACGTATGCGCCGCCGACCGTCTGGAAGACGATTATTCGAACACCAGATGGACGGTCGAAGGCCGCCTGGCGATGCTCGATATCGTCTGTGCCGGGGCTTATATCGGCCGTGAGACGGAGCAGCGGGTCGATTACACCGACTATCTTTTCGTCGGACAGTATCTGCCCTATACATCTGCCTTGGATCGGTCTCTTATCCGGGCGATGATGGCCCGAACGGCACTTGCCAGGCGCCCAATCTGTTCGTGAATTCCATCTCCAACACCGAAGTGTTCACGCAGGAATTTCGCATGAGCACGCCGCAGGAGGAACGTTTCCCCGTGACCGTCGGTGCGTTCTATTCCGATTTGGAACTCACCGAACGCAACGATTTCACCTATCCCGGCAGCGTGGCCGCCGCGCCGTTCGGCGGGTTCGCACCCGATTTCCCGTTCCCCGGCGGCTTCCAGAGCGCGCCCAGTCCGTTCCCGATCGGTGTGATCTGCCGCAACGACATCCGTCGTACCGATGAACAGTTCGGCCTGTTCGGGGAAGCCAGCTTCGATGTCGTACCCGACCTGCTCACCGTCACGCCGGGTGCGCGGTATTACAACGTGGAAGTCGATTTCGAAGGCGATGCGAACAGTTCGTTCTGCAATGCCGGCGCGGCGCAGGATGCCAATGCGTTCGGCACCAACATCTCCGATCTGTATGACGGGGACGGCGTATTTACTTTCATCGGCAGCGGCAACGCCGATCTGCGCCAAACCTTCAACCAGGGCGACAGCCTGGCCGACATCCAGGCGGCAGAATTGAGCGCGGACCAGGCGCAGCAGGTTCTCAATTCGCTAAACGCGCCCGATGTGGCGAAGGCGGAAAGTGCGATCTACAAGGGCACCGTCACGCTAACGCCCAGCGTCGATCTGCTGTTCTACGCGACCTATTCCGAAGGGTTCCGCCCCGGTCTGCTCGATCGGCCCGGCGGCGCGACCGATAGCGCGGGCTTCACCGTGCCGTTCGAGCTGGAAACGAACGAGGTCAAGAATTACGAATTCGGCTACAAGACCGAACTGTTCGACCGCCAGCTACGGCTGAACGGCAGCCTGTTCTATGTCGATATCAGCCGTTTGCAGACCACCATCTTCGATCCCAGCATCGCCAACCTGTTCTTTTCGGACAATGCGGCGGACGCGGAAATCTACGGTTTGGAAGGGGAGTTCACTTACGCCCCCTACGCGCTGGAAAGTTTGACGGTCGCCGGTGCGTTCTTGATACTGGACACCGAAAACACCGATGTGCTTACCCCGACGGACGACGTTCGGCTCGGATCGTCGCTCGCCTACGCGCCAGAATTTCAGGACAACATACGCGCTACGATGCCGATACGATGCGCGCGAAATTGACCGACAAATCGAACACGCGACGGCCGAGTTGTTTCGCCTTCATGCCGGGGCGGGTCAATCCGCGCCGGACTCGATCTTCATCGTCGGCCTGGCGCGCGCAGGCTCGACCTTGCTCGAACAGATACTCGCGTCGCACAGCCGGATCGACGGGACGCTGGAGCTGCCCGATATCCTTGCTCTTACCCGCCGGCTGCGCGGGCGCAAGGCGGGGAAACCGCGCTATCCCGCGGTTCTGCACGACCTCACCCGCCAACAGCTGGCGCAAATGGGCGCGCGGTTTATCGCAAACACCCGTATCCATCGACGCGGTGCACCGTTCTTCATCGACAAGCTGCCGAACAATTTCCGCCACATC
>JBASAR010000170.1:0-6662 GCA_049650705.1 Pontixanthobacter sp. | reverse complement strand
AAAAACACCAGTGCCGCGACCCCGTCACTTGTTGCAATCGCCGATCGCGCCCGTTCCGATGCATCCACCTGCACCGTTCTATCGCCGCAGGCCGTCAGTCAAAGGGCGATGGCGACAGTGATGCCTGTGCGCCAATTACCCTTGCAGATCATATTGTTTGAGAAGGTCGTACAAGGTCGGTCGACTAATGCCGAGCAGCTTGGCCGTGTTGGAGATGTTCCCATCGCTCCGCGCCAGCGCATGGCGGATAACCCGGCGGTCCGCAGTTTCCCGCGCGGCTTTTAGATTGAGAACGTCGTTCTCCTCCGCTTCGTTCTGCTCCAGATCGAGATCGGCGGCGGAAACGAGTTTGGCATCGGCCATGATGACCGCGCGCTTCACCCGGTTCTCCAGTTCGCGGACATTGCCAGGCCAGTTCCAGCCATCGACCGCCGCCAGCGCGTCGGGGGCCAGCCCCTGGACCTGCGGGTTCATGTCGGCGGCGTACCGGTTGAGGAACGCTTTCGCGAGCAAGGTCGCATCGCCGGGACGTTCGGCCAAAGTGGGGATATTGATCACGATCTCCGCCAGGCGGTAGAACAGATCTTCGCGAAATGCGCCCTCGCCGATCATCGCCTCGAGGTTCTGGTGCGTGGCGCAGACGATCCGGGTGTCGACCGCAATCGTCTTGCGCCCGCCGAGCCGTTCGATCGTGCGTTCCTGCAAAAATCGCAGCAGCTTGACCTGCAACGTCAGCGGAATGTCGCCAACCTCGTCCAGGAACAACGTGCCGCCATGCGCCTGTTCGATCTTGCCCTGCGTTGTTTTGACCGCGCCGGTGAATGCGCCTTTCTCATGACCGAACAATTCGCTTTCCAGCAGGTTTTCCGGAATCGCAGCGCAGTTGATGGCGACGAAATCACCCTGCCGACGGCCGCTGGAATCATGCACGCCGCGCGCCAGCAACTCCTTTCCCGTCCCGCTCGCGCCCAACAGCATGACCGACACATCGGCATTCGCGACCCGTTCGATCGTTCGGGCGACCTTGATCATCTCCGGCGCTGCGGTGATCAGCCCGCCCAGCACCGTTTTTTCATCCCCCACTCGATTGGCAAGGCGGTGGTTCTCCGCCTCGATCCGCGACAGGTTCAGCGCCCGGCGCACGATCAGGCCGAGTGCGTCGATATCGACCGGCTTCTGGTAGAAATCATAAGCCCCGCGCGCGATCGCCTGCAGCGCGCTGTCGCGTGCACCATGGCCGGAGGCGACGACGACTTTCGTTTCGGGGCGAAGTTCCATGATCGCGTCCAGCACCGCGAACCCCTCGCTCACCCCGTCGGGATCGGGCGGCAGGCCGAGATCGAGCGTCACGACCGCCGGCTCCGTCGCGCGCAGGGCGGTCAGCGCTTCCGCGCGGGTGCCCGCGATGGTCACGTCGAAATCCTCATACGCCCATTTCAACTGCGCCTGCAGCCCTTCGTCATCCTCGACGATCAGCAGTTTGGGCAAGGGTTCGGATTTGTTCTGGGGCATCAGGCGACTTTCAACTGGCTGTGGGTTTTGTCGGCATCAATCTGCAAAATCGGGAAGCCGACGATGAAGCGCGATCCCACCCCTTCGCGGGTCTCCACGTCCAACCGGCCACCCATCGACCGGATGATCTCGCGCGCTTCGAACGCGCCAATGCCGAAACCGGAATTTTTCGACGATACGAAAGGTTTGAACAAGCCGTCGCGCACGAATTCGGGGCTCATGCCTGCACCCTGATCGACGATTTCGATCCGCGCGGACCCGTCGCGCGCCAGCACGGCGAGTGTCACCGGCACGCCGTCCGCGCTGGCATCCACCGCGTTCTGCACCAAATGGACGAGCGCCTGTTCCAACGCTTCGGGATCGGCCATCACGCGGCAGGTCTGCGCCTGGGCGATACGAACCGCGCCGGGGGAGGCATGGCGGCGGCACAGGCCCTGCGCCAACGCTGCCAGATCGACGGCGGCTCGCTTGCGCGTATCGGTGGGCCCGTAATGATTGAGCCGAGCGAGCAAGCCGTTCAGCTTGTCCGCGCTATTGCGCAAGGTTACCAGCATGTCGGCACGAAAGGCGGGGTTCTCGGCATGGCGTTCGGCATTGCGGGCCAGGAGCGACATCTGGCTCGCTAGGTTCTTGATATCGTGCATGACGAAGGCGATCCGGCGATTGAAGTCGTCGAACCGGGCCGATTCCATCAGCGCCTGCTGCCCCGACTGTTCCGCCAGATAGCTCGCCAGCTGCTGACCCACCACGCGCAGCAAATCGAAATCTTCCCAGTCGAGCCGGCGCGATGCAGGGGGACGTCCGAGCAGCACGACACCGACCAATCGGTCGAAATGGAGGAGCGGCACCATCGCCCAGGCCTTTGTCGTATCGCGCAGCCAGTCGGGACACAGCGCGCCTTCGCCGTGCTGGTCGCGCCCGTTGCGCAGATCGTCGATATCCAGAATGAAAGTCTCTTCGACGAACAGCCGGGCCAGCCCCGCCGGAATGGGGTTTGCGGGAATATCCAGCCCGGGCCACGACCACCGCGCCGCCAGCTCCAGTGCGCCGATATCGCGGCCCCGATCGCCCCCTGTGTCATGGCCCGTGTCGTTCCCCGTATCTTTGGGCCGGAACAGCACCCCCGAAGGGCTGTCGGTAATATCGGCGAGCGACTGGATAACCCGTTCCTGCAACGATTGCGCCTCCGCACCCTTCCCTTCGCCGCTTTTCCCGATCGTGCGGGTGAAACGCAGCCATTCCGCCCGATAGTCGTAACGATGCTGGAACAGATGCTTCACCGCCGTGACCCGAACCCAGCCGCGCAGTCGATGCGACGGCAGCCATAAGAGCGCGACGACCGAAGCTGCCACGGTAAAGCCGACCTGCGTCAGCCGTCCGAATTCGCTGCCAAGCATGGATAGCGACTGCGCGATCCCGACCATGAACAGCAGATACGCCGCAATCAGCAGCAGCGATAGCGATTGGAACGCGACCGTGCGTGAGGGGCGGATGCGGATCGCGACGTTACTGCGCGCGGACCCGATGACCAACGGCAGGACGACCGCTGCCATCACCAACCCGCGCAGGGCGGACAACTCCGCCGGCATCGCCTTGCCGAGATAGCCGATGGTATAGAAATTGAGATCGAACGCCCACATCGCGGCCAGAGCGGCGCCGGTCCATCGCAGGGCGGATCGGGTCGTATGGG
Source organism: Pontixanthobacter sp. (assembly GCA_049650705.1). Lineage (GTDB taxonomy): Bacteria > Pseudomonadota > Alphaproteobacteria > Sphingomonadales > Sphingomonadaceae > Pontixanthobacter. The sequence goes on along the minus strand of JBASAR010000170.1, from coordinate 3,460 downwards.
CCGCCCCGACATACAGATTGTGGACCAGCATCAGAATGCCGACCGCCACCATGATGCGGAACATCGCACTCAGTTGAAACACCAGCGCGGCGATCTGTGTGTCCCCGCCGTAACGCGCGCCGACCGTCAGCAATACGATTTGCAACAATTCGACGAAAGCCAGCGCTGCGATCACCGGACGGATCGGGCGCAGGGTTTGGTGCCGCCCATCGGCCGCGAACAGGCGGTAAAGCGCGGCGATCCACGCGCAATTGCGGGCAATCTCCATCGACTGTGTGCTTAGCGATAGCGGACCGAACGCCGCCACGGTCACGCACCAACCGGCCGACAGGACCAGAGCGGCAATGACCGCCAGCCGGTCCGGCCTGTCGCCATCGCCACGCGACCATATCCATACCGCCCCGATCGATGCCGCCGCCGCGCCCGCCAGATGCATGGCGAAACCGACGACCAGCCATATCTCGCCCCACCCGCTCATCGCGCGCCCTCCGGCCATAGGATCATGCGCAGCGTCTGAAGGAGGATCAGCAGGTCGAGGAAGGGGGTGTAATTCTTCGCGTAATACGGATCGTATTCCAGCTTCTGCCGGGCATCGTCCGTCGTGGCGCCATAGGGATAGTTGATTTGCGCCCAGCCGGTAATACCCGGCTTCACCATGCGACGTTCGGCATAATAGGGTATCTTCTGTTCCAGATCGCCCACGAAATGCGGCACTTCGGGGCGCGGACCGACGAAGCTCATTTCGCCTTTCAGCACGCTCCATGTCTGGGGTAGCTCGTCGATCCGGACCTTGCGCATGAACCGTCCAAGCCGGGTGATGCGGGGATCGTTTTCCTCAGCCCATTTCGCACCGTCCTTCTCCGCATCGACGCGCATCGACCGCAGTTTCAACAGGACGAAATCCTGCCCATATAGCCCGACCCGCGACTGTCTGAACAAGGCGGGGCCATGGCTGTCCAGCTTCACCAGCACGGCGAAGACGGCAACTATCGGCAGTGTGGCCAACAACACGATCACGCTGGCGACGATGTCGAACCCCCGTTTGGCGGCGCTGGAAAACGCGCGACTGGAAGAAAATCCGTCGGAGAAGATAAGCCAGCTGGGGTCGACCGAATCAAGGTCGATCCGCCCCGTTTCACGTTCCACGAAACTGCTGAAATCGTTGATGTGCACGCCCATGGTCTTCATGCGCAGCAGGTCTTTCAGCGGCAGCGAATTGCGCCGTTCCTCCAGCGCCAGAACAACCTCGCTCGCGCCGATATTGCCGACGAAGCGGCCCAGATCGAGGATGGCCCCGCGCAGGATCGCTTCGGCGACGACCGGTTCGCCTTCGTTCATGCCGACGAAGCTGACGATCGCATATCCGCATCCCGGGTCTTCGCTCAACGCACGCAATCGTTTCGCCCGCTCGCCGGCGCCCAGGACCAGGACACGCCGCCGGAAGGCCGATGTGCCCAGAAAGCCTCCGATGATCAGCCGGTTCAGCACCAGCAGCACGACCGATATTCCCGTCGCATACAGCAGGGTCGACCGCCAAAGGGTCGAACCGGGGATGACGAAATCGAGAACGGACAGCGCGACGATGGCCAGGCTGATTGCGACCAGCAGCCGGGCGCAGGCGAAACGCATCGAGCGCAGCGCATCGTTGCCGTAGACGCCCACCGACACCATCGCGGTCCACACGATTGCGACGAAAGCCGCGATCTGCGCCGCCCGGTCCGCGATCGGGCCGACCGTGCTGTCGATCTGCGATGCGCGAACCGCCAAAGCCAGCTCGCTCGCCATGAGCAGCAGGGCAGTGTCGAACAGCGCCAATAGCATGACGGCATTGGGTATGTAATGTTTGAAAAGTCGAAACATACGGTCCCGTTCCGGTCCCCTGCCATGTGTGCAGGTTTCCGGTTACGGGAAAGGTATGAACTGTCGGTAAAGTTTACACATTGCGGCGCGACTGGCGCGACTGGCACGGCCGCCGCGTCGCGATGTTCGCCGGAAAACTAAGCCGGTTGTTGGCGTTACTCCCCGCCGCCGATACCGTCGGACACGTCCTCGGCCACGCCCTCGACGGCATCGCCGGCGCGTTGTGCGGCATCGCCGACCTGGTTCGCCGCATCGGCAACCGCGGTATCTTTCGCGACTTCGGCGCCGCTCATCTGATTGAAGACGTATATTCCGGCAACCACTGCAATCAACAGGACGAGCAGCAGTACCCAGCCTTTCGATCCGCTGTCGCGGTTACGGTCGCGATGATCGCTGTCGCGGATGATGGTGGTTTCTGTATGGGTATTGCCATCGGGCGTGCGGGTAACGGTACGGCGTTCTTCGGTCATGTCGTAATCTCCCTGTCGAACAGCATCGCTGCCCAATTGATCGTTTAGGCGTTACGAATACGCTAAGCATCAATAATAGTTAACGCCGCCCTAATATGTCGAACCAGATCGCGTGGGTCGCCGGCTATACCGCATGTATTTTCACGATCCGAAAGCGAATGGCGTCACGCCCCGGCTGGCCCCGTCGAAATTGAGCTGCGCCCCGCGCGGCGGCAACGAACGCTGACGGCAGGCCTGCCGGTGGCACCGGGCGCAGCCGAGCCCGATGGTCTGCGCCGTCTGATCGTCCAGCGACACACCGCGTGCCGCCGACAGAGTGCTGGCGAACCGACTTTCCAGACCGAGCACGATGGCGAACCGCGCGGTGCCGCCTACCGTACCCGAACCATCCACGGTCTGCGCTATGGTGAACCAGTGCTGCGGCCCCCCATCCACACTGTCGGCGAAAATGGCCTGCGTGTGGGTTTCATGCGGACGCTCGAACGCCGAATTGGCAACCCATAACGGGCAACTCGCGTCGCTCTCCAACAACGTAGCCCCGCTCGCCCCGGCGAAGCGTTTGGAAAACTGCCCCGCTCGGTCGATCCGGGCCATGAAGAATGGCAAACCCCGCTGTCCCACACGTTGCAGCGTAGTCAGCCGGTGTGCCATCTGTTCGAAACTCACGCCGAAACGGCGTTGCAGCACCGGCAGATCGTAACCGGTTGCATCGCAGGCGCGCAGAAACCGGGAATAGGGCATCAGCAGCGCGGCGGCGAAATAAGCGGCGAGGTGCCGTTCAAGCAACACGCGGGCCGCGCCGGTCCCCGCATCCGACCCATCGGCGATATTGGCGATGTCTGCCTGCTGTTCCAATCGGGCGATTTGGATCGCAACCTGAAAATTGCGCGATGCAGGCGACAGCATTTCGGACAATTGCAATTGCCGCGCATGGAGGTCGAGGCGGCGGAGAAGATCGGGCATCACCTCCTGCGGCAGGATACGCACAGTCAACTGGTGCTTCTCACGCAGGCGATCGTTCAGTGCAACGCCAAGATCGCCGCGCGAGAGACGCATTTCGTCCGCCAGCGCCTCCGCCTTTTCGTCGAGGTCGGGAAAATAGTTGCGCCAGCGTTCGATGGCGATCCGCG
>JBASAR010000169.1:0-4433 GCA_049650705.1 Pontixanthobacter sp. | reverse complement strand
ATCTGGGGCTGCAGAAGGGTACGGGGGTCGCGACCTATGCCCGCAATCTCAGTCATCAACTGGCGCGAATGGGCCATTCGGTGTCCGTCCTGTATGGCAATCGCGCCGCGCCTGACCGCGACCCGCTCCTGCGCGAAATTGCTTTCTTCGACAGCAATGTCGGCGAACCCAATCGCTGGCTGGAATTTATCGAACAGGCGAACCGCGCTCTGCTCGGCCCGCTGGGCCATGTGGCGTTGGATGTACCCATAACCGGCAAGATCGTGGCGCGTGCATTCGAAGCGCGCCTGCCACATTTTGACGATTTGTATAACGCCACCGATGTGTTCAAACGATCGCAGAGCGCGTTCAAACTGTGGGGCAGTCTGTCGCGCGTTAAACTGCCGCGCCGCCCCGATCTGGTCCATTGGACCTATCCCGTGCCCCTGACGGTGCGCAAGGTTCCCAATATTTACACATTGCACGATCTGGTCCCGCTGCGTCTGCCCTACACCACGCTCGACAACAAGAAGACCTATCTCAAGATGCTGCAGGAACTGGCGAAGACGGCGGCGCATTTCGTCACCGTTTCGGAATGTTCGCGCCGCGACCTGATCGACATTCTCGGCCTGCCGCCGGATCAGGTGACGAACACCTACCAATCGGTCGAAATACCCGCGAAGTATCGCGACAAGCCCGATGAGCAGGTCGCCCGCGAAGTCGAGGGCGCGACCGGTGTGGGCTATCGCGACTATTATCTGTTCTGGGGGTCGATCGAGCCGAAGAAGAATATCGGCCGCATGATCGAAGGCTATCTGGCGTCGGGCGTCGACGCGCCGCTCGTCATCGTCGGCGCGCAGGCGTGGAAATCGGACGAGGAATTGCGTCTGCTCAACGACGAAAACATCCGCTACCTGTCGATGATCGACAACACCATCCGCACGCGGAAACGAATAATCCAGCTGTCCTACGCGCCGTTTTCGCTGCTTGTCAGCCTGATACGCGGAGCCAAGGCGGCGTTGTTTCCTTCCTTGTACGAAGGGTTCGGCCTGCCCGCGCTGGAGGCGATGGCGCTGGGCACGCCGGTGATCTGTTCCAACACGTCCTCCCTCCCCGAAGTCGCCGGCGATGCCGCGCTGATGATCGATCCCTACGACACGGGTGCATTGGCAGGCGCGATCCGAACGATGGACGCCGACGCCGATCTGCGGGACGAATATCGGCGGCGCGGTATTGCGCAGGCGGCGGAGTATTCGCCGGAAAACTACCGCATGCGCCTTAAAGGCGTGTATGATCGGTTCGTATGATGGTCGCAGGATATGGACAGCACGGTTTTTTCGCGGCAGCGATTTGCGCGTTGCTGCTCGGCGCATGCTCGTCGCTCGGGGGGGCCGGGCCTTCGGGGTCCGACATTCGCACGGCGCGGGGCGCGCCGGAAAGTTTGCCGAACATCGCCGTAATCGACATGGATGCAAATCTTCTGTCGCGTCTCGACGCCGTTCGATCGGCGGACAGTTTCGCGCGAAGCTTCGGCGATGTGCCGGCGCTGACGACGGTGATAGGCTATGGCGACATGATCGACATATCGATCTGGGAAGCACCCCCTGCCGTCCTGTTCGGTGCGACCGGTATGGTTGCCCGTACCGACGGCAGCCCGACGGTCGCACAAAGCGGCGCTATTCCCCCGCAGGTCGTCGGCAATACGGGCACGGTCACCGTCCCCTTCGTCGGCGAAGTGACCGTGGCGGGACGCGACACACAGTCGGTCGAGCGAGCCATTCTCGCCCGGTTGCGAGGCCGCGCCCACGATCCGCAGATCATCGTCAGGCTGGTGCAGAACGATGCGCGCGCCGTGACCATATTGGGCGAGGTCGCCAATAGCCGCCGGGTCCCGTTGGGTGCGCGGGGCGAAAGGGTCCTGGACGCCCTGGCCAGCGCCGGTGGTCCTTCGCGTGCCGTCGACAAAACTACGATCCAGATCGCCCGCAGCGGCACCGCCATCGCCATGCCGCTGGAACGCGTGGTGCGCGACCCGGCGCAGAATATCCGCCTCCTGCCCGATGACGTGGTGACCGTATTCCACCAGCCGTTCAGCTTCACCGCATTGGGCGCCCTGTCGCGCAATGCGGAAATACCGTTCGAAGGTTCGGGCCTGACACTGGCCGAGGCGTTGGGCCGGGTCGGCGGATTGCGCGACGATCGTGCCGACATTCGCGGCGTGTTCGTGTTTCGTATGGAAGATCGCGACACCCTCCGGCCCGACATTGCGGTATTGCAGGACGCGGAACGGATACCGGTCATCTACCGTCTCGATCTGTCCGACCCCGCAAGAATTTTCATCGCGCGATTTCGCGATCCGCGACGACGATATTCTATACGTGTCGACCGCACCGGGCGCCGATCTGCAACGCTTCATATCCACGCTGTCCAGCGCCGCCTTCTCGGTCATCGGTCTGGGCAATGCTGTCCAATAGCACCCAAGGTTGCGTTTATTTCACCTCCGAACCGGAACCATTAAATTATCTCATGAATTGAAGCTGCAAGCCGGTTGTCGTTTGTGCCAATTGGCACGATAAAACCGGAGCGTAATTGATGGCGGAAAAATTGGGTGTGGCGGTGATCGGGCTTGGGGGTGCGGTCGCGACCACAGCGGTGGCCGGAATTGAAATGATAAAGTCGGGCTCTAACAGCCTGACCGGCCTGCCGCTGGCCGAACGCGATATCGCGGGAATGGCGGCCTATCGGGATCTCGAATTCGGTGGCTGGGACCTCACGTCCGACGATCTCGGCACTTGCGCCACCCGTCACGGCGTATTGTCGGAACACGAATTGGAAACCGGTGCGAAATCGCTGACCGGCTTGAAGGCTTGGCCCGCCGTTGGCAGCACCGCCCATTGTGCCAATATCGACGGGAACAACCGGATGGCCGATGGGCACCGTGCCGCCGTCGATCAAATCAAAAGCGATCTTGAATCATTTCGAAAGGAGCGCGGACTGGACCGTGTCGTCGTCGTCAATCTCGCTTCGACCGAAAAAATGCCGGATGACGATGCCGCCAGCCTTGCCTCCGTCGATGGTTTCGAAAGTGGTCTCGACGCGAACGATCCCGCGATCAGCCCGGCGATGCTATATGCCTATGCCGCGATCGATTCCGGCACGCCCTACGCCAACTTCACCCCATCCGTGGCCGCCGATGTGGCACCGCTGGCCGAAATGGCGCAGCAACGCGGCGTTCCGGTCGCGGGGAAGGACGGCAAGACCGGGCAGACTTTCCTGAAGACCGTCATCGCGCCGGCCCTGAAAGAACGATCTTTGCATGTAGACGGCTGGTTTTCGACCAACATCCTGGGTAATTCGGATGGGCTTGCGTTGGACGATCCCAAATCGCTGGCGTCCAAGCTGGGCACCAAAGGCAGCGTGCTTGACGATATCCTCGGCTACAAAGTCGAGGATCACATCATCATGATCCATTATTACAAACCACGCGGCGACGACAAGGAAGCGTGGGACAATATCGATCTGACCGGTTTTCTCGGGCAGAAGATGCAGTTGAAACTCAATTTTCTGTGCAAAGATTCGATTCTGGCCGCACCGTTGGCGATCGAAATCGCCCGGTGCCTCGATCTTGCCAAGACGCGCGGTCAGGGCGGCGTGCGCGAAGAACTCAGCCTGTTTTTCAAACTGCCGCAAACGGAGGGCGGCGCGGTTCCGGTGCACGGCTTCGCGCAGCAGCAGGCGATGTTGGACGATTGGCTGGCAAAGAGCGCATGAATCTTCCCACCGATGTTCTGCCATTGCTGCGTGAGCTCGGCGATCTCAAGAGAATTCGATCGGCCGCGCGCGATGGCACTATCGCGACGCGATTGTTCGAAAGCGGATGGGCGGCATGGCTAAGCGGTGAGAGTAGGGACGATATCGCCTACCGCGCGATGGCAGCGGCTGTCGTCGCGGCGCGGATGGGCGATCTCGACTATGACAAACTGGGCGAGCTGGGCCTGTCCGATGCTAAACGACGCTCGGCGATGACTGCCGCGATGGACGAGATTGCAGCATCGCTCGATCGCGATTTGATCGAAACGATGAAGGCGCAGATCGCCAATCCGCTACCACCGGCTGGCGACCTGCCTCATGCGCTGACCCTGCTGCGCGATCAGCCGCGAGCCGGCGTTACCGGACCGGGCCGGCCGCGCATCATGTTGCAACCGGAAGAAAACCACGCCGAACACAGCTTCGTCGTGGCGCTTTATGCCGGGTTGCTGGCCCCGTTCTACGATGCCGATCCTTCGCAGGCATTCTGGCACGGGATGATCCATCATCTGCATAGCGCCGCCATGCCCGACGCGGGGTTCACCGGCGAAGTTCTGCTGGGCGACGCGCTCGATCGGGTGATCGAGACAGCCCGCGGTATCGCATTGGCCGATCTGCCCGATCCAATCGCTGCCGAATGCCGCACG
>JBASAR010000168.1:0-2786 GCA_049650705.1 Pontixanthobacter sp. | reverse complement strand
TATTACGAACGGTTTTCCAAATGGGCGGATGAATATTTCTACATCCCCCACCGCCAATGTCATCGCGGGGTGGGCGGCATCTTCTTCGATCATCTGGAATGCGAGGGTATCGACGATACGGGGTCGTCCTTCGATCGGCATTTCGCCTTCACGAAACAGGTCGGGGAAACATTCCTCGACATCTATCCCGCCATCGTGCGCCGCCGGATGGACGCCGCCTTCGACGATGCGGACAGGCTGCAACAGCTGGAATGGCGCGGGCGCTATGCCGAGTTTAACCTGGTCTACGACCGCGGTACCCTGTTCGGCCTCAAGACCGGCGGCAACATCGACGCAATTTTAATGAGCCTGCCGCCGCACGCGGTGTGGACATGACGGGGCGGGACACCGCTATGCGGGACGTGGCGGGGCTGCATTATCTCGGGCAATACGAACGGGAACTACCCGTGTCGCTCGCCCGCATGATGGAAAATGCGTATGATTGGGCGCATCTGCCCCATGTCCACCCGTCGTCTTTCGCCGATATCGCGTTGATCGACGAGGGGGATTGGGGCTGGCACTGCCGCACGGTCCTGCCACCGGCGGCGGGCGGAGGGACGCAGGAACTGGTTCTGCGCGTCGACCGGGTACGGTCCTTCTGGGCGACGACGGTGCTGGCGGGTGCAGGAGCCGGGGTGCAGATACATACGCAGGCACGCGGGATTGCCAAACGGCGTATCGCGATCGACGTGCGTTTCTACGTCCCACAACCGCCCCAAGACACGGCGCAGGGGAAAGCGATCCTCGCCTATCTTCAAACGCAATATGCCGGACTATACGATGAAGATGCGGCCCTGATGAATGCGCGGCAGACGGCGCTGGATGCCAAGGCGGCGCCCGTGCGAGATTTGCCTTCCCGACGGGATTTGGGCGCAGTCGCCGATCTGGATGCAGGCGGGCGGTATAGCGTCGATCTGGCGCAGGGTACGTTCGTGGTCCGTCGGCACGGGGGCGCATGGATCGCCCATGCGGCCGTCTGCCCCCACATGCTCGGCCCGTTGGACGATGCGCCGATTGCGGATGGAACAGTGGTATGCCCATGGCATGGCTATGCCTTTGCGATTGCGGACGGGGCGGAGGTGCGGGGCCGTTGCGGTGCGCTTGCGGAACCGCCCCCGGTCGAGGTGGTCGACGGGCATTTGATTATCGGCGTTTGATCGCGTTTGGAGCGAGTCAGGCGCACATCGAAGCGACCCAGTTTCGGGTCACTTCGCTCTCCGGCGATTTGCGAACATTCTTGGCCCAGAAATCATCGTGCAGGTCGCGGGTCGCGAAGATGACCTGCGGATCGATCGGATCGTAGAACCGTATGCCGGCGGAAAAGACGTTCGGCAAACGCGAAATCCACATGAATTCGCCATATTCGTCGAACCGATCCCAGGTCAGCTGCGCCCCGCTGCCGAACCGCAAATCGCGTGCGAAATGGCAATCGCGCGAGAACCGGATGCGCATTCCGGTAAGCGAAAGATCGCGCAGAACGCAGGGCTGATATCCGCTCAAAGTGCGCAGGTGCAGCGGCAGTTCGGTCGACAGTCGGCTGCATTTGCGCCGTATCGTGCGGGTCTGATCGAGCGATGCGTCCGGGACTGTCATGGAGAACAGGGGTAAGTGGAAATGGTGGCCGCGCGGTAGCTCCGACCATACGTGAAATCGCGTGGTTGGGCGCGCGTGCGCCGGACTTGTTCGCACGCGCCTCATGCGGCAATGTGCAGGGGTTCGTACAAACGCCCGAACGCCACCGGAGATTTCGATGCGCATTCTCGCCACATGCACCCTGTTCCTTGCGAGCGCCTGCACGACCGTGTCGCCACAGGGTGCCCGGTTTGATGTGCAAACGGGATCGCAGCCGCCCTTGAATGGCGTGGCACCGATCCTGACCGGTGCCGATGCGGTGGACGATCGGACGTTCGCGCGTCCGGCAGAGGCGCGTGTGACGCATGTCGATCTCGACCTCGATCTGGATTTCGAACGGCAGATGGTGACGGGCACCGCTATGCTGGACGTACTGGCGGCGGATGGGGTGAAGAGCGTCGTGCTCGACAATGACGGGTACGATGTCGCGGCAGTAACCGATGCGGCGGGCAATCCACTGGAATATACGATGGGCGCGGCAGTCGCGGGCAAGGGTGCGCCGTTCACCATTGCGCTGGGCCCCGACACAGGATCGGGCCTGCACGAAATTACCGTACGTTACAGTGCGCGCAATGCCGATGCGCTGCAATGGCTCGCCCCCGATCAGACGGCGGGCGGCACGCATCCCTATCTGTTCAGCCAGGGACAGGCGACGCTCAACCGCACCTGGATCCCGACACAGGACAGCCCCGGCATCCGTCAGACCTGGGCCGCCCGCATCACCGCGCCCGCCGACCTGTCCGTGGTCATGTCCGGCATTGCGCAGGGGGAGGCCGAGCCGCTGCCCGATGGCCGCCGCGCGTTCAGCTTCGCGATGGATAAGCCCGTGCCGCCATACCTTATTGCGATCGCGGCGGGCGATATCGTGTTCCGCGAACTCGGCCCCCGGTCCGGCGTGTGGAGCGAACCGTCCATGATCGAAGCGGCCGCCGACGAACTGACCGATACCGAGGCGATGATCGACGCGGCGGAGGAACTTTACGGACCCTATCGCTGGGGCCGCTACGACATGATCGTCCTGCCGCCTGCCTTCCCCTATGGCGGGATGGAGAACCCGGTGATGACCTTCCTCACGCCCAGCTTCATCGCGGGCGACCGCAGCCTGACCGGGTTGG
>JBASAR010000167.1:0-4007 GCA_049650705.1 Pontixanthobacter sp. | reverse complement strand
CGTTCGCGCTGTCCATAATCGCGGTCAGCTGCGGCACGCCTACGCCCGCGACGATGCGCGTGGTGCAGATGGAGCCCGGCCCGATGCCGACCTTCACCGCATCCGCGCCCGCATCGATCAGCGCGCGTGTCGCCTCCGCCGTGGCGACATTGCCGGCGATCACCTGCACATTGCCGGCCAGCGTCTTCGCCCGTTCGACCGCGCGCGCGACGTCCTTGTTATGTCCATGCGCGGTGTCGATGATGATGACGTCGCATTCCGCATCGATCAGCGCCTGCGTCCGCTCGAACCCCTTGTCGCCCACCGTGGACGCCGCCGCCACGCGCAGGCGGCCGCCGCCATCCTTTGTCGCGTCCGGGTAATTGACCGCTTTCTCTATGTCCTTGACGGTGATCAGGCCGATGCATGTGTAATCGTCGTCGACCACGATCAGCTTCTCGATCCGGCGTTGATGCAGCAGACGGCGGGCGTCTTCTTCCCCGGTGCCCAGCGGCACCGTGGCGAGGTTGTCGGTGGTCATCAATTCGCGCACCGGCTGCTGCGGGTTTTCGGCAAAACGCACGTCGCGGTTGGTGAGAATGCCGACCAGCTTGCCGTCGCGATCCGCCACCGGAATGCCACTGATCCGGTGCTGCGTCATCAGTGCCTGCGCATCGCCCAGCGTTGCTTCGGGGTGAATGGTAATCGGGTTGACGACCATGCCGCTTTCAAAACGTTTGACCGCACGTACCGCCGCCGCCTGCTCCATAATATCGAGGTTGCGATGTAGCACGCCGATGCCGCCCATCTGCGCCATGACGATCGCCATGTCCGCCTCGGTCACCGTATCCATCGCAGCGGACAGGACAGGAATATTGAGCGCGATATCCCGCGTCAACTGCGTGCGCGTATCCGCCATGCTTGGCAAAATGTCGCTTTCGCCCGGGCGCAGCAGGACGTCGTCGAAGGTGAGGCCGAGGGGGATATCGTGCTGCGCCACTGGGGGGGGGTTCCTAGGTTGGAAAGGGTGGCGGGTCATGTAAGCGCGGCGTGCGGGGATAGCTAGTGTAACCATCGAATAGCGGGGCGCAGGCGCGGGGGCCGGGGTGACGAGGTATTTCAGTCGCCCCGGGCTTGACCCGGCGCACCGCTTACTTATCGAAAGAGAAATGGGGGATCAGAACAAAGGCGGCTGGGTCTATATAATGTCCAACCGTTATTGCGGGACGTTGTACGTGGGCGTCACCGCTGATTTACCGCGCCGCGTCGTCCAACACCGTGCAGGCTAAGGTTCGGGGTTATGCAGAGAACACGGACTTACGCGTTTGGTCTGGGCCGATCATTCCAAAAACATCGACGCCTGCATCGCGCATGAGAAGCGGTTGAAGAAAGGGCACCGGCTTTGGAAGATCGAGCTGGTTGAGAGCGTTAAGCAGGACTGGAATGACTTATACGATACGCTTGCATGAAAAGTTTAGCGGGGCCCCGGATCAAGTCCGGGGCGACGCATGGCGCGTCACTCCGCCGTCCAGCCGCCGTCGATGCTCCAGTTGGCACCGGTGACGTTGCCTGCTTCCTCGCGGCACAGGAACAAGGCGAGCACGCCGACTTCCTCCACCTGCACGAATTTCTTGGTCGGCTGTTTGGCCAGCAGGACGTCGTTCATCACCTCTTCGCGCGACAGGCCGCGTGATTTCATGGTGTCGGGGATCTGCCCCTCGACCAAGGGTGTCCATACATAGCCCGGGCTGATGCAATTCGCAGTCACACCCGTTTGCGCCAGTTCCAGCGCGACGGTTTTGGTGAATCCGTCGATCCCGTGCTTCGATGCGTTGTAGGCGCTCTTGAACGGCGACGCGGTCTTCGAATGCGCGCTGGCGGTGTTGATGATCCGGCCCCAGCCATGTTCCTTCATATGCGGCACGGCCAAACGCGTGGTGTGGAACGCGGCGGTCAGATTGAGCGCGATAATCGCGTTCCATCGGTCCACCGGAAATTCGTCCACCGGCGCGACGTGCTGCATGCCGGCATTGTTGACGAGGATGTCGACCGCGCCCGCTTCCGCCATCAGAAGCTCGCACCCGTCCTGCGCCAACAGATCGGCATCGACATGGCGCGTGCCCAGTTCCTTGCACAGGGCCGCGATATCGTCCGCTTCGCCGAAGCCGTTGAGCACGACCTCCGCCCCCTCCGCCGACAAAGCCCGCGCGATGGCGAGGCCGATGCCCGATGTGCTGCCGGTAACCAAGGCGCGCTTGCCGGAAAGGAACATGTTTCGTCTCACCCGATTGTTGTGGTCTAATCTTTGCGGTTTGCAGCTTTTGCGTTCATGCGAAGCGGAGTCCAGAGCAAGTGGCCAAATCAGGGGGAATGTCATGCGGCTCAACCGCTTCGATCCGAACAATATCAACGTCCGCACGGCCGGCGGACGTGGCGGCGGGCGCTTCCCCGGTGGCGGCGGGGGCAAGGTCGGCTGCGGCACGATTCTGATCGCGATCATCGCCTATTTCATCTTCGGCGCAGACCCGATGCAGACGATCGGCGCACTGAGCGGCGACCAGCAAACCGCGCAGGCGCCCCGGCAGATCGAAGGTGATCAGTCGGCCGAGACGCTCTGTACGTCGAACCAGTATGCCCTGGAAACCTGCAACGCGGTCACCTCGCTCAACGAGACATGGGCTCCTGTCTTTCAGCGGGCGGGAATCGCGTTCCAGCAGCCACAGCTTGCCTTCCCCCAGAGCGGGCGCTTCGACACCGGCTGCGGGCCGGGCAGCACGGGCATGGGGCCGTTCTACTGCCCTGGCGACCAGACGATGTATATCGACACCGCCTTCTACGAACAGATGGAACGGCAGATGGGCGCCGGCGGCGATTTCGCGCGATATTATGTGGTCGCGCATGAATATGGGCACCACATACAGTATCTGACCGGGGTGGCGGCCGCCATCCGTAGCGCGCAGCAGCAGGACCCCCGTCGTTCCAACGAATTGCAGGTGCTGATGGAACTGCAGGCCGATTGCTATGCCGGCGGGTGGGCGGGCAAGAACCGCAATCTGATCGAGCCGGGCGATATGGAGGAAGGGCTGACCGCCGCCAGCGCCATCGGCGACGATACGTTGCAACGCGGTGCCGGACAGCGCGTAAACCCCGAAAGCTTCACCCATGGTTCAAGTCGCCAGCGTATGCAGGCGCTGAAACTGGGAATGGAGAGTGGTGATGATACGCAATGCGATTCGATCGTCGAACTGCGTTAGGATTGCAGCCGGACTGCTGGTGGCCGGTGCCGCCATGCCGGCCATCGCGCAGGATGAAGGCGACGAGGTCGTGCGCGGGCGCAGCCCCAACGCGATGGATGTCGCCAGCACGCCGTTGAACGATCTCAACCTGTCGAAGGACGACATTCCCGAGGCGCTGACCGACGCCGTCACCGCTCCCTATGCCAGCGAGCGAATGGCCGCGTGCGAGGACATCGCGCGCGAAATCTCTCGGCTGGACGCGGTGTTAGGCGCGGATCTGGACGTCGCGACCGGGGAACGGCGCGATATAACTTTAGGAAAAATCGCCAAAAGCGCGGTCGGATCGTTCATCCCCTTCCGCGGTATTATTCGCGAAGTCAGCGGCGCGGCGGATCACCAGCGCGATTTCGAAGAAGCGATCGTCGCCGGTGCGATTCGGCGGGGGTATCTGAAGGGGCTGGGACAGGCGCGCGAATGCCCCTACCCCGCACGCCCGGCCACGACGCGCATCAGGATGGACGACGCGCCGCCGGTGGACAACGAACTGCGCCGGAATTGGTCCGACACGGACGACGAATAGGCAACGGTTGCTCCCAATCGGGCGGCGGGGGGATACCTGCTTTTCGGTTATTCCGCCGACACCGGGTCGGGATCATCCTTCGTTGTGCCCACCGCGTTCGAAGTAACCTTGCGCGTCGCGAATATAACATCCGCCAGTGCCGCGCCCCACACCAACCGCACTGCGCTCACCGCTAGGCAATGCCGCGCTGTATGCCGTCAGCAACCCGATGA
>JBASAR010000166.1:0-1838 GCA_049650705.1 Pontixanthobacter sp. | reverse complement strand
CCGGCACATGGTGGCAAGTTTTAGACAAACCAACGGCTTTGGGCAACTACCAAGAATCTACTGCAACAGCAATGTTCGCTTATTTTTATGCCAAAGCGCTTAATAACGGTTATATCGATGCTGATTATCAAGACACGGCGCTTGCAGCTTATCAAGGTTTACTTAACCAATTTACATTAGTCCATAACGATGGCACGGTGAGTATGACAAACCAATGCTATGTTGCAGGACTTGGCTTTGGCCGTGATGGTAGTTTTCACTATTACATGAGCGAACCGATCAGTAAAAATGATCCTAAAGGAAATGGTCCCTTCATTCTAGCAAGCCTTGAAATAGCTAAGCTTCTAGCTGGTAACAACTAAACAGCCTCTGATAAGTTAGCCAGTAAACAAAGTACATTGCACTTTGTTTACTGGCTAAAACTCGCTTTCCCTTCAACCACATCAGCACAGTAAGCTCATAATGATTTATGATGCGTATAATAAAAACACCGCAAATAAAAACATTTTTTATCAGCTGCTTATTTTATTCAATAATGGATGGGTCTGCGCAAAATAATAACAACTCACTGAGCTATGCAGTACAAATGGCTAGTTCTGAGATGCTCTGTAACCTTCAGGCGTACACCACCTATTGGCGCGATTAACCGCGATGGGACTACACTACCCATTGCTTAGTGTTACTTTCATTCGTGAAGCTCTATCTGCGTCAACCAGAGCAACGCTATTAGTCTACAGGCGGGATTGTTGATAGCAGCGACAATAACTCGAAGCGAATTAATGTCCAAGCGCTTATAAATATTGATGGGTTAAGTGATTTCACTTCAGCTAGCAAGAGGTGGGGGGACCGTTATGAAACTATCCCACAACGTTAGCGCTGTGCATCACCTATTTCCTATATTGATAACAACGCGTTTGCGACACTTTTCATTAATAGCTCAGTACCACGCTCTCGAGCAGGTCGAAACAGCGCAATACAAAAGTTAGAGGAATTACAAATAACCAGCCAAGTTTATCAATTCAAAGGCGCGCAGCATTCATTTTGGTTATTCCAGCCGTGGTTAACACCAACGACTGCCGTTATTGATGACTTTTTAACAGCACAATTCGCTAACAGTCGTTGAACACTATTGAAGTTATAATCGAAAGCCACGATGACTTAACAGATCTGTTAAAGTCAAAGTGGATTTTGCTTTATTATTCGCTAAGTGAATTTAAGTACTGCTGTAAAACCTGCCCTTTAGTGGCATTTTTCAATTGCGGCTGATGTTGTTTTAGCCAGTTATCATCCACACCATCTTGATCGGCATCTGTGATTGCTGTAAAGCCTATAAATTGTTTTTCATAAGCATCCCAACTACCTATTAATTCAAACTCGTGGTCTATTAGACCGTTTTTCTTGATGGGCACAGCGTCTATTAATTGTTGATAAACTAAGTTATCAACACTATCAATAAATCGGCCATTGGCATTTTTGCTTGCACCAATGTCTTGTGCTTTGGTGGCAGTATAAAATGCTTGCTCTGCACTAATATAGGCCAACGATTCTTGCACAGCAGATGTAATAATTACTTTATCGCTTAACCAAGGGCTCTTTGTATCACTCTTTGTGCGCTTTGCTTTGACTGCTTTACGGTAGTTTACACCTAAGTAGTTATGCTCACTCAGTTGTGGATTGTTCTCAAGTACATTACCCATAATATACGCCTGATTTTCTTTTATCTCAGGGGAGTACCAAATATCCGCAAACTGCATGATCTTACTTGCTTTGCCTGGCTTATAGTAATTATTGATCAGGTTAAAACGACCATTTTCTGAGCCATACACATTGTTATGTCC
>JBASAR010000165.1:0-3275 GCA_049650705.1 Pontixanthobacter sp. | reverse complement strand
GATCGGCACGGCGGGCAGGGAACCCTGGATCGTGAGCGGCAATGTGCCGCCAGTTCCAGCGTCGATCTGCGCCCCCATCTGCGCCAACGGTTCGATCACGCGGCCCATCGGGCGGGCGGAGAGGCTGTCATCGCCTGTGAATACGACGCGAATATCGTGACTGGCGACCAGCCCCATCAACAGCCGCGTGCTGGTGCCACTGTTCCCCATCTCCAGCGCGCCCGCCGGTTGCAGCAATCCACCAACGCCAACGCCATGTACCGACCATTCGCCGTCGTCGGTCCGCTCGATCGTCGCGCCCATCGCGCGCAGGGCATCGGCGGTGGCGATCACGTCGTGCCCTTCCAGCAGCCCGGCGATCCGGGTTTCC
Organism: Pontixanthobacter sp.; assembly: GCA_049650705.1. Classification (GTDB taxonomy): domain Bacteria; phylum Pseudomonadota; class Alphaproteobacteria; order Sphingomonadales; family Sphingomonadaceae; genus Pontixanthobacter. The sequence goes on along the minus strand of JBASAR010000165.1, from coordinate 2,905 downwards.
CCGACTGCCAGCGCACCGAACATCAGCGCACGGTGGCTGATCGATTTGTCGCCCGGCACCGCGATCCTCCCCAACAGGGAACCGGTTGGCGAAAAAATGCGGGGGGTGGGGGTGGTGCCCGTGTCCATGCGCCGGGCTTTGACACCGGCCATACCCTATGGCAATGGGCGCGCGACATTGAGAGCCCGCGCTTGTCATCGCCACGCGCGGTTCCCACTTTACGCCCAGTTTTATCCGCTCCGGACCCTTATACGCGCCGGACCGACAATGAGGATTACCGATGGTCAAGCCAGAATGGGGCACGAAACGCAGCTGCCCGAAATGCGGCACGCGCTTCTACGATCTTACCAAGGAAGACCCCGTCACCTGCATCGAATGCGGCGAGGAATGGACGCCCGAACCCGTCCTCAAGACGAAGCAGCCCATTCCGTTCGAGGAAGACACGAAGAAAAAGACCGAGGCTGACAGCGATCTGGCCGATGATGACGATCTGTCCGACGTCGACGAAGAAGAAAACCGCCCCGACAGCGACGTCGATCTGGGCGACGACAACGAGGACATGGCCGTGTCGAAGGGCAAGGGCGACGACGAAGAACCGGAATCATAACGATAATGGCCGGGTAAAGTCGACGGACCCGCTTGGGTTCGCAAGGCCGACCGGCCGCCCGCGCTTATGCGAGGGAGCAAGTTAAGACGAATGCCTTGCTTGCGGGATCTTTAACAGAAAACTCTCCTTGCCCTTAAGGGGGTTCTTTCTTAGAGGGCGTTTTATTGGGGCCTTAGCTCAGCTGGGAGAGCGCAACACTGGCAGTGTTGAGGTCAGCGGTTCGATCCCGCTAGGCTCCACCATTTCACCGTCTTTCGGCTGATGTCGGGCTAGAAATGTGCGGTTTCTGCGCTTCCGGTGCTCACGGACTGAATGTCCGCCGCGCGCCGGTTCTCGAAACCGAACATTTTCGCCTTCGACCTGAACCGAAATCCGGTAAAATGGATATCGATAATCAAGTCGGTTTCTTATCGGATCCGCACGCTGGCTGACGAGGTTTCGTTCGCCGGCGTTTTTGGCATTTGCGGTTGTCGCCTGCTATATCGGGCGGACAACCCATGGAGTGAACGCGTATGTTTGACAGTCTGTCCGATCGCCTGACCGGTGTGTTCGACGGGCTGCGCGGGCGCGGGGCGCTCAAGGAACAGGACGTTCGCGATGCCATGCGCGAGGTGCGGATCGCGCTGCTGGAGGCGGACGTGGCTCTGCCCGTCGTGCGGCGGTTCATCGATGCGGTCACCGAACGCGCGATCGGTGCCGATGTTCTGAAATCGGTCACGCCGGGCCAACAGGTCATCAAGATCGTCAGCGACGAGTTGGTTGCCATGCTCGGCGGGGACGAGACCGTCGGACTGACGCTGGACGCGAAGCCGCCCGTCGTCATCATGATGGTCGGCCTGCAGGGGTCGGGCAAGACAACCTCGACCGCCAAGCTCGCCAAGTTCATTCGTGAGAAGCACGGCAAGAAGGCGTTGATGGCCTCGCTCGACGTCAACCGTCCGGCGGCGCAGGAGCAGCTGGCGGTGCTGGGCGAACAGATCGATTGCGCGACCCTGCCGATCGTGGCGGGGCAGCAACCGGTCGATATCGCAAGGCGCGCGATGGACGCTGCCCGGCTACAGGCCGCCGACGTGCTGTTGCTCGACACGGCGGGCCGGCTGCATGTCGACGAGGCGTTGATGGCGGAGATGAAGGCGGTCTCCGCCACCGCATCCCCCACCGAAGTGCTGCTGGTGGTCGACAGCCTGACCGGGCAGGACGCGGTCAATGTCGCCAAGAGTTTCACCGACGAGGTGCCGCTGACCGGTGTGATCCTGACGCGGATGGACGGCGATGCGCGCGGCGGCGCGGCGCTGTCGATGCGCCATGTCACCGGCAAGCCGATCAAATTCGCGGGCACGGGCGAGAAGCTCGACGCGCTCGAAGCGTTCCACCCCAAACGCGTTGCCGACCGCATTTTGGGCATGGGCGACGTCGTGTCGCTGGTGGAAAAAGCCGCCGCGACGATCGACGAAGCCGATGCGGAGAACATGGCCAAGCGCATGGCCAAGGGGCAGTTCGATTTGAACGATCTGCGCACGCAACTTAGACAGATGAACCAGATGGGCGGTCTGGGTATGCTCGCCGGAATGTTGCCAGGCATGAAGAAAGCCAAGGCCGCGCTCGCGAATAGCGGGATGGACGACAAGGTGCTGGTCCATATGGACGCGCTGATCGGGTCGATGACGCCGAAAGAACGCGCGAACCCCGCGTTGCTCAACGCCAAACGCAAGCGCCGGATCGCGGCGGGGGCTGGACGCAATGTTCAGGAATTGAACAAGGTGCTGAAAATGCACCAGGAGATGGGCCGCGCAATGAAGCAGATCAAGAAGATGGGTGGCCTGAAGGGCCTCGCCTCCATGTTCGGGGGAAAAGGCGGCATGGCAGGTATGCCCGATCTCGATGGAATAGTCGGGCCGGGCGGAGTGAACCTCCCCAAAGGTCTTCCCGGTCTTGGTGGTCCGAAGAAATGACATATAGGAAGCAGCAAACAGGCCTGCTAAGGCTATTTAATCCTTATATAGTTTTTCAAACACTTTCAAATAATAGGCAGTTATTTCTTCTTCTGGTAATGATAGCCCCTTTCATTGACTCGCTAATATATAATCGTTTTTCATTAGTGTTTGGCGCCATAGCGTTCATTGCATTTTCTAAGGTCGTTTTGTTAGTTATTAATAGAGTTTAATTTTTAAGTATTATATCCGAAAGGTATTACACAATGGCAATTGCACTCCGACTATCCCGTGGCGGCGCGAAGAAGCGTCCCTATTACCGCATCGTCGCCGCCGACAGCCGCCGCGCGCGCGATGGCAAATATCT
>JBASAR010000164.1:0-2380 GCA_049650705.1 Pontixanthobacter sp. | reverse complement strand
TCGAGCCGGCGGACAGTTCCGCGCAGCAGATTGCCACGGACCATGCCACCGAAGCGGCGGCGCGCGACTGGCTGCGCCTGACCGATTCCGGCGATTGGGCCGCCAGTTACGAAAACACGGGCGATCAGTTCCGCCGTCTCAACACGCTGGAACTGTGGCGCAACACATCGCAGGACGCTCGCACGCCGCTGGGCCCGATGCTCGCGCGTGACGCCATCGGCTATCAAAGCGTCAATGCACCGCCGCGCGGATACCGCATCGTCACCTTCCGCACGTATTTTACGAACCGCCCGGAAGCCAAAGAAACGATCACTTTGGAACGCGAGGACGATGCATGGAAAGTGGTCGGCTACATCATCGAATGATGACAACGCGCAGGCAATCGCCCGGTTCGCGATGCCCCATCAAGCCCTCCCGTTCGAAACCGTCCCAGCCTGGGACAGTCATCGCTTGCGCGCGCGGTTCGGTATGGCCGCGACATCAATACATATGCTGCCCGCCATTCACGCTCATGGTCGAACCGGTCACGAAACCCGCATCCTCGGCACATAGGAAGCTGACTGCGCGGGCGATTTCTTCCGCCTGACCCAACCGCCCGACAGGGATCTGCGCGACGATTTTTTCCAACACCGGTTCGGGCACCGCAGCGACCATGTCGGTGTCGATGTAACCGGGCGCGATCGCGTTCACCGTCACGCCGAATTTGGCGCCTTCCTGTGCCAGCGCCTTGGTGAAACCGTGGATGCCCGATTTGGCGGCGGCGTAATTCACTTGCCCGTACTGGCCCGCCTGCCCGTTGATCGATCCGATATTGACGATGCGGCCCCATTTGCGTTCCCGCATCCCGGGGAAGCACGCCTTCGCCATGTTGAAGCAGCCGCCCAGATTGACACGCATGACCTCGTGCCAGTCGTCGTAGCTCATCCGATGCAGCGTGCCGTCGCGGGTGATGCCGGCATTGTTGACCACGGCATCAACGGGCCCATGTTCTTCGGTCACCTGTTTGCAACCTTCGATACAGGCTTCGTGATCACCGACATCCCATTTGACCGTGGCAATGCCGGTTTCATCGGTCATATTACGCGCCGCATCGTCATTGCCGGCATAATTGGCGACGACGGTGAAGCCGTCCTTCTTCAAACGTTCGCAGATTGCGCGACCGATACCTCGGGTTCCGCCGGTTACGATGGCGATGTGGGTCATGCTGGGGCCTCCTCTTTCCCTTTTTCTGCTTCCCTTACGGCAAGCGTCGATGCGGGCAAAGAAAAACCCCGCCGAAGCGGGGTCTGTCGAAACAATCGGGAGCCGGTAGAGGCAAGTGAGGTCAGAAGCGGAATTGTGTTCCGACATAGACCGACTGGCTGTCCTGCACATTGTCGGTTACCGGATCGATCCGGTCGCGATCCTGCGACAACACCACACCGGCGGTCACATCGAGATTGCGGGTCACGCGGAAGGCGCCGCCCAGATCGAAGGACTGGTCGCCCAGGCTCCCGCGGGTCTGCGGGGAGCGACCGATGGGGCTTTCCTGATCGAGGGCGATGCGCGATTTGAACCGGCTCGGCTTGTCGGCCGCACCCGGCGACGGTTTGAAATCCGCCAGATCGGGCATGTCGACCGACTTGATCGAAGCAGGCAGCGTCCGGCGACCTGCAGCCATGGCCGACAGTTTCGATTTGCCGGCGCCCGGCTGCACCAGTTCGGACGACTGGGCGAAACCCTGATATCCACGCGCGATACCCAGATTGTACCGGGTCGGCGCAATCGCGACCGTGGCGGTGCCCGGCTGGCCCTGCGCGACCGCGGCGGAAGCGCTGCGCGATGCGAAGCCGCGCGCCGAAATCGCCTGCGCCGCGTTATCATTGACCCGAACGGCCACCGTCACCGTACGGTCGCGCAGATTGCTGGCGGGGGTGAACCGCAGATCGAGCCCCTTCGCCGCGAGACTTTCCGCCACGCGTTTTGCCAAAACCGGATCGACCGATGCAGGTGTGAAAGGCGCGGAAATGAGCGGCGCGGGTGCAGTCGTCACCGATTGCCCGCCGATTGCGGAGACGGCGCTGGGCAGGACGAACGCCATACCGGCAGCGGCAGCAAGCAACGCCGCCCGCTTTCCCGTTCCGCCGCGTGTCGTTCGTATCGTCACAAAATGCCCCGCTGAATGCATTGCTACGTTCAATCATCCCCGCGCTGAACCGTTCCTGACTCGATACCGTTCAAAACCGGCTGCCGGGGCGGAGTCGCAGGAAATTGTTGGATGAAGGGTAAGTATCGCACGCCCCCATGGCGAGTCCTTATTGGACGACAATGGCCGAATGCGGGCGGCAACATCGATACTGTTGCCCCATGCCCACAATATTTCGCCGCCCCATCACGCGAT
>JBASAR010000163.1:0-15731 GCA_049650705.1 Pontixanthobacter sp. | reverse complement strand
ACGCATATCATGACGGTCGCGGGCGATCTGCACGTGGCGACCGATTACGCGCTGCCCGCCGCGCGCATCGACTCGCTGATCCAGCATGAGATCGGGGTGCATTCGGTCACGCGTTTCAACGGACGCTATCAGCCGCTGGCCGTGCTCGAATGCGGGCTCGCCGATTACGATGCATTGCAGGAAGGCATCGCGGTGCTGGCCGAGTATCTCGCCGGCAACATGCCGCCCTCGCGCCTGCGCCTGCTGGCCGCGCGGGTCCTTGCCGCGCGCATGGCGATCGACGGGGAGAAGGCAGGTGCCATCTACGCCGCCATGCGCGACCATTCCCTGCGCGAGGAAGCTGCTTTCGACACCACCATGCGCGCGCTGCGCGGCGGCGGCATGACCAAGGATGCGCTATATCTCGACGGGTTGATCGATCTGCTTGCCTATCTAAAGAATGACGGCGACATCCCGTTCCTGTTCATCGGGAAGTTCGCATTGAAGCAGCGCGCCACCTTGAGACAATTGCTCGATGACGGTTTTCTGAAATCCCCCGCCCTCATACCCCGCTGTTTCGAAGGGGAAGACGCGCATAACGCCATTCGCAAAGCCGCACAGATCGACATCGAACAATTCTACATAGAAAGTGAAACCCCATGAACCTGGCATTCGTCATCAACGACATCGCGACCGAACAGGAAGATTACACCACCATCCGGTTGTCCCGCATCGCCGCTGCACGCGGGCATACCGTCGCGCTCATCGGGCTGGGCGATTTCATCTACGAAAGCAGCGGACGTATCTGCGCGATGGCCACCGTGGCGGAGGCAAAGGACCATACCGACGATGCGACATTCCTGGCCCATGTGCAGAACGACGTCGAACTGACCCGCATCGCACTCATCGATTACGATGTGCTGATGCTGCGCAGCGATCCGGCGGAAGAACTGGCGGACCGGCCTTGGGCACCGTCATCCTCGCTCTTGTTCGCGCAGCTCGCCGCCGCGCAGGGTACGATCGTACTCAACGATCCCAAACATTTGACCGACGCGGTGAACAAGACGTATTTTCAGCATTATCCCGAGAACGTCCGCCCCGCGACCTGCATCACCCGCCATGCGGACGAGGTTCACGCCTTTCTGGATGAAAACGGCGGCAAGGGTGTCATCAAGCCGTTGCAGGGTTCCGGCGGGCAGGGCGTGTTCATCATCGATCAGGACAACCGCCAGAATTTGAACCAGATCATCGATGCGACGATCCGCGACGGCTATGCCATCGTGCAGCAATATCTGCCCGAAGCGGCCAATGGCGATTTGCGAATCATCACGCTGAACGGGCGGCCGCTGAAAGTCGACGGCGTCTATGCCTGCCTCCGCCGGACCAGCACCACCGACGATGCGCGGTCCAACCTGTCGGCGGGTGGCAAGGCGGAAATAGAAACCCCGACCGAAGCAGCGCTGGCCGTGGCCGATCTGTGTTCGCCCAAGCTGATCGATGACGGCATGTATCTCGCCGGGCTGGATGTGGTGGGCGACATGATGATCGAAATCAATGTCGATACGCCCGGCGCCTTAAGCTATATGGACGATCTGGCCGGGGTGGATTTCAGCGGCGCGATCATCGACGATCTGGAACGTAAGGTCCGGTTGCAGAAGAATTACAGCGGGAAGCTGAGCAATCGCCATCTGGCGGTCGTGTGATGCCGGAATAAGGGGGCGGGGACATGAATTTCGAACTGTCGGACCAACAGTACGAATTGCAGCAAGCGGCCCGTAAGTTCGCGCGCGCCGAGCTGCCCGAACTTGCGCGGGACCTGGAACGAGACGACACGCCCGTCCCCCATGACATGGTCCGCCGCTATGGCGAACTGGGCTTCCTCGGCATCAATCTGCCGGAGGAATATGGCGGGATGGGGCTGGGCCATATCGAGGCGCTGCTGGTGCTGGAGGAATTCGCGCAAATCTCCGTCGCCGTGGCCTTCCCGGTGTTCGAGGCACTGACCGGTCCGGTGCGTACGATCGAGCGGTTGGGGTCCGATGCGTTGAAGGCGCGCATTCTGCCCGAGGTCGTCCGGGGCGAGAAAATCGTGGCGGTTGCCATGTCGGAACCCGATGCCGGGACCGCTTTGACCGATCTTACCACCACCGCCCGCATGGATGGCGATCACATCGTCCTCAACGGTCGCAAACGCTGGAGTTCGGGCGCGGGGCATTCCAATTACTACATCACCTATTGCCGGTTCGACGATGGGGACGGGCACAGCATCGGGGGCGCCAAAGGGGTCGGCGCTGTGCTGGTCGAAAAGGATGCGGAAGGCATCGGTTTCGGCAAACGCGAGGAATTGATGGGTTTTCGCGGCATTCCTTCCGCCGACATCTACCTGGACGATGTGCGCGTGCCCGCCGGCAATCTGATCATCGGCGCGGGCGGATTTTCCAAATTGATGGGCGCGTTCGGACTGGAGCGTTGCGGCAATGCGACCATGGGGCTGGGCGTGGCGGCGGCGGCGCTGGAAGATGCGCTGGCCTACACGCAGGAGCGGCACGCATTCGGCAAACCGATCGTGGATTTTCAGGCTGTGCAGCTTAAACTGGCGGAAATGGCGATGAAGGTCGATGCGGCGCGTCTGCTCATCTGGCGTGCAGCGGCGAACGCGTCCGACGGTCTGCCGAGCGTGTATGAAAGCTCGACCGCCAAATGCTATTCCAACGAAATCGTGCGCGAGGTGACCAGTCTGGGCGTGCAGGTGATGGGCGGATACGGCTATTCCAAGGATTATCCCATGGAACAGCGCCTGCGCGACGGGTTCGCCTGGGGCATCGCCGGCGGCACCACCGATGTCCAGAAAACCAACATCGCCGCCGCGTTGATCGGGCGGCGGTTCAACCAGCGGGGTTGATGCGGGCATCTTGCAAACCATGCGCAGGCCGGTCATTCCCCGGATCATGGAACCGACACCCTCCGCATCCCCACCGATCGAACCCGCCACCGTCACGCCGAACCGAACCGGTTTGACGCCGCTGCATCCCAATCACGTCAAACTCACCCGGATCGTCGCCTGCCTGTATGCACTGCCGATCATCGCGATTGGCGTCGCCTTGGAGTTCGCGGTCCCCGGCCTGCCGGGCATCGTCATCGTGCCGGTGCTGATCCTGGCGGCGTTGATCGTCTTTCGCATTCCGCTGCGCCGCTATCATGCCCGCGGTTACGATATGGGCAGCGACCGGTTGCGGGTGGTGCGCGGCATCCTGTTCAATGTCGATACGGTCGTTCCGTTCGGGCGTATCCAGCATATCGACGTCGATCAGGGGCCGTTGCAACGGGCATACGGTCTGGCCACGCTGACGGTGCATACGGCGGGCACCCATAACGCCTCGGTTCATTTGCCCGGCCTGGAAAACGGCCATGCCAAGGCCATGCGCGAGGAAATGCGCGCGCATATCGGGCGCGAAACCCGGTGAGCGAGGCGGTCGCGCCCTCCCCCGATCCGATGCCGGTCGAGGAGGCCGAGGCGGTGAGACGCACCCACCCTTTGAGCCCGGTGGTAGGCGGCCTGTCCGGCATCCAGAACGCGGTCGTGCCCGCGATCGCCGCGTTCGTCGCCATGCGCGAGGAACCGTGGGCGATCATCGCGGCTTTGGCGGTGGCGGCGTTCATATTCGTATTGAGCGCGGGCGGCAGCTACCTTGGCTGGAAACGTCTGACCTATGTCGTCGGCGATACCGATATTCGTGTCGAGAGCGGCATATTGTCGCGGTCCGCGCGGTCGATACCCTTCGAACGCATTCAGGACGTCAGCCTCGAACAGAGCCTGCTGCCGCGCCTGTTCGGATTGAGCCGGGTCAAGTTCGAAACCGGCGCCGGCGGCGGGGACGATCTGTCGCTGCATTATCTGACCCAGGCGGAAGGTGCGCGGTTACGTGATGTCGTGCGCGCGCGGAAAACCGGCGCGGCCCGGGTTGGCGGCGATCGCGAATCGAACCCGGCAGGCATCGCATCCGCGGAGGCGGACGCGCCGTTCGAAACCAGTGAAACCCTGTTCGCGATGGATGAAAGGCGGGTCCTGACATTCGGTCTGTTCGAATTTTCGCTGGCCATTTTCGCGGCGGTTGCGGCGGTGGTCCAATATTCCGAAAGTTTCGCCAGTTTCCAGCTGTATGACAGCGACCTGTGGACCCGTTGGGCGGAGGGTGCCGGCGGCGCGATTTCAGGGCTCGGGCTGTGGATCCAGGTGGTTAGCGTACTGACCGGGCTGATCGCTTTCTTGCTGGTGGGGTCGCTCATGGGGCTCGTGCGCACGGCCTTGCGCGATTGGGACTTCCGGCTGGAGCTGACCCGGGCCGGGGGCACGCGCAATTTCCGCCGGCGGCGGGGGATGCTGACCAAGACCGACGTGGTCATGCCGGTCCACCGCGTGCAGGCGGTGGCGGTCGTCACGGGTATCCTGCGCCGACGGTTCGGCTGGCATGGGCTGAAATTCGTCAGCCTCGCGCAGGATAGCGGCTCTGCAAGCCACGATGTCGCGCCGTTCGCGAAAATGCACGAACTTGAGCCGATCGCGCGGATCGCCGGATTCGCGATCGCGCCCGATACGGATACGGCGTGGCAGCGCGGCAGCCGCAATTACCGCATCGACAGCGCGATCATCGAATTTGCCGGTTTCGCATTCGTAGCGGTCATCGTGGCCGCGGTGCTGGCGATCGCCGACGTGGCGTCGCCGTGGTTCGCCCTCGTTCCCCTGGCAGTGGCGGCCATTTCCAGCGCGCGACAGATGTTCCTGTGGCGGTATGATTACAATGCGGTCGACAACGCGCGGATCTACACCCGCCGCGGTTGGCTGGCACCGCGCCGCGACATCGCCAGCCGCGTAAAATTGCAATCGGTTGAGATCGCGCGCGGCCCGCTGGCGCAAAGGCGCGGCTATGCCACGCTGAAGCTGGGACTGGCGGGGGGTACGCTCGATTTCGAAGGCTTGCCTGCCGAACGGGCGCGCGAACTGCGCGCTGCCATCCTTACCAGCATTTCCGCGACCGATTATTCCGCACTGAACGAGCCCGGCGGAACGGCTTAAGCGCGCAGGTCGTGCCAGACGGGATTGTCGTCGAATTTCTCGGCGACGTAGGAACATTGCGGATCGATTTTGAAGCCATGCTCCCGCGCATCGTCCACCAGCGCATCGACCAATTGTGCCGCCACGCCTTTGCCCCCGATTTCACGGGGTACGATAGTATGTTCGGCCACACGAACGGGCGTGTCGCCATCCATGCGTTTGACCCAGGTCAATTTCCCGCTTTCGCGCGCGCCATCGATTTTGGCAGTGTATTGCCCCTTATCGCCGTGATCTTCCCTGGCGATGGTGAGGCCGGCGATCCCGCCTTGCGCATTTGAGCTATCGGACATGGGTGTAATCTCCTTCTTGTGTCCAACGCGGGGCTGCGTCAGGGCGTTCCCCCATGGCATCTTCCCTTTCCGCTTCGCCTTCCCCGACGCGCATGCAATTTCTGTCCGACAATGCCGCTGCGGTCCATCCCGCCGTGTGGGACGCGATGCGCAGTGCGGACGCACCCGATTCGCCCTATGATGGCGATGCATGGTCGCAGCGGCTGGACGACGCCTTCGCCGCCCTGTTCGGGCGTGAATGCGCGGTGTTGTGGGTCGCGACCGGCACGGCGGCGAACTGCCTCGCGCTCGGTCCGATGGTGCCCCCGCATGGCGGCGTGGTCTGTCACCGGGAGGCCCATATCGAAATGGACGAAGGCGGCGCGCCCGGTTTCTACCTCCATGGTGCGAAACTGCTGCTGGCGGAGGGGGATAGCGCGAAACTGACGCCCGACACCATCCGCGCGTTGATCGACCCCATCCGCGACGATGTGCATCAGGTGCAGCCGCACGCGATCAGCATCACGCAGGCGAGCGAATATGGCTGCGCCTATCGCCCGGCGGAACTGGCCGCGATCGTGGAACTGGCGCGCGAACGCGGGCTGTATCTCCACATGGACGGCGCGCGGTTCGCCAATGCCTGCGCGTTTCTGGGCGGCGACGCGGCGGAGGCGGCGGGCCATTGCGACGCGTTGAGTTTCGGCTTCGTGAAAAACGGCGGCATGACGGCGGAGGCAATCGTTTTCTTCGATATCGGCCTGGCCGATGTCGCCCGTTATCGCCGTAAAAGGGCGGGACATCTGCAATCGAAAGGGCGCTATCTTGCCGCGCAATTGCTGGCGATGCTGGACGGCGATCTGTGGCTTGCCAACGCTCGCGCCGCCAATGCTGCGGCGCAGGAAATCGCGGGCGCGGCGAAGGCGCGTATGATGCACCCTGTCGAAGCGAACGAGATTTTCCTGCGCTGCACCGCTGCCGAGCGTGCGGGCCTGCGCCAACAGGGTTTCGAGTTCTACGATTGGGGCGATGACGCTGCCCGGCTGGTCACGGCCTGGAACACCGATCCCGACCATGCGGGTCTGCTCGCCCGCGCCGTGGCTGCCCTGTAAGACGCGCGATGACGGATCAGCCGCATTCCCTGCTCCGCCCGCGCGTGGCGATACCGTTCGTGCTGACCGGCATCATCTGGGGTTCGACCTGGTGGGTGATCGCGGACCAGATCGACGGGGTCGCGCCCAGCTGGGCGGTGGCGATCCGCTTCGCGGTGGCGACCCCGGCCATGTTCCTTTTGGCGCTGGTGATGAAGCGATCGCTGCGGATCGGCCAGGCCGGGCAGTTGTTGGCGCTGGCGGTGGGGATCACGCAGTTCTGCGGCAATTTCAATTTCGTCTATCGCGCCGAACTGCATCTGACATCCGGTATCGTGGCGGTCATGTTCACGATGCTGATCGTCAGCAATGCCGCGTTCGGCTGGTGGCTGCTGGGGCAGCGGATCACGCGCGATTTCGTGATCGGCACCTGCGTGGCGCTATCGGGCATCGGCCTGTTGCTGGCGCATGAAGCGCAATTGTCGCCGTTGGGCGGCAATGTCTGGGTCGGGATCGTCTGGGCTGTGCTGGGCATATTGGCGGCCAGCATCGCCAATGTGGTGCAGGCCAACGAGACGGGGCGCGCCCTGCCGATGATCAGCCTGCTGGCCTGGGCCATGCTGTATGGCACCATCGCCGATTTCGCGCTGGCCGCATGGACGGCGGGGCCGCCGGAGCTGCCCGACCGCGCGACGTTCTGGATCGGCATCGGCTGGCTGGCGGTGGCGGGATCGGTGGTGACGTTTCCGCTGCATTACACGCTGGTGCGGCAGATCGGCGCTGGGCGGGCGGCGTATAACGGCATCGTGACGGTCATCGTTGCCATGCTGCTGTCGACCCTGTTCGAAGGGTATCGGTGGAACGCGCTGACGACATTCGGCGCGGGGCTGGCGATGGTCGGGCTGGTCATTGCCCTGCGCGCGCGGACGACGCCATCTCCCGCGTTAAAGCAGGCGGCGTAACCCCTCGCGATAGGTCGGATATTCCGGTCGCCATCCCAGCACACGCTTCGCCTTGCCATTGGCAACCCGGCGGTTCTCCGCATAGAAACCCAGCGCCATCGGCGACAGATCGGCTTCGTCCAGCGACTGCATCGGCGGTGGCTCGACGCCGAGCAATCGGCACGCCTCCTCGATGACGGCATTGCTGCTGGCGGGCAGGTCGTCCGAGATATTGTAGGCACCGGCCGGTGCGTCCATGCCGGCCATCACGCCCGATACGATATCGTCCACATGAATGCGGCTGAACACCTGCCCGGGCAGGTCGATGCGGTTTGCCCGGCCCGACCGCACCCGGTCGAACGCGCTGCGCCCCGGCCCGTAGATACCCGGCAGGCGGAACACGTGCGCGCCCTTTGCCAGCCAACGCGCATCGCAGGCCGCGCGCGCCGTCCGCCTGCCGCCACCGATGGGGGCGCTTTCATCGACCCAGGCGCCATCGACATCGCCATATACGCCGGTGGAGGACAGATAACCGACCCAGCCCTGCGTTATGTCGCCGCCATAACGGTCCAGCACGGGGTCTGCATCGCCGGAAGGCGGGACGCTGCACAGCACGTGATCCGCCTGCGTCAATGCGTCGCGCACCGCCGCCCCGTCGGAGAAATCGACATCGCCGGCACTGCCCGTCGCTTCCACGCGCCAGCCCTTGGCCTGCAGCGCCGCCGCGATCCGTTTGGCGGTGTAGCCCAGCCCGAATATGAACAAATGTGCCATCGCGTTGTTGTAAGGGGTGAAACGCCAAAAGAAAGCACAGACGCCCCATGGATATTGCCACCAATCCGGATACCGCCCCCCTGCTGGCCGACGCCGCCCCCACGCCGCATCGACCGCCGATGATCCGGCGCGAGGATTACCGACCCTTCCCATGGTTGGTGCCCGAAACGCGGCTGGAATTCGAACTAGGTCTGGAAAGCACGCGGGTCACGGCGACTTTGCGGGTAGAACGCAATCCGGCTGCCGAAGCATCCCCGACCATCCGCCTCAACGGCGATGGTCTGCGGGTCGAGAAGCTGCAATGCGACGGCGCGGATTGCGACAGCCACACGATCGAGGATGGCGATCTGATCGTATCGCTCGATGGCGACGCACATGAAATCAAGATCGTGACACAGGTGAACCCCGCCGCCAATTCGCAGCTGATGGGCCTGTTCGCGACCGGCGGAATGCTGTGTACGCAATGCGAGGCGGAAGGGTTCCGGCGCATCACCTTCTTCCCCGACCGCCCCGATGTTCTGTCGACCTACACCGTGCGGATGCGCGGTTCGAAGGCCGAGTTTCCGGTCCTGCTCGCCAATGGCAACAAAGTGGACGAGGGTGCCGATGAGGGGGACGGCGCGGACGATACCCATTGGGCGAAATGGCACGATCCGTGGCCCAAACCATCCTACCTCTTCGCGCTGGTCGCGGGCGATCTGGTAGTCAATCGCGACAGCTTCACAACCGCGTCCGGCAACATAGTTGACTTAGCTATCTATGTCCGTGACGGCGATCTGCCGCGTACGGACCATGCGATGCGGTCCCTGCAGAAATCCATGCGCTGGGACGAGGTGACGTTCGGGCGCGAATACGATCTCGACGTCTTCAACATCGTCGCCGTCAGCGATTTCAACATGGGCGCGATGGAGAACAAGGGCCTCAATGTCTTCAACACCAAATATGTGCTGGCCGACCCCGAAACGGCGACCGATGCCGATTTCGACGGAGTCGAGGGTGTCGTCGCGCACGAATATTTCCACAATTGGTCCGGCAACCGCGTCACGTGCCGCGACTGGTTCCAGCTCAGCCTGAAAGAAGGCTTCACCGTCCTGCGCGATCAGCTGTTCAGCCAGGATATGCAGGGGGAGGCGGTCAAACGGATCGAGGATGTCCGCATCCTGCGCGGCGTGCAGTTCCCCGAAGATTCCGGCCCTCTGGCACATCCAATACGGCCCGACAGCTTCCGCGAAATCTCGAACTTCTACACCTCGACCATCTATAACAAGGGCGCCGAGGTCATCCGCATGATGCGAACCATGTGCGGGCCGGAAGCGTTCCGAAAGGCGACCGATCTGTACTTCGAACGCCACGACGGCGAAGCTGCAACATGCGAAGATTTCATAACCGCGATGGAGGATGGGGCCGGACTGGATCTCACCCAGTTCCGCCGCTGGTATCGCCAGGCCGGTACGCCGCGAGTGGAGGTCGCCCTGACGCATGATGGCGATACCGCGCGTGTCGCCTTGCGCCAGACCGTCCCCCCGACGCCGGGTCAATTGGACAAGGAACCGATGCCGATCCCGCTGAAGATCGCCCTGCTCGACGCCGAATCCGGAACGCATGGGGGCGAGGAACTGATCGTTCTCAACGATGCCGCGCAGACTTTCGAATTCGCCGGGTTCGAGACCAAGCCGGTGCTGTCGGTCAATCGCGCCTTTTCAGCGCCGGTGGTGGTAGAGCGCGCGATCGACGATGAGGAACTGGTATTCCTGGCTGCGCATGACGATGATCCCTTCGCCCGCTACGAAGCGATGCAGGATCTGTTCGTGCGCCATCTGACCGCCGCATCCGGCGATGACATGGACGATGCGGCGCGCGATGCCGCCCGCGCGACCATCGCCCGCGCTTTCGATGCGATCGTAACGGATCGTGAACTCGACGCCTCCATGCGCGGCGAATTGATCATGTTGCCGAGCCTCACCTATCTGGCCGAACAGCAGCTGGTCGCCGACCCCTTGCGCATTCACGAGGAACGCGAAGGGTTGAAGGCATGGCTGGGCGGCCGGTTCGAAGACGTATTGACCATGCTTCATGCCGATGCGGCAAAGCTGCCCTTCGGCTTCGACCGGCAATCGCGCGGAGCGCGCAAGGTGAAGGCGCAGGCCCTGATCTATCTCGCGGCGGCGGTCCCGGCACAAGCATCGTCCATGGCCGCGCGCCAATATGACGATGCAGACAACATGACCGACCGGCAGGGCGCGTTGAGCGTTCTGGCAGGTTTGAAAACGGCCGCGCGGACCGACAAGCTCATCGATTTCCACCGCCGCTATGCGGACAATGCGCTGGTCGTCGACAAGTGGTTTGCGCTGCAGGCGTCCTCTCTGCATCCCCATGCGATCGATCACGTGAAGGCCTTGGCGGAGCACAAGGATTTCACCATGCGCAATCCGAACCGCGTGCGCTCTCTCTACATGGCGTTTGCCGGCAATCCCCATGCGTTCCATGCCGCCTCGGGCGAAGGATACCGTATGATCACGGATTGCATTCTGGCGCTCGATCCCATCAATCCGCAGACCGCTGCGCGATTCGTGCCGTCGCTCGGTCGTTGGCGCCGGATCGAACCAGAACGCGCTGCGATGATGCGCGCCGAGCTGGAACGGATCGCAGGAGCAAGCGAATTGTCGCGCGATACGTATGAACAGGTCACCCGTTCGCTGGGCGATTGAGCGATGGACAACTGGCTGCGTTCGGATGCGTTGCGGGGTATTCTCCATGGCTTCTCGAAAAAACTGCCACCCGATACGGTACCCGTGTTGGGCGAGCGCCCGGTCTTTCGGGTGCGGCAGGTTCATTCGGCGCATGTGGTGATTGCGGAAGAAGCAAGCGACGAATTGGAGGAGGGGGATGCGATCGTCACCAGCCAAGCCGGTTTCGCCATCGGTATAGTGACAGCCGATTGCGCACCGGTCCTGCTTGCAGACAAGGACGCAGGTATAGTCGCCGCTGCCCATGCCGGATGGCGTGGGGCGGTTGCGGGTGTCTGCCGGAATACCGTCGAAGCGATGGTCGAAACAGGGGCGGACCGACGGCGGATCGTCGCCGTAATTGGACCCTGTATCGCGCCGGCGAATTACGAAGTCGACGGCCCGTTTCGCGATCGGTTCGGGGATGGCGACGCGCGGTTCTTCGCCCCGTCGCCCGACCCGGAGCGCTCTCGTAGCGGCCATGTCCAATTCGATCTCCCCGCGTTCGTTGCCGCGCAATTGGCGGATGCCGGCGTCATGACGGTGCGCGATCTGGCGCTGGACACCTATGCGCAACCAGACCGTTTCCATTCCTATCGCCGGGCAACCCACGATGGCAGCGATCGGGCCGGCCGGCAGTGGAGCGTCATTGCAGCGGGCTAGGTTCCGTGCCGGTAGCGCTCGGCCGATCCTCGCGATCCCCCGCTTGCGCCAAACCGAACGGGCCATGCCAAAAAGGCGGTTGGCACAATTCGCAATCACGGTTATCAGCATGCCCAAACCGGTCGTGGCTGGGCGTGTGTGCGTATCCCGCCGACAAGTCCTTGAATGGACTTGCAACCGGATGAATGTTCGAGGCGATCCGCGATTTTCGCGGGGCGTCGCAAAATGATCGCAGGCAGGGCAATTTCATGGCGGAAATACCGATCGAAGACGGCGTACGCCGACGCGATTTCATCAATATCGCGGCGGTCGGTGCGGCTGGCGTCGGCGGTGCCGTCGTCCTGCTGCCGCTATTGAGCCAGATGGCGCCATCCGAAGACGTGCTTGCCGAAAGCAGCACCGAAGTCGACATCAGCGCGATCGAGCCGGGTCAGGCGATCAAAGCTATTTTCCGCAAGCAACCGTTGTTCGTGCGCCGTCTTACTTCCGCCGAAATGCAGGAAGCCGATGCCGTCGATATCGGTAGCCTGCGCGAAGCGGAGAGCCTGGCCGATCGCACGAAAGAAGGGCATCGCGATATCCTTATCACCATGGGCGTCTGCACCCATCTGGGCTGCGTTCCGCTGGGGGCAGCATCGGGTGAAGTGAAGGGTGAATATGGCGGTTATTTCTGCCCCTGCCATGGGTCGCATTACGATACGGCGGGCCGTATCCGAAAAGGGCCGGCGCCAACCAATCTCGAAGTGCCCGAATATGAATTCACTTCCGACACCGTCGTACAGGTCGGATAGAAGAGAGATACGGATATGAGCTTCCCCTGGGCCCGTGAATATGCGCCATCCAACGGCTTCATGCAGTTCGTCGATGAGCGTTTGCCGTTGCCGCGTCTTGTCTACAATGCGGTAGGCGCGGGCTATCCAGTGCCGCGAAATCTCAGCTATATGTGGAATTTCGGCGTGCTGGCCGGTTTTTTCCTGATGGCGCAGATCATTACCGGTATTGTCCTGGCGATGCATTACGCCGCCAATGCGGAGGTTGCCTTCGCGACCACCGAACACATCATGCGCGACGTCAATTGGGGCTGGCTGATGCGCTATGCCCATGCCAACGGTGCCAGCTTCTTCTTCATCGTCGTCTACATCCACATTTTCCGCGGTCTGTTCTATTCCAGTTACAAGGCGCCGCGCGAAATGATCTGGCTGCTGGGCGTGGTCATCTTCCTCCTGATGATGGCGACCGCGTTTATGGGTTATGTGCTGCCATGGGGCCAGATGAGCTTCTGGGGCGCCAAGGTCATCACCGGCTTGTTCGGCGCGATCCCGCTGGTCGGCGAACCGCTTCAGGTTTGGCTCTTGGGCGGATTTGCGCCTGACAACGCCGCGCTCAACCGCTTTTTCAGTCTGCACTTCCTGCTGCCATTCGTGACGGCGGGCGTGGTGATCCTGCATATCTGGGCGCTGCACATTCCCGGTTCGTCCAACCCGACCGGTGTGGAGATCAAAAAAGAAAGCGATACGCTGCCCTTCCATCCCTATTACACCGCGAAAGACGGCTTCGGGCTCGGCATTGCGCTGTTGTTCTTCATGGCAATGGTGTTCTTCCTGCCCAACGCGCTGGGTCATCCCGACAACTATATCGAAGCGAACCCGTTGGCGACGCCGGCACATATCGTGCCCGAATGGTATTTCTGGCCGTTCTACGCGATCCTGCGCGCCTTTACGACGGACTTCATCCTCTCGGCCAAGCTATGGGGCGTAATCGCGATGTTCGCGTCGATCCTGGTCTGGTTCTTCCTGCCCTGGCTCGACAAGTCGCCGGTGCGCAGCGGTCATTACCGCCCGCTGTTCCGCAAGTTCTTCTGGTTCGGCCTCCTGCCCGCCATGTTCGTGCTGTTCATCTGCGGCGGTGCGCCGGCGGAGGAGCCCTACGTGATGCTTAGCCAGATCGCGACGGCCTATTATTTCCTGCACTTCCTAGTGATCTTGCCGATCGTATCATCGGTCGAAAAGCCCAAGCCGCTGCCGTACTCCATCACGCAGGCGGTATTGGGGGACGATGAAGATGCGATGGCACCGTTCAACGCACCGAAGAAGCCTAGAGATCGTACCGATCGCCCGGACGCCAGCACGACGGGCGGCGCGACGCCTGCGACCGCCTAAGGATTGAAGGGAGACTTTTGCAATGATCCGTATCGGTGGCATACTTCTTGGGATCGGCTTTACGGTCGTGGTGCTGTTCTCCTTCCTTACCGGAGCCTATAATTGGGCGACGGAGGAAGCGCATGGTTCGGCCGAACACGAATTCTATAAGGCGCCGATCGACGTTGCGTTTCCGTTCGACGGAGCGTTGGCGAAATGGGATCTGGCCCAGCTTCAGCGCGGATACCAGGTGTACAAGGAAGTGTGCGCCGCCTGTCACGGCATGAAATTCGTGGCGTTCCGCGATTTTGCCGAACTGGGTTATACCGAAGACGAAGTGAAGGCGATCGCCGCCGAATGGCAGACGGTTCCAGGGGTCGATCCCGATACCGGTGAGGCGATCATACGAGCCGGCGAACCGACCGATTATATTCCCTCTCCCTATCCCAACGCGGTTGCCGCCGCCGCAGCGAACAACAATGCCATCCCACCCGATCTGTCGCTGATGGCAAAGGCGCGCGGCGACGGTTCCGACTACATTTTCTCCTTGCTTACCGGCTATGGACCCATTCCCGCGGATCTGAAGGAAGAATATCCCGAGTTCGCGACGCCGCCGGGGCTGCATTTCAACCAGTACTTCCCGAACCTCAATATCGCCATGGCGCCGCCCCTGACCGCCAACGGACAGGTTACCTACGCCGACGGTACTGATGCGACGATCGGTCAGATGTCGAAGGATGTGTCCGCGTTTCTGACCTGGACTGCCGAGCCGACCATGGTCGAACGCAAGCGGACCGGTTGGCCGGTGCTGGGCTTCCTGTTGTTCGCCACCATTCTCGCTTATTTCGCGAAGAAGCAGGTCTGGGCGGATGCGAAGCGCAAGAAGACGGTCGACTGAAGCAGATCCGCTCCTTCGAGCCCATAACGAAGGATGAGCTTCGCACTCTAATTCGAACGGTGCCGGACTTTCCCACCAAAGGGATCGCCTTTCGTGATATTACCACACTGCTGGCCGATGGCGCCGGGTTCGCGAGAACGGTCGAGGCGCTAGCGCGCGATGCCCATAGTCACGACGCGCAAGCGGTCGTCGGCATGGAAGCGCGCGGTTTCATTTTCGGTGCGGCGGTCGCCGCCCGGCTTGGGCTTCCCTTCGTTCCTATTCGCAAACCCGGCAAACTGCCCGTGCCGACCATCGGCGTCGACTACAGCCTGGAGTATGGAAACGACCGTTTGGAACTGGACCCGAGTTGCATCGCAGCCGAACGGCGGATTGTGGTCATCGACGACCTCATCGCCACCGGCGGCACGGCGCAGGCTGCCATCCAATTGCTACGCCAAGCAGGCGCGCGGATCGACGCGGCTCTGTTCGTCATCGGTCTGCCCGATCTCGGCGGGATACGCAGGCTCATGGACGATGGCGTCGTCGTGAGCACCCTGATCGACTATAAAAGTGGTTGAAAAGGCTGGACATCGGGGGGTGTAATCTGCGCTAGTGCGATGAACAAACGCTACGCACGATACGCAACGGTGGGTTTTTCGATATTATGGAAGAAGGTCTGGTCATTGCGCTGGTCGGCGTATTGGGTATCGGCGCGCAATGGGTCGCCTGGCGCACGGGCTGGCCCGCGATCGTCCTGATGCTGGCCGCCGGTTTCGCGGCCGGCCCCGGCTTCGAATTCCTGATCGGTGAAAAGCTGTTCGATCCCGAAGCGACTTTCGGCCATCTCCTCGAACCGATGGTGGCCATCGGCGTGGCGCTCATCCTGTTCGAAGGGGGCCTCAGCCTCGATCTGCGTGAATTGCGCCATTCGGGTTCCGCAGTCTATCGGCTGGCCACCATCGGCGTCGTTATCGGTTGGTTCCTGGGTGCGCTTGCCGCGCATGAAATTGCCAATCTGGCATGGCCCGTCGCGGTCCTGTTCGGCGGCATTCTGGTGGTGACCGGACCGACCGTGGTCATTCCGTTGCTGCGCCAGTCGAGCGTACAGACGCGCCCGGCATCGATCCTGAAATGGGAAGCGATCGTCAACGATCCCACTG
>JBASAR010000162.1:0-1652 GCA_049650705.1 Pontixanthobacter sp. | reverse complement strand
CTTATCAGGTCGACGACAGCCAGCTGTGCGCGATCCTGACCGGTGCGGGCGACAAAGCGTTCGCGGCCGGTGCCGACATCAAGGAAATGCGCGACAAGCAGGCGGCCGATTTCTACCTCGGCGATTTCTTCAGCCGCTGGACCAGCGATGTTGTAAAAACCACGCGAAAACCTTGGATCGCGGCGGTCAATGGCTTTGCCCTTGGCGGCGGGTGCGAACTGGCGATGATGGCGGACTTCATCATCGCGTCCGACAACGCGAAATTCGGCCAGCCGGAGATCAAGCTGGGCGTGGCACCGGGCATGGGCGGAAGCCAGCGCCTGACGCGGGCGGTGGGCAAGGCGAAGGCAATGGAAATGTGTCTCACCGGCCGGATGATGGACGCAGAGGAAGCGGAACGCAGCAACCTCGTCGCGAAAGTCGTACCGCACGACACGCTGATGGACGAGGCAATGAAAACCGCGAAGACGATCGCCTCCATGCCGCCGATGGCCGCCATCGCGAACAAGGAAATGGTGAACGCCGCCTTCGAAACGACACTGGATCAGGGGCTGGTCATGGAACGCCGCATCTTCCAGATCCTCACCGCGAGCGAAGACAAGCAGGAGGGCATGTCCGCGTTTATTGAGAAGCGCGAGGGTAAGTGGAATGGGCGGTAGGCGCTTAAACGGTTTACTATTCCTACTGGCCGGTGTTCTAATAAACGTCGTTGCACTAGAAGTGTTATGGACTACGAAAAGCGGTCGCTCGGGACCCGTCAACCGCGCATTCGCCAGGTTTTTTCCAGTGTGGGCCCCTCCCCAATCCCAAATTGAAACGGTGACGGTTGTCTTAAGTAGCTTCATTGGCCTTGTAATTGGTTTAATTCTTATAGCAGTTAGCCAGTTTACTTTTTGATCCCTGGAGAGAGAGCATGAAAATAGCCTTCATCGGCCTTGGTAATATGGGCGGCGGGATGGCCGCCAATCTGGTGAAGGCCGGTCATGAAGTCCGCGCGTTCGATCTGTCGGAAGCCGCGCTCGGCAAGGCGCGCGAGAATGGTTGCACGACTTTCTCGCAGGCGAAGGAAGCGTCGGATGGCGTCGAGGCGGTCGTGTCGATGCTGCCCAATGGCGGGATCGTTAAATCGGTTTACGAAGGCGACATCATCGGCGCCGCACCCCGGGGGGCGGTGCTGCTCGACTGCTCCACGATCGACGTTGCTACCGCAAAGGAAGTCGCGCAGACCGCCGAAAGCGACGGTTACGCCATGGTCGACGCGCCTGTCAGTGGAGGGATCGCGGCGGCGGATGCCGGCACACTCACTTTCATGGTTGGCGGCAGCGACGAGGCGTTCGCGCGTGCCAAACCGATCCTGTCCGATATGGGCAAGGCCGTCATCCACGCGGGCGATGCGGGTGCGGGGCAGACGGCGAAGATCTGCAACAACATGCTGCTCGCCGTCCACATGATCGGCACCTGCGAGGCGATGAAGATGGCCGAACGCCTCGGCCTCGACCCCGCTAGTTTTCACGAAATCAGTTCCCAGTCGAGCGGGTCCAACTGGTCATTGAACACCTATACCCCCATGCCCGGCGTCGGCTCCGCCAGCCCCGCCGACAAGGATTATCAAGGCGGCTTCGCAACTGCGTTGATGCTGAAGGATCTGCGCC
>JBASAR010000161.1:0-1823 GCA_049650705.1 Pontixanthobacter sp. | reverse complement strand
AACGAACACTACGACGGTCATACAGACCCTGGCAACGGTGCCGATAATCTTGGCACCTTCTCCTATCAACATGGTGCAGCAAGCCCTGCGGAAGCCGATCAGAAACAACTTCAACGGCTGCGGCGAGCAGAACACGACCTACAAGCCCAAGCGGATGAAAAGTGGGGTGAGCCATTATCCAAGACGGCGATCGCCGTCGCCCTCGACCTATGGAATCAATCGCCAAAAGCTGGTAATGACTTCATCCACCATTTACCCCGCCCTGCCCCATCAGAAGCCGAGATTATTGAAGCACGGTCTAAATCGTATGTGAATCCAGCAACGGGACAATTGGACGCCCCTGGCCTTGGCAACGATGCAGGCCAAGTGGAAGAAGACCAGGCGCGGCGAACGGGCGAGGTTATTTATCAGCTTGAAAAAGACAAGACGCTACAGCGTCGCCGATTAGAACATCTAGATCGATAAAAGATTGCTCCGGCCAGCACTAAAGACTATTTACAGAGGCTACAAACCAATGATGCAGATTCGGTATAACGATAAAACTTTCAGGACGCTATCTGACTTTATTGCATGGGCCAAGGTAAACGGTATCAGAGTCATCACAGAGGTTAATCGAGAGGTCGTAATCCATAACGACAATCGCAGGATTCTCTAGACAAGCCAAATAAGTCCCGTGCTAGCCATGGCTGAAACGCTCAGGCTGTTTCTTGAACGCAGAGAATAGGGTACGCGGATCTCTGCACCGTATCAGCACTGAAAAATCGGATGGTTTCTCTTTTAGTGTTGGGAAACAGACGGCCCAGAGGCTAGTAAGTAAACCGTTCCGAAAGTTTCTGAATTTAATTTGTAATAAGGTGATTCTCTTCCATGAGTCTTTTTAGGATTGCAGTTTGCGGGCGCAAGGGCGGCGTTGGCAAGACCACCACTGCTGCGACGTTAGCTTCTTACTTTGCTTTCCACGGTCTAAAGGTATTAGTTGTAGATCTTGACCCACAGAGCAATGCAGGATTTGCATTAGGCGTTGATCCAATAGCACCAGGCACAGCTGAGTTGATCCTCAAAGAAAATCCTAGCCCTATCAAAGCATCAAACAATTTATACGTTTTACCTGGTGGTACAAATTTACAAGACCGTGCAGTTGAACATGCAGATCCCGAAGAACTGGCTTTCTCTATCAAGCAATTCAGTCATTTTGAAGTCATTATCTTTGACTGTCCCCCTGGGAGCGACCTATTAGAGAGATTAGGGCTAGCAGCTGCAAACATCGCTCTTGTTTGCACTAACGCGCATACTTTAGGGATCGTGGGTGCGGAGCGAGTGTTGAATGAAATACTACGTCGTCAGGAACGCAAGCAAGCAGGTCCAAGTCACTGCGCTTTAGTATTTACCCAGATCAACAAAACAAGAGTCCTAGATAAGGACTTGCCAATTCAGTTAGGTGAAAAATATCCTGATGTGCAACAGTTCTCTATAGGCCAAAACACTGATTTAGCCTGGGCGACTGCATCGGGAACCCCGCTTATGGACAATCAACCGAATAAGAGATCTATCAGTGATATAGAAAATGTCGCTCGCTGGATAGCTCAACAGACAGTGATAAGGAATTAATAGACCATGCCTCGAAAAACGGTAACTCCAGACTTTCTCAAGGGAGCATCTGCTACAAGCGATAGAATGAGCGCAAGAGATGCGGATGTCTCAGCACGTCGCACAGTGGAAAGAGGTGAGCTTAGTAGCTTGCCAATTGACCGCATTAAACCAAGGGCTTCTGACACTAGGAAATTAAATAAGCGTCACGTTTACGGACTTTCAGAGTCTATCGC
>JBASAR010000160.1:0-3002 GCA_049650705.1 Pontixanthobacter sp. | reverse complement strand
GGAAACCCTCGATCTGTTGCAGGAGGTCATCGCCGATTACGAAGGCACGGTGCTGATCGTCAGCCACGATCGCGATTTTCTGGATAAGACGGTCAATCTGACACTCGGCCTCGACGGCAGCGGCGACGTCGATATCGTGGCGGGCGGTTACGAAGATTGGGTGGCGAAACGCACCGAACGCAATACGACGTCGCGGGGAAAGACCGCTTCGCCCAAAAGCGAACCCTCGCCCTCTCCGCCCCCGTCCCCATCGAAACCGGCCAAGCTCAGATACCGGGATCAGCGCGATTACGAACAACTCCCGGCGCGGATCGAGGAACTGGAAGCCGCGATCGAAAAAGGCGAATCGATCCTGTCCGACCCGACGCTCTACAGCGCGGACCCTCAGAAATTCGCGGATATCACCAAGGGTCTCGAAAATGCGCGCAACCAGAAGGAGGCGGCGGAGGAACGCTGGCTGGATCTGGCGGAGCAGGCCGGGGAATGAAGGCATTGCAGCGCGCGGTCCGTAATTGCACCGTCTGCCGCGAGCATCTCCCGCTCGAACCGCGTCCCATCGTACAATTCTCGCAGCAATCGCGCATCGCGGTTATCGGGCAGGCACCGGGGCGGGCGGCGCATGACAGCGGAGTGGCGTTCGACGATGCCTCGGGCGACCGCCTGGCGCAATGGATGGGGATCGATATGGCGACGCTGCACGATCCGCGTCGCGTGGCAATCGTATCAATGGGCTTATGCTATCCCGGCAAGGGCAAAGGCGGGGATTTACCGCCGCGGCGTGAATGCGCGCCGTTGTGGCAGGATCGCATCTTGGGGGGCCTGCACAATGTCCGCCTGACATTGCTGGTCGGAGCATCGGCGCAGAAATATCACTGCCCCGAAACCCGGACCGAAACAATGCGCGCGCGGGTCGCGCGGGCCGTGGATTTCTTACCGGCTTTTCCGCTGCCGCATCCATCATGGCGCAGCACGCTTTTCATGCGCGACAATCCGTGGTTCGAACGCGAAACCCTTCCCCGATTGAGGGAAAGGGTCACAGCGGCGCTGGCTTAACTCGGCTTCAGCTAACTCAGTCCTTCAGCCTCCATTGCCGTCTTCACCGCCGCCCTCTCCATGTTGCGCGCGCGATAATCCTGGAGCGTCTGGGGCAGATCGACGCCGAATTTCTTTGCCCACAGCAGCGTGACGAACAGGTAATTATCCGCCACGCCCGGCTTGTCGCCGACCAACCATTCGCGGCCTTCCATGAGTTTTTCGGTAAGGGCGAAAGTGCTGGCGACCTTATCCTTCGCTGCCTCCTTCTCATCGTCGCTCGCCTGGCCGAACAGGGGGCCGAATGCGCCGTGAATTTCGGTGCCGATGAACCCCAGCCATTCCAGCCGCTTGTAGCTGCCGGAACCGCCCAAGGCACCGCTGGTCTTGTCGGCGATATAGGTGAGAACGGCGGGGTTTTCGGTCAGCAGGCCGATTCCGTCATCCTCGATCGCAGGCAAATATCCGCGCGGGCTGATTGCCGTAAAATCCTCGCCGTTTTCGGTTTCATGCTTGCCAAGATCGACTTTCACCGCCGCGAAATCCTCGCCGCTTTCGATAAGTGCGATATGGCTGGCGAGACTGCAGGCGCCCGGTGCGTAATAGAGTTTCATGATGGTTCCTTCTCGAACATGGCTTGCATATCACCAATCCTCGGGCCGGGCCGCCGTTCCGTTCAGCACGCGATCCGGTAATACTGCGCGATACGGTCGAGCGCGATTTTCATCATCAGCTTGCCGCTGCGCGCCGGCCATTGCATGGCGCGTTCGGCATCGGGCAATCCCTCGCCCGCGCATACGACCCGCCAAAGAACATCCGCAAGCCCGCTGCCCGCCTCGGCAAGTGCGGCATCGAACCGCCCCTTCGCCGCAACCTGTCGTTCGCCGGAGGTGAGGCCCGTATCGCCGCCCTGGCCCGATATGCGTACCGGATCCCAGCGCATGGTCACGCGCGCGCCCATCTGCGCAGCCTCGTAATCCGCACGCAGGCGCTCGCCCGCATCGAACAGGCGATCATCGATATGGCCGCGCGCATGGAGCCACGACAATGGGGATTCGGTGACATTCACCGTCACGCTTCGATTGCGCTTCGTTCGGGTGCCGGTCCTGCTTGGTCCTTCGCTCGTCAGGTCGCGTTCGGTGAGGTTACGTCGCATCACAGACTTCCTTTTCTCTGGTTCCACATTCCCTTGCCAAAGTGGCAAGCCTGTAGGAAAGAGCAAACCGTTTTGGTTCATCGGGGAGGCAGGCACATGATCAATCGCATACGGGATATTCGGCAGGCGAAGGCAATGACGCTGGCGGAACTGGCCGCTGCCTGCGATCCGCCGACCACCGCGCAGACGATCGGACGGTTGGAAACGGGCATGCGCAACCTATCGATCAAATGGATGGACCGGATTGCCGATGCGCTCGACGTCGATCCGCAAAGTCTGGTGCGGTCCGACGATACGGCGCAGCCCCGCATCGTCGCCCGCCTGCTGGCCGATGGCCCCGAAGCGATGACGCGCGAAATCGATGCCGTCCTTCCCACCGAGATCGGCGGCGCGACGCCCCTGATGGCTATGGCGATCGACATCGGCGCGGGCGAATATCGCGCGGGCGACCAGCTATGGCTGCGGCAGATCGACCCCGCCGATGCCGCCCAGTCGATCAATCGCGACGTGCTGGTCCCGCGCAAGGGCGGCCGGTTCAGTTTCGGGCGGCTGATCGATCGGCAGGGCGCGAAAGTCGGCATTCTGCCGCCCGGCGCTGGGCAGAAACAACAGGTGGTGGACGACCCGCCATGGATTGCGGTCGCGCAGATGCTGGTGCGCCCCCTGTGACTGCCAATGCCGGAATGATACCGATACGCCGCGTCCTGTCGTTGTCGACCCTGTACCCCAACGCATCGAACCCGCGGTTCGGCACCTTCGTGGCACGATCGATGGAAGCGCTGGCGGCGCGCGGCGATTGGGACGTGACGATGGT
>JBASAR010000159.1:0-3279 GCA_049650705.1 Pontixanthobacter sp. | reverse complement strand
TCGACGGCAGCGGCGGCGCCGCGGGTCCGGCGGACACTCCGCACAAGACCGCTCAGGATGCGGCGATCCCCGGGGAAACCTCGCCCGACCCCGCCGCCCGCGCCCACGCCGATGCCGCACGCCCGCTGGATGGCGGCCAGTAAACCGCGACCGCAGATAGAGAAGGATTGTTCATGTTCGAAAAACTACGCATCAAGGAACATATGGAAGTCGCCAATTCGGAAGGCCTTCATATCGGCACCGTCGACAAGGTGGAGGACGATAAGATCAAGTTGACCAAATCCGACAGCAGCGACGACTTGCATCATTTCCTGTCGATGGACGATGTCAAAAAGATCGACGACAACCGTGTCTATATGAAGTCCGGCGCACGCATTCCCGAAGGTTTGGGCAACAAGGCCACGACCGGCTGAACGCATCGTGACATACTGCCACAGGCCCGCCCGTCCCGATGGACCGGCGGGCTTTTTTTCAGGGCTTCGATATCGTCGTCACATCGGGATTGGCATTTGGTGGCGCAATACGATCGACAATACGCGACCCTGCGGCGGCTTCGTCAATAGGTCGATAAAGGATGGCTGGGGCCCTTGGTCGTCCATCGCCGCGCCAGATCGGTAAATCGTTTTTCGAAATGAAACGTCGAGAGATGCGCAGCCCCCCAGGTAACGAGGGCTAGCACTGGACGTTTCGCATATTTTTCGAACGTATCTCCACTGCCCAACCAGGTCGCGCCGAACATGACATGGAATACGTAAAGCGCATAGCTGATCTGCGCGATATAGGCGGCAGGCTTGGAGCTAAGTATTTTCTCCAGCCAATTGGGCACATGGTACAAGGTTACGCCGACCATCAACGCTACGGCGTAGGGCCGCGCATAGGCGAGCGGCGAATCGATCAACCACGTGCAAACAATAGCCAGCACAACAGCCGCCCATAAGGGGGTTCCAGCCAACCGGCGTTTGATGCCGTCACCCAAAACCCCGAAATAAACGAGGGCGAGAGTCGCCCCCGCCAGGATCTCGTCGATCCGGTGCCAGGTTACGATACTTATGGTCTCACCGGCAACGATCCGGGCCAACGTGACCATCACGGCGAGAAGGGGCAAGCAATACAGGCTTTTGCGTCCACCAACCGCAATCAATAATGCAATCATAAGATAGAAATGCATTTCGACCGCCAAACTCCACAGGTGGCCGCCACCTTCGAACAGATGGGCAGGCGGCAGATTGCCATAGAAGAACAGATTGGCGGCCAGGAACGTAACGTCGGCCTGTGCCGATCCCCGCCACCATGCCACAAGGAACAGCAGAACGACCGCAGCCCAGGCCAGCGGCAGGATACGCAGGAACCTTCGGATAAGAAACGGCACGGGTTCGGGGCGCTTCAACACGAATTGTACAATGAGAAAGCCGGACAATGTGAAAAACAGCGCCATCCCGCCAGCGCCCGCGGCACTATTCGCGCCGGGCAGAATGACATTCAACGGCAACCAATGACCGGCGATAACGAGCAGAATGGACACAGCGCGCCATCCGTCCAGAACGGCGAAATGCGTCCTCACAGCCGGGCCGGTGGTTTGTGCATCTGACGCGGAATTCATAATGCACGGGTTATAGCAACCGTGTGTGCTGTCACCCATCAAATGAAGAAGATGTGGGCCATACTCCGACAATTTGGACCTGCCGTCGATCGCGGCGACCCGTCTGGACGACACCGCATGTCGGTCAAGAGGCGAGAGACACGACGGCCCATACGGCAAAGAGCGCCGCTACCGCATAACATAGCAACGCAATACCGCCGCCCAGAACGGGTCGCTTGCGGCTTGCACCGCGCGGACCGAAAACGAAGCCCAGAAAAGCGGCGAAGGCTGCGATCATGAAATAGAAGGCGATGGTGCTCATTGCGTCAGCGCTGCCGATCGCCGGTCAGGGTCGGCACATCGCGGTCGCCGGTATCGATCACATCGTCGAAAGCGACGACGACCGCCAGGACCACCGCCACCACGCCGAGCACCAATGCTACTGTTTTGCGCGATTTGCGGGCTGGCGCGGACAGCCCGTCCTTCTTCACCGACCGAAGGAGCAGGATCGACAGAAGCACCAGAATGATCGGGGCATACGTCACGATCCAGCGGGGGTCCGCACGATCAGGATGGTTTGGCAACCTTGGTGTCGAGCGGTGTTTGCTGATGCTGGACGACCTCCCAATCTTCCTCCCCGATGCGGCGCAGCGTGCTGGTGCACAGCGCATCGTAGCTTTCGGTGCTGTCGCCCGTGCCGCGCTTCGCCTGCGCGCGGTAGGCGATGACGATCAGGCCTTCTTCGGGCCGTTCGACGCGGGTGCCGCTGAAATCGACGCTGTCCCAGCGCGGGGTGTCCTTCACGGCCTCGCGCGCTTCCTTGCCGTCGAGCAACCACGGATCGGTTGGCAGCGCCATGATGCAATCGTCGGCCACCTTGCGGTCGTAGGCGTCGGTGGGCCCGGTCCACAGTTCGGTTTCGAAATTCCAGATGCGTTCGTCGTTCATGGGTGTCTCCGTTCGTTTTGCCCAGTCAACGCGTGAGAGGCATGATCGTTCACACGGCTGGCGATCGTATCCAGAACACCGTCGGTATCTTGGACGACCTGGTGGTTCCAGAACCGGATGACGGTGAACCCTTGCGACCGAAGAAACGCGTTGCGGCGTGCATCCTGTTCGGCGTTATGGACATGTTGCCCACCATCGACCTCGATGATGAGCGTATGGCGGTGGCTCAGGAAGTCCGCGAAATATGGACCGATGGGAGATTGTCGGCGGAATTTGGCATCGGGAAAGTTTTCACGCAGTTTACGCCAAAGGAGCAGTTCCGCATCGGTGGCGTTACGGCGGAGGGAACGTGCGCGGGAAGAGGTACCGGTCGTGTAGTGCTTCATACCCTCACCCTTTCGCGCCTTCGGCGCTCTTTCCCTCTCCCAATGGGAGAGGGAGGGGCTCGGCGCGTAGCGGCGGGAGGGTGAGGGCGAAAGGGCGTTTACCCTATCACTGACAGCTCAAGCACTCCTCGTAATCCGTCTGTTCGCCCGCTCCTGCAGCAAGCTCGAACTTCGCCGGATCGACGGTGTTGTCCGCCTCCACTCCGCCGGCAAAACCGGCGCGCTGGACCGATTTCGACCGCAGATAATACAGCGACTTGATGCCCTGCTCCCACGCGCGGAAATGGAGCATCATCAAATCCCACTTGTCGACATCGGCGGGAATGAACAGGTTCAGGCTTTGCGCCTGATCGATGAACGGCGCGC
>JBASAR010000158.1:0-1858 GCA_049650705.1 Pontixanthobacter sp. | reverse complement strand
CCGTGCGCGAAGCGATCGCCGATGGTACGATCGACGTGATTGCATCGGGGCACGATCCGCGCGGTCCGGAAGACAAACGCCTGCCCTTCGCGGATGCGCAGCCGGGCATGGCGGGCGCGGAAACGCTGTTGGCAATGGTGCTCAATCTGGTGCGCGACGATGTGATCGACCTGCCGCGCGCGTTCGATCTGTTGGCCGCCGTGCCCGCGCGATTGCTGGGTGCGAAGGCGGGCCGCATCGCGGTCGGCTGCGAAGCGGATCTGATCGTCGTCGATCCCGACAAGCCATGGGTCATCGACAGCGCGCGCATGGCGGCAACGGCGGGAAACACCCCGTTCGACGGTCACCCGACGCAAGGCCGCGCGACTGCCGTGATCAAGGGCGGCGTCGTCACGGCATAACGGTTATCGCCGGAACGGGAACAGTCGTGCGTAAGTAAGGCATCGCCACACCCATTCGAGCGGCCCGTAGCGGAACCGGTCCAGCCACGGGGCGCTCCACATCAGCATCAGCGCACACATGCCCAATGCCAAGCCGTAAAGCTGCGGGCGGTTCAATTCCCCGAACAACCCGCCGCCCCAACCATGGAACAGCGCGATCATGACGATCGACGTGCCCAGATAATTGGTGAACGCCGCGCGCCCCGCAGCGATGACGCGCCGCGCGAACCATCCCGCGGCAACCGGGGTATGACGCACCAATAAGGCGGCGAGGCCCATCGTCATCGCCAATTGCGGGATCGGCAGCAATCCGACCATCGCCGCGAAAGTGCCGTAGAACGTGAACCCGCCCGCCTTCACCCACAGCGCGATGGGTAGCGAGAGCCCGACGCCCACTGCAATGCCCGTCCAGCCCCAACGGTCGAGCGTTCGGTCGTCGATGGCCCCGCCGAAGAACCCGATCCGGTACAGGCCCATGCCGATCAGCATGAATGGCAGTGTCTCGAATATGAACAGCGCGACGTTGCCGATGGGTTCCCAGCGATGCTCGCTCCAGTTGTTCCGAATATAGGCGGCGTAATCGCCCGCCCGGATCCGTTCGATCTCCGCACGTTCGTCGATCATCGTCGTCTCGACCGTCACCAGCAAATCGGCGCGCATGTCGGCCATCGCCGGCGTCCTGCCGAAATCGGTATCGGCGATGAAAGATAGCGGCACGAACATGCCGGCGTAGAGGATCGCCCCGCCAAGATAGCCGATCAGACCCAGAAGGAGCTGGCCCCTGCCGGTCATGTGCACGAACAGCAGCGCGATCATTCCGATAATGGCGTAACCGATCAGAATATCGCCGCGCCAGATGAGAAAATAATGCGCCATGCCGAAAACCAGCAGGATCGCGAGGCGGCGCAACTGCAACCACCGCGTTGCCCCGCTCGCCCAGGCCTTCGTCATGAACAGCATCAGCCCCGCGCCGAACAACACGGTGAACAGGCCGCGAAACTTGCCATCAACGGCCACGAACTGCGCGATCCACAGCCAGCCACCCGGATCGCCATCGTCGGCGATAAAGGCGGCGGGCCAGACATAGGCGGTCAACGTCTGGCCGAAGCCGATGATGTTCGCGAACACGATGCCCATCACCGCGATCCCGCGAATATAATCGAGGCTGCGAATTCGGGCCTCGCGTTTGGCGGGGGCTATGTCCGGTTCATCGGCAATGGCCATCGGTACACCTCGCGCTTCGGGGCTTTCCCCATAACCCTTCCCGGTACCCGACCGGTTAGGCGAACGGGCGCAAAAGGCAATCGACCCCGCGTCTAGCGCGTAACGATGCAATCCTGTCCGCTGCGTTTGAGGGTGTCGCACACACGCTGCGCCGCCGCGCGACCGGGATATCCGCCGATCTGCAATTTGAACAG
>JBASAR010000157.1:0-8576 GCA_049650705.1 Pontixanthobacter sp. | reverse complement strand
GGAAGATGATCAGGAGAACCAGCATCACGTCCACAAGCGGCGTGGTGTTGATATCCGACATCGGCCGGTCTTCGCCTCCGCCCATCGATACTGCCATTGCTACATCCTATCCTGCATTGAATTCATCCTACGGTGGCTGGGGCGGGCATAAAGACTGCCCGCCCGAACCAATATCCGCGTGTTGGCCCCTGGTGCCGTCTTATGGACGGGGCTTCGCGCCGGGCGTCGTCGTCGCGGGCTTGCCGGCGGTACCGACAGGCTTCGCATTGGCAGTGCCCGACATATTCGAGGTGCCGGCCGTGCCGGACGCCGTCGTGGTGGTCGTTTTCGTCGTGGTCTTCTGCGTGCCACCCTGCGTCGTTGCGACGATCGGCTTCACGGTGCCCTTCGAATTCAGGTTGGCAAGCAGATCGGTCGAGAAGCCGGAAAGCAGCGCGGCAAGGCGCTTGTTACGGCTCGACAGCCAGTTGTAGGCAAGAACGGCAGGAACGGCCACGAGCAAACCGATGGCGGTCATGATCAGGGCTTCACCAACCGGGCCGGCTACCTTGTCGATCGATGCCGAACCGGCAAGACCGATGTTGATCAGCGCGCGGTAGATACCGATAACCGTTCCCAGCAGGCCGACGAACGGCGCGGTTGCACCGACCGAGGCGAGGAAGGGCAGGCCGCCGGCAAGCTTGGCATTGATTGCCGCTTCCGAACGGGCCAGCGATCCGTGGAGCCAGTCATGGGCTTCCATGCTGTCCTGCATTTTGCCGTGCTGCGCATCGGCGGCCAACGCATCGTCGACCAGCTGACGCCATGCGGAGTTCTTCTCCAGCTTGGTCGCACCTTCGGACAGGCTGTTGGCCCGCCAGAAACCGCCGCGCACATCCTTATACTGGTTAAAGATCTTCTGCTGTTCGAGAAGCTTCGTGATCAGGATGTAAAACGATCCGACGGACATGATGACAAGGACGCCGAAGATCGACCATGCGATCGCTCCACCTTGTTCCATGGCTTCGAAAAAGCCGAACTGATTGACCGGTGCCGCATCCGCGGCGACTGCGAGTAGTTGAGTAATCATTGCGGTTTCCCTCTCAGAAAGAAGCTGTTGAATTGGTGGGAACATGACCGCCCAAAATGGGGGCGGCCATGTTCCTGAACAAAGTGATCATTCGATTTGCCACTGGAACGCGAAGTTGTTGTACGTTCCTGGTACATCGTTTCCTTGCGCATTGGTGGCAGGATCGAACCGCGCCCGGCGCCGCAAAACGTTACACGTCGCCTCGTCGAGATCCGAATGCCCACTGGATCGGGAAACCGCGCAGTTGGTTACCCGACCATCTGCGCCAACCGACAGTCGGACGCCAGTGATACCTTCACGCTCTTCCCGCAAGGCACGCGACGGATAATCCCGCTGGCTGACCCAGCGGCCGGGACTTCCCCGCGGTTCAGGTGCTTTGGGCGTAAACCGCGGCTCGGGCTCGGGCTTGGGTTCGGGACGTGGGCAGGTCGCTGTAATGCGAATGGTCGTGCCGTCGGGACACGTCTTTGTCGGGGGTCCGCACCGGGCGGTGACCGCCACGGTGCTGCCGTCGCTACACTGCTTCGTCGCCGGGGTGCGCGATACAGCAGGCGTATCGACAATCGTTGGCGTCGAACGCTGTGGTGGCCGCTGCGTCGGTACGTTCACCTGGGGCGGAGGCACGAAGGGTGGCGGAACCACGGTTTCGGGCACCTCTTCGGGGGGTGGTGGCTCTTCTTCCGGCTCGGGTTCTTCCGGCTCGGGTTCGTCGATATCGAATGTCGAAGTCGTCTCGACCACTTCCTGAAACGCCGAATAGGCGAGCCCGGAAATGAGCAGATAACCGATACCGATATGGATCAGGGCCACCAAGACAATCGCGGCAATCTTGCTGCCGCTCATCTGTTGATCAGCGTAGGCCATTCAGTCGATTCACTCCATCGTATTACGCCAAGCATAAACTTGGCCGCTCATCCCTTCGGCAGCATCGGCTGCCAGAGTGCTATTCTGTTCCTTACACCCATCCGCGCCATAAGTGCGAAGGGTGCAGGCCCCACGGATCGATAATCCGGACGGACCGGCTGGAGATTATGTTATTTTCTGTCCCCAACGTCAGCCGACCTTTAGACAGGATAAACAGGCCGCGCAAATGCTTTATCGGCTGCTAGAGCGTTGGGGCAGGGTTCACCGCCAATTCACGGGTGTTGCTATCTGGTAAAGTTCGAGCGAAAAATTTGCCGGAGCGCCAGCGCGATATCCGGGCGGAGCCAAGTGACTGAGTATGAAACCAATTTCCCTTCTTACGATCGCTGCCGCGGCATCGGTATGCACCGGTTGCGCCGTCCCCGCCGCTGTGATGGCGCAACCATCCGACACAGGGACGCTGTCCAACCCGCCCGCCGGGGCACCGGGCGGATCGCAGCCGACCTATGCCGATCTGGTCGATTTCGCGGACCCCGCTGAGATCGTGGTCAAGGCGCAAATCCGAAAGGTGGCCGAGGTCGAGCGGGAACGGTCGCCCGGCCTCGCGCCCGATCATGTGCGCCTGTATGTCGAAGCGCGAACGCTGGCCCTGATCGCGGGCGATGTGCCAGTGGGGGAATCCCTGAAATACCTGGTCGACGTGCCGCTCGACACGCGGGGCAAGGTGCCCAAGTTGAAGAAACAGGACGTCGTCATATTCGGGCGTACCGTTCCCGGCCGTCCGGGCGAATTGCAATTGGTCGCGCCATCGTCGCAACTGGAATGGACGGAGCGGCTGGATGCGCGCTTACGCCCCATTCTGGCCGATCTGGTCGCACCCGATGCCCCCGCCGCGATCACCGGCATTCGCGATGCCCTATCGATCGAAGGCAATCTTGCCGGCGAATCCGAAACACAGATATTCTTGCGGACGAAGACCCGCGCACCCGTCTCGCTCAGTATTCTGCGCACCCCCGGACAGCGCCCGACATGGGGCGTGTCGTGGACCGAACTCGTCGACGCCGCCGCCCGCCCGCCGATGCCGCAGACGCTGGAATGGTACCGTCTTGCCTGTTTTCTGCCGTCATCGATCGGCGCGGAGGCACAGCTGGCCAGCGATCCCGTTGCGATGGCCCGTGCGCGCGAGGATTATGCGTTCGTCCTGACATCGCTCGGTGAATGCGAGCGCAATCTGCGCTGACCGTGCCGGCAGGGCCGCTTCGACATTCCCGTCTGCATACGGGGGTTTCGCAAACCGCTCCTCCGCGCGTAGGGGGCGCGTATGAGCCAGTCGAACCCGCCCGCCTTCACCCATCGTTTCCGTGTGCGCTACGCCGAACTCGATCCACAAGGGGTCGTGTTCAATGCGCGCTATCTCGAATATGCCGATCTGGCGATTACCGAATATTGGCGGGCGAAAGGCATCATGGGGCAGGCGGCCGATCCGCTCGATTTCCATGTCGCCCATGCGGCCGTCGATTTCCGTAAGCCCATCCGGGCGGAAGAAACCGTGGAAGCGCGGGCTTGGACTACGCGTTTCGGGCATAGCAGCATGACCACGCGGATCGAATTGCACGGCGTTGCCGCCGACGACATGGACGATGGGCGTCGCGACGGACACAGCGACGGACACAGCGACCAACAGAGCGACCAACACAGCGACCAACAGAGCGACGATCTGCGTGCGGAGATCGAACTGGTGAACGTCCATGTCGATCTCGCCAGCGGATCGGCAAAGCCCTTGCCGGATCGCGTCCGCCGGGCGTTGGGCGGTTCGGAGACAGGCACATGACCTCTCCTTTAAACACCCGCCCTTTGCGCGTCGGCATCGCAGGGCTCGGCACGGTCGGGGTCGGAGTGGTAAAATTGCTGGAGGGCAATGCGGCGCTTATCGCTGCCCGTGCCGGACGCCCAATCCAAATCGTTGCCGTCAACGCGCGTGACCGCGGTCGCGATCGCGGCGTCGATCTGACCCGGTATCGCTGGGTCGATACGATGGAGGCCATGGCCGAACAAAACGATGTCGATGTAGTGGTCGAACTGGTCGGCGGTGCCGGCGGGCGCGCGCTGGACCTGGCCCGCGCATCGCTGAGCCGGGCGAAGCATTTCGTCACCGCGAACAAGGCGATGGTCGCGCATCACGGTATGGGATTGGCGCAAACCGCCGAAGCGAAGGGCGTCGCCCTGAAATTCGAAGCGGCGGTGGCGGGCGGCATTCCGGCGGTCAAGGGCCTGCGCGAAGGGGCGGCGGCCAACAATATCCGGCGCATTTACGGCATTCTCAACGGCACCGCGAATTACATCCTGTCGGCGATGGAATCGACCGGCGCGGATTTCACCGCGACGCTGCGGGATGCGCAGGCGCTGGGCTATGCCGAAGCCGACCCGACTTTCGACGTCGAAGGGGTGGATGCGGCGCACAAGCTGGCGATCCTTGCCTGTATCGGTTTCGGCACGCGGATGGATTTCGCCGGCGTGACCTGCGAGGGGATCGGCCATATCCGCGCCGCTGATATCGCACAGGCGGATGCGCTGGGTTATGTCATTCGGCTGATTGCCATGGCGGATATGGGTGGGGCCGATATGGGCGTGGCCGATATGGGTAGCGCCGACGGCAATGCGGACATGGGCGAAGGTGCTTTGCTGCAAGAAGTGAAACCCTGTCTGGTACCCAAAGGCCATCCGCTGGCGCATGTCACCGGGGCGACCAACGCCGTGGTTGCGGAGGGTGATTTTTCAGGCCGGTTGCTGTTCCAGGGCGCGGGCGCGGGCGAGGGGCCGACCGCCAGCGCGGTGGTCGCCGACCTCCTCGATATCGCACGCGGCGAAAACAGCGGCGGCGAGAATGTCGATGGCAAGAATATCGGCGGCACCGGCGCGCCGTTCTCGATGCCCGTCGCGCAATTGCGGGTAGTGGATGCCGCCGACCCCGGCGATCGTATCGGACAGACCTACCTACGGTTCGCCGTGCGGGATCAGCCCGGTGTGCTGGCCGAAATCACCGCCGCCATGCGCGACGCGGAAGTGTCCATCGAAAGCCTGATCCAGAAAGGCCGCGCGATCGATGGCGGCGAAGTGCTGGTGGCGATGGTCACGCATGAGGGGCCGCGCAGCGGCGTTGCCAAGGCCATGGCGTTGCTCGCTCAATCGGACGCGCTGACCGCCCCGCCGCTGGCGATGAAGATTCTGCGCAATTAAGGCCGCTCGTCGGCGTGCGGTGCCATGACGGGCGTGGTGGCGGGCACGCTGTCCGGCACGCTGGCGGTGCGCGGCGGCAGGCCGAGTTCCTCCCGTTCGAAATCGGACAATCCTTCGCGTTCGGCATCGGGATCGTCCTGCGGTGCAAGGCCGCGTGCGACCCGCTGTGCATCGGAGCCTTCGGGCGGGGCGGGCAACGCACGCACATCGATCATCAGCGCGGGCGGCGCGGGACAGGGATTAAGCCCAAAACCGCACATGCCGCCGACAGTTGCCGGCCCGCGAAAAATACCCGGCCCGGCGACATCGGGCGGTGGGATCGTCCCTGCGAAGGCGGTTTCGCGCGCATGGCGATCCTCCGCCGCTTCGGCATCGCCGCTGTAGAGGAAAGCCTCGTCATCGATCGGCCTGCCGCATATGACGATCGTATCGCCCGTTTCCTTCACCGGAGCATCCGCATCGCACGACGGGTCGTCGGCGCGATCGGCTGTCGTCGGCACCGGCACGAGAATGTCGATCGTCAGCGTATCATCCGCGGCACCATCGACCTCCTGCGCCGATAGCGGTGCAGCCAGGGTCGATGCCGCAACCGTAAGGATGGCGGCGCAGATCGCGGGTTTCATCAATCCCCCCTCGGCGCAAGACCGCGCGCGATACGGTCCGCATCGGAACCGGGCGGCGCGACGGGCAGAGCGGTCACGTCGATGATGAGCGCCGGTGGGGGCGGTCCACCGAACGATCCCGTACCGGGTCCGTGAAAGATGCCCGGCCCCGCGATATCCGGCCCGCGCGGCAGACCGTCGTCGAGCGCCTGTTTCGATGTCGGATCGAGATCGGCGGCCGACATGGACCGGAACTGCGACTGTTCCTGCCGCCTGGCGCAGATGACGATCACGTTTTTATCTTCGGGCGCATCGCATTCGGGTTCTTCCGGCGGCGGGGTGTAGGCGGACGCGGCGCTTTCGAACACGGTTTCGGCGGTGCGTGACGGCACATCCTGTGCAGCGGCATCGCCGATGGTCGCTACCGCCAGAAGTGCGACCGCCCCGGACCATAAGGGGCGCGTTCGCAATCGGCTGTATCTCGACATCCGCGCCATCCCCCTCTAACCGCGACCCGACCCAACATAGGACTTCCCAACCCAGAGGGACTGAATTCACCATGAACACCGCTTCCACCCCCGCTTCGGCAACCGCACCCAGCAAGGTTCTCGACCGCGTCCTGGTTCTCGAAATGGTCCGCGTGACCGAAGCTGCCGCAGTCGCCGCGTCCAAGCTGATCGGCAGGGGCGATGAAAAGGCCGCCGATGCTGCCGCGGTCGAAGCGATGCGCGTCGCGTTCGATGAACTGTATATGGATGGCACCGTCGTCATCGGCGAAGGCGAGCGGGACGAGGCACCGATGCTGTATATCGGCGAAAAAGTCGGTGGCGCGCCCGGTAAAGGCCCCAAGATCGACATCGCGCTCGACCCGCTGGAAGGCACCACGATCACCGCCAATGCCGGCCCCAACGCGTTGGCCGTATTGGCCGCGGCGGAGGAAGGCTGCCTGCTGAACGCGCCCGACACCTATATGGACAAGCTGGCGGTCGGGCCGGGCTATCCCGATGGCGTCATCGACCTTGGCAAAAGCGTGACGCAGAATGTCGAGGCCGTGGCGAAGGCGAAGGGTGTGAAGCCCGCCGAAATCACCGTCTGCGTGCTCGAACGCGACCGCCATGCCGATATCATCGCCGAATTGCGCGGCATCGGCTGCGGCATCCATCTCATCCCCGATGGCGATGTGGCGGGCGTGATCGCGGTGACGGACGAGGACACCAGCATCGACATGTATATGGGCCAGGGCGGCGCACCAGAGGGCGTGTTGGCGGCGGCGGCGCTGCGGTGCGTCGGCGGGCAGTTCAACGGGCGGCTGGTGTTCCGCAACGAAGAGGAAAAGGACCGCGCCCGCAAATGGGGCATCGCGGACAAGGATTTCGACCGCATCTACAAGCTGGAGGAGCTGGCCAAGGGCGACTGCATCTTCGCCGCCACCGGCGTGACCAGCGGATCGCTGCTCGATGGGGTGAAGACCCGCCGCAACGGCACCATGACCACCGAAAGCGTCGTCATGCGAGCCAGTTCCGGGACCGTGCGCTGGATCAAGGGCGAACATCGGGTAGGACAGCGGTAAACAAGGACCGGGGGGTTCATACGTCGCTACGGTCCTGCGCACGTCGACTTGGGCTCGCGCTGGATCAGAGGCGAACATCGGATAGGATGATACCCCTGGGCGCAGGGGCTATTTGACGGCGACGCCCCATTCCATCCAGCCGACCCAGCGTGGCACGCGCGGTATGTAGCGGGCACCGATCGGGTCGGTCGTGAACCCCGCACCGCGGATCGTTTCGGCGACCGGACGGGTGAGGTGGCAGCCGCCCATCGCGCGTTTCCAGACAGGTTCGATCCGCCGCTGCCATCGTGCCGCCGCGTTATCGGGCGCACGGCCATGTTCAAGGTAGAGCAGACACCCACCCGGCTTCAGGACGCGGCGCAATTCCGACAGGACCGTCGCGGGCGCATCCACCGAACACAGGGTATAGGTGCACACCACCGTGTCGAAACCGGCACTGGCAAACGGAATATCTTCGCCTACGCCCTGCCGCAGATCGACGTGCCAGCCACGATCGCGAATGGCGGCATCCGCCCGGTCGAGCATCGCCGCGGCGGGATCGACACCGGCCAGTCCGGTCACGCGCGACCGGTCGTAGAAGGGTTGGTTCAAACCGCCCCCGATGCCGAGTTCGAATACGTTGCCTTTCGCCAATGGCACGATTTGCGCGCGCAGCTCGCGGATGGCGGCGTTCCCGCAGGCGCACCCCAAGATGCGGGGGAGCACGGCGTTGTCGTACCATTTCCTGATCATGCGATACTCTCCTCGGCCAACCTTACCGGATCGGCTATCCACCGTCGATTTGTTCACACGAAGGCACGAAACCCTTCGCCCGGTTGACACTGGTGCAGGGTCATACGCGCATTCGCCGGCCCCGTTCGCGGCGGATGATTTCGTCCTGCGTCTTGGCCCGGTCTAGGCGGGTGCATAGGCGCAGAAGCGCGGAATCGTCCCCTTTTCGCCATGCGTGCTTGAACACACCGCGATAGAAATGCAGCCGCCACAGCCCGGTTTCGACGCGCCACATCAGCTCCGCATTCGTGACCATCCGTTCGGGTTTTTGCGGGGCGTGTGACTTTCCATCGTGACCATCGGGTGTGACTGTCCGCCGTGACCTTCCGGCAGCGTGCGCCATGGCCGCATCCCAAGCGCTACAGAAACTCTCCGACCACTCGCGCGTCCGCAAACGATAGGCGGTTTCCCGCGCCATCCCCACCAGCCGCGCCGCGTCGGTCACGGACCCGGTCTGCGCCAG
>JBASAR010000156.1:0-7954 GCA_049650705.1 Pontixanthobacter sp. | reverse complement strand
GGCGGCGGCAGTCAAGGCGGAGGCGGCGGCTTTCGTGGCGGCGGCGGTCAGGGCGGCGGCGGCGGTGGCGGCTTCAACCGCATGCCCGCGCAGGTCGTTGGCACTGGCAAAGGCGTCGTAAAATTCTTCAACGGCGAAAAGGGCTTCGGCTTCATTCAACAGGAAGGTGGCGGTGAAGATGTGTTCGTACACATTTCCGCCGTCGAACGCGCCGGCCTCGAAGGGCTCGCCGAAGGTCAGGGGCTGGAATACAATCTCGTCGATCGCGGCGGGAAGACTTCGGCGCAGGATCTGCAGGTCGTCGGCGATGTCATCGAAGTCAAAGGCGGCGGTGGAGGCGGCGGCAATGCCGGCGGTGACCGTGGCGGACCCCCGCAACGTGAACTGACCGGTGAAAAAGCCACCGGCACCGTCAAATTCTTCAACGCGATGAAGGGTTTCGGTTTTCTCGTGCGAGACGACAATCAGCCCGATGCATTCGTGCATATCAGCGCGGTCGAACGGTCTGGGCTTCAATCGATCAACGAAGGCGAACGGTACCAGTTCGATCTCGAAGTCGATCGGCGTGGTAAACATTCGGCGGTCAATCTGGTCCCGGCCGAATGATCGCATTCATGTGCCCGCAGGGCAGGTGATCGAAAATTTTGCAGTGGCGGCCCCCCGGGGTCGCCATTTGCTTTTCAGCCCCTCACGCCCAGCGCGCCCATTCACGAACAAGGAAGAAATCGTCCATGTCCATCACCCCGCTCATGCCCGTCTATCCCCGTTGCGACGTGCGTCCGGTGCGCGGCGATCATTGCCATCTGATCGACGAGGACGGCACGCGGTATCTCGATTTCGCAAGCGGCATCGCGGTCAATCTGTTGGGCCATTCGCATAAAGGTCTGATCGCCGCGATCCAGAAACAGGCCGATACGCTGATGCATGTGTCCAACATGTATGGCAGCCCGCAGGGGGAAGCGCTGGCGCGCCGGCTGGTGGATTTCACCTTTGCGGACACGGTGTTCTTCACCAATTCCGGCGCGGAGGCGGTGGAGACCGCGATCAAGACCGCGCGCGCCTATCACCAGGCGGGCGGCGATGCGCAGCGCACCGAACTCATCACTTTCACCATGGCGTTCCATGGACGCACCATGGCCACGATCAGCGCTTCCAACCAGACCAAGATGCACGACGGTTTCCAGCCATTGCTCGGCGGTTTCAAATATTGCGAGTTCGATGATCTGGAACAGGCGAAATCGTTGATCGGTCCCAACACCGCGGGTTTCCTGGTCGAACCGATACAGGGCGAAGGCGGCATTCGCCCCGCATCGCAGGAATTCATGACTGGGCTGCGCGCGTTGGCGGACGAACACGATCTGATGCTGGTGCTGGACGAGGTGCAATGCGGTGTCGCCCGCACCGGCAAATTCTACGCACATGAACATTACGGGGTGCGCCCCGATATTCTCGCATCGGCCAAGGGCATCGGCGGCGGATTCCCGCTGGGTGCCTGCCTCGCCACCGAAAAAGCCGCGCGCGGTATGACGTTCGGCACCCATGGTTCGACCTATGGCGGAAATCCGCTGGCCATGGCGGCAGGAACCGCGGTGATGGATGCGGTGGCAAACGATGAATTCCTTGCCGAAGTGACCCAGAAGGGCGAACGTATGCGCTCGAGGCTGGAACAGTTCATCGGCAACCATCGCGACCTGTTCGAACTGGTCCGCGGCAAGGGGCTGATGCTGGGACTCAAGATGAAAGTCGAGAGCCGGCCTTTCTTCGTTCACCTGCGCGACAATCACAAGTTGATGACGGTCGCGGCGGGCGACAATACCCTGCGCATTCTGCCGCCGCTGGTCGTGGGTGATGCGGAGATCGAGGAATTCTTCGACAAGCTGTCCGCCGGTGCGGCGTCGTACCAGATACCCGCCGCCGCCTGATCGTTTGCAGATGACCGACGCGAAGCGCGACTTTATCGATCTGGCTGATGCGGGCACCGATGCGCTGGCGGCCATGTTGGCCGATGCGCATGATCGCAAGGCGCAGCGTCGCGATTGGCCCAAAGGGAAAGCCGATCCCGATCGCCCGTTGGACGGCTTCGTCCTGGCGATGATTTTCGAAAAAAGCTCGACCCGAACACGCGTCAGTTTCGATATCGCCATGCGCCAACTGGGCGGCAGCACGGTGGTTTTGGAGGCAGGGACCAGCCAGTTGGGGCGTGGCGAAACCATCGCCGATACCGCACGCGTGCTTAGCCGGATGGCCGATGCGATCATGATCCGCACCGACGATCACGGCAAGATCGACGAAATGGCACGTCATGCGACAATTCCGGTTATCAACGGGCTGACCGATCGATCGCATCCATGCCAGATCGTCGCCGATCTGCTGACGATACTGGAAAACCGGAAAACATTGCCGGGCCTGCAGGTCGCCTGGTTCGGCGATGGCAACAATGTGCTTCATTCGCTGCTCGAAGCGGCGGGCCTGATGCGGTTCGACGTGCGGATCGCCACGCCCAAGGGCTTCGAACCGGACGCCCGGTTTATTTCCGACGCGCGGGCGGCCGGTGCCGAAATAACGTTGACGCAGGACCCGCTGGCGGCGGCGACTGGGGCGGATGTTATCGTAACCGATACGTGGATTTCGATGGGTCAGGCCGATGGCGATGCCAAACGCGCTGCGATGGCCCCGTATTGTGTAAACGCGCACATCATGGCCGCTGCCGAACCCGACGCCATTTTTCTCCACTGCCTACCCGCCCATGTGGGGGACGAGGTAACCGTGGATATATTCGAAGGCGCGCAATCGAAAGTGTTCGATGAAGCGGAAAACCGGATACATGCGCAAAAATCGATCCTGCTATGGACCATGGGTAGGTTGTAGCCACCGAGACAGGCTGGTTTCCGTGCCGTCCGCTCCCATATGCGGGGGCATGACCGCTACACCATCACAGATATGTGCCGAAACGTTTGCCGACCAACTTCTGGGTTTCACGATCCCTGCCCGCAATGCGAGGGGTCGTGCGGTACGCCTCGATAGCGCGCTCGATCTAATCCTGTCGGCCCATGATTACCCGCCCGCAATCACGCATCTTCTTGCCGAGGCGCTGGTTCTGACCGCTTTGATCGGCGGCCTGCTCAAGCAGGACGACGGGCAGATGACGATGCAGGCGCAGACGAAAGGCGGCGTCGTCAATTTGATGGTCTGCGATTTCCGGCAAGGGGAACTGCGCGGCTATGTCGATTTCGATGCCGCGCGGTTCGCCGAACTGGGAGCGAACCCCGGCCTCGCGGCGCTGTTTGGCGATGGATAT
The DNA here is from genome assembly GCA_049650705.1 of Pontixanthobacter sp. Taxonomy (GTDB): domain Bacteria; phylum Pseudomonadota; class Alphaproteobacteria; order Sphingomonadales; family Sphingomonadaceae; genus Pontixanthobacter. The sequence continues at coordinate 4,656 of JBASAR010000156.1, read as the reverse complement.
CTCGCGATCACCTTCGACCGAGCGGGCAAGGACGGGCGTTATCAGGGCATCGTTCCGCTAGAAGGGGCGAGCCTTTCCGAAGCGTGCCAATCCTATTTCATGCAATCCGAACAGGTCCCCACGCTGATCCGCGTGGCGGTGGAGGCGAATCGGGACGGATGCCGCGCCGGTGGCCTGTTGATCCAGCACCTTGCCGATGGCGAGGAAGGACGCGAGCGTTTGCATGTGCGGCTGGACCATCCCGAATGGGAGCATGTCGCGGTTATGGCCGGCAGTGTCCGGCACGACGAATTGCTCGACGATACGCTTTCGCTGGAGGGGATCGTGTGGCGCCTGTTCCATGAAGAGACGGAAGTGCGGGTGCAGCCGGGGGCGACCTTGTCGCAGGGGTGCCGCTGCTCCGTCGCGCATTACCGATCGGTTCTCGTTCGGTTCCCCGAAGACGAGCGGGCGGATATGCGTAATGCCGACGGTCTGATCGAAGTCGATTGCGCGTTCTGTTCGCAAAAATTCGCCATCGAGGTTTAACGAATGTATGATAGACTGAAAACGCTATGGCAATGGGCATGATACATACGAGAATGAAGCTGGCGTTACAGGCGGCTTGCGTCGCGGCATTGGCGACGCTGGGTCTTTGGCCCGTCGCGGCACAGGCGCCGGGGCTCGCCTTGCTCGATCGGTTGACACCGGGTCAATGGGAACTTCGCGATCGCAGCGGCGCACCGACGCAACGCATTTGCGTGAAAAGCGGGCGCCAATTTATTCAGCTTCGGCATCGTGGGCAGAGCTGCAAACGCATCGCCATTGAAAACAGCCCGAACCAGGTGACCGTTCAATTCACCTGCCGCATGAAGGGCTACGGTCGGACGAGCATACGCCGGGAAAGTCCTTCGCTTGTTCAAATCGAAGGCCAGGGTATCTCCAACAAAAATCATTATGAATTTGCGGCGGAAGCCCGCCGAATAAGCGGCTGCTGAAGCCGTTGCGGGGGAAGTGAATTCCGCCTAGCGCGGAAGGCATGAACGACATTACGCCCCGCGCCCGACACGATGAAGAACGCGCCGCCGTCGTATTGCTGTCCGGGGGTCTGGATTCGATGGTGTCGGCCGCAATCGCGCGCGAAAGCGGTTTTCGGCTGTTCGCACTCACGATCGACTATGGGCAGCGGCACAGGATCGAGATCGAGGCGGCAACCCGCATCGCGGCGCGTCTGCAGGCCGAACGGCATCAGATCCTCCCCCTCGATCTGCGTGCGTTCGGGGGTTCCGCGCTGACCGATCGCATCGACGTGCCCAAGGGTGGCGTGGGTTTGGAGGAGAACGCGGGCGAAACCATTCCGATCACTTATGTGCCGGCGCGAAATCTTGTTTTCCTGTCGCTGACATTGGCCATGGCCGAAGTGGTCGGCGCGCGAGACATCTTCATAGGCGTGAATGCGCTCGATTATTCGGGCTACCCCGATTGCCGCCCGGAATTCATCGCCAGCTTCGCCGAAACCGCGCGGCTGGGCACGAAAGCCGGCGTGGAGGGCGCGCCGTTCACCATCCACACGCCGCTGCAGGATATGACCAAGGCGGACATTGCGCGCGAAGCGGATCGGCTGGCCCTCGATACGGGCATGAGCTGGTCATGCTACGATCCGAGCGATGACGGAAAAGCTTGCGGAAAATGCGATAGTTGCCGATTGCGGCAAAAAGGTTTCGAAGAAGCCGGGCTGAGGGATGGGATCGACTATGCAGGATGTTGACGACGGTTCGACGCCGGGTAACCGGGTTGCGGAAACGCCAGCGATCGATCCCAACGCGCCGGTACCGGGCTACAGCTGGTATGCCCTGACCGTTCTGGTCGTGGTGTACGTCCTCAATTTCGTCGACCGGCAAATCCTGTCGATCCTCGCCAATGATATCAAGGCCGATCTGGGGGTCGACGATGCCTATCTCGGCTTTCTGTACGGCACGGCATTTGCGATCTTCTACGCGCTGTTCGGCATTCCGCTCGGAAGGCTGGCCGATAGCTGGAAACGCGTCCGGCTGATGACGTTGGGGCTGACATTGTGGTCGGCCATGACCGTCATATCGGGTTTGGCCCGCGATGCCGCCACCTTGACCCTGGCCCGGGTCGGGGTGGGCGTAGGGGAAGCATCGGCCAGTCCGTCCGCCTATTCGCTGATTTCCGATTGGTTTCCGGCCCGCATTCGTGCGACGGCCCTCGCGATCTATTCGTCGGGCATTTATATCGGCGGCGGCATCTCGCTGCTGATCGGGGGGCTGATCGTCGATAGCTGGAACGGTGCCTATCCCGATGGCGGCCCGTTCGACTTGGCTGGATGGCAGGTCGCGTTTATCGCCGTCGGCCTGCCCGGGTTGTTGCTCGCTTGTTGGGTCATCACGCTGCGCGAACCGGTGCGCGGAGCCATCGATGGCATTCCTACGCAAGAAGATCCCCACCCATTTCGCGGTTTCGTGCAGGAATTGATGACGGTGATACCGCCCTTCACGATCATCGGTGCGGCGCGGCGCGGGATTGCGGCGTTGATCCTCAATTTGGCGGTTCTGTCCGGCCTGTTCGCCTTGGGAGTGGCGCTGACCGTGTATCTGGGATCGGGGCAGGGCAAGATCATGGGATCGATGACCGATGCGATCCAGATGACCGATCAGTGGCTGTTTCTGGCCGTTGGCTATTACGCCGTGTTCTGCTGGGCCACGGCGCTGCGGCGGCGTGATGCACCGACCTTCGCCCTGACCTGGGGTTCGCCCGCCTTCATCTGCACGATCCTGGGTTACGGCACGGTTGCTTTCATGGCCTATGCCGCATCCTACTGGACGGCACCGTATGCGGAACGTGTGTTCGAAATCAGCAAGTCGGCGCTTGGCCTGTGGATCGGTGCGCCAAGTGCGGTGGCGGGTTTCCTCGGTGTGATCGGGGGCGGGCGCATGGCCGATTTCCTGGTTACACGTTTCGAAGCGGGCCGGATCTTCGTGGTCTTGTTCGGGCTGTTGACGCCCATCCCGTTGTTGTACTGGCAGTTCACGACCGATGATCTGACGACGTTTCTGATACTGGCATTCTTTTCCGGTATGCTCGCCTCGTCGGCCCTGGGTGCAGCGGCGGCGACCAGTCAGGCGCTGGTGCTGCCCCGGATGCGAGGGGCCGCCACCGCGACGTTCTTCCTTGCGACCACGCTGATCGGGCTGGCGCTGGGTCCGTTCTTGGCGGGCTATGTATCGGCGCAGAACGACGGCGATCTGTCGCAGGGCATGCTGGCCACGCTGTGGATCGCGCCAATCGGCTTTTTATGCCTGCTGGGTGCACTGAAAATGGTCCCCGCCGCGAACCGAACCTTGCTGGCACGAGCGACCGCGGCGGGGGAACCCGGGCTTACGACCGCGTAAGGACGCCGCAGGCCACGCGCGATCCGGCATCGCCCGCCGGGTCGGTCTGGTAATCGTCGGGTCCCGAATGGACCATGACGGCGGTCCCGTCTTCATCGAACAGCCAATCGGCGACCTGCGCCGCGTCGCCTTCGATCGGGTTCACCTGTTTTCCGGTGCCGTCCGCCGCGATGTCGATATTATAGAGGTCGCCGACATGGGCCCCCCCTTCGGATTCGAAACCGTGATTTTTGTCGAGCGGATTGAGGTGCCCTTCCGCCGTTTTGAAATCGGGGGCGTCGCATGTGCCGACCGTGTGGAGGTGGAAGCCATGTGCGCCGGGCGTAATGTTGGAAAGCTCGGCGTTGATGACGACGCCATCCCCGGTATCGACGACCCTGGCGGTGCCGGCCGAAGTGCCGTCGGCCAGCTGAAGGGTGGCGATGCCCATGGTCGTTTCGACCGGTTCGGCTTCGGCCACGACAGCATCATCGTTGGCGGCGTCGTCCGGCTGCGAACATGCGGCGGCGAGGGCCATCAGGGGAAGGGCGGCGGCGTAACGGATGGATCGCATATCGTATCTCCTGTTTGAAAACATGGAGGATACAGGGCCGTTTCATACGGACAACCGGCAATCGCGCATTCAGTACAGCAGACGCAACAAAAAAGGGGCCGGATCGCTCCGGCCCCTTTCATGAATGTATCGCGTAATGCGAGATTACATGCCGGAACCGGGTCCGTACATAACCTGAACACGGCGGTTCTGCAGTTCGCGAACGCCATCGGCGGTCGGTACGCGAAGCTGGGATTCACCGAACGCTTCGGTCGAGATGCGAGCCGAAGGAACGCCGCGACCGGTAAGGTAGCTTTGAACCGAATCGTTACGACGTTCGGACAGTCCGACGTTGTAATCACGTGGGCCCGACGTATCGGTGTGACCCGCGAGCATGACGGATGCCATCCCGCAATTGGCGTAGGCCGATACGGCGTTGTCCAGAATGGTCGCAGCTTCAGGCGTGATGTTCGACTGATCCCATTCGAAGAACACGACATACGGTCCCTGGTTACAGACGGGAGCGACAGGTACCGGTACCGGACGTGGTGCCACAGGTGCCGGCACGGGTGCCGCAACCGGAGGTGCCACGTAGACGGGCTCTTCTTCACCACCGAAGTTGAAGGTCAGCGTGCCGAGCAGCGAGTGGCTGCGCAGACGGCCGTCGAGGCCGATACCGTCATTGTCGATCACGCCGAGGCTTTCGGCAGTGAACATGCGGTAACGCAGACC
>JBASAR010000155.1:0-4227 GCA_049650705.1 Pontixanthobacter sp. | reverse complement strand
GTTTTTCAACGTGTCACGGTGTTGGAGCCTGGAACCCTTGCGAGCCGACCGCCGCGTGGAATGCAACGGAAGAATTTGCCAAGGCAGCTTCGCTGTCGATCAGGGATTGGCGGCTGGCGATGAGTTGGCGTTGTGCATCGAGAAGATCGAACAAAGATGTAAGGCCTTCGCGGTAAAGTGCGTTGGATTGGCCAAGCGCAGTCTCGCTTTGCTCGATGGCCTCGGTCAGCGCAGCATTGCGTTGTTGATAGGCTTCGATGGCAACGAGCGCATTCTCTACCTCGGCAAGAGCATCGAGAAAGGTCACGCGGTATTCTGCAAGCCGTGCGTCCGCTATCGCCCTCGCGGCAACCACTTCGGCTCTTCGCCGGCCGCCATCAAAAATGGGGATATCGATGGCAGCGGCGAGTCCGATGAGGAAATCCGAAAACAATCCGCCCAGCGATCCGTCTCCGATGGCCAGCGTTCCGGGAATAGTGAGAGACGGGCGTAGATCGGCCTGTTCGATACCGATATCTGCGGCCGCGCGCGCCAGTCTGGCTTCGGCGGCGAGAATATCGGTCCGGCGACGCAACAGATCGGCGGGAACGCCCGGATCGGGTCCGCGCGCATAGTCGGGTATGCCCCCGCTTTCGTTGGGGGGCGGGGCAAAGGTTCCGGGGGGCTCGGTCAGCAGGACTGCCAAAGCATTCGCCGCATTTGCCCGGTCGATCGCGATGAGGCCGCGCCTTGCACGCGTTTGCGCAAGGTCCGCAGCAGCGCGCCGGACATCGAGATTGGCGGACAGACCGGCTTCGAAACGCAGAGTAACGATGCGCAGGGTCTGTTCCTGCAGATCGGTGGACTGGTCCAACAGGGAAAGCTGTTCCCCGCTGCGACGATATTCGATATACTGGCTGGCGATCGCTGCCGCGACCAGACGGCGCTGATCGGCCCGAAAATAATCGGCCTCTGCGTAGTCGGCCGCCGCGGCACGGATTTCCGCGGCGAGGCGCCCGCTGATATCGGGATCGAACAGACCGAACAGGCCCGCCGCCCCGGTCACGCCGCTATCGTTCGCAAGAGTGACGCCCGCTTCGCCGCTTGCGTCGACCGATGGCAGACGGTCGGCGCGCTCCGCAGCCAACAGCGCGGCGGCGGCGCGCAGCCGCGCTGACGCGGCATCGATGTCGAGATTGTCATCCAGCCCACGCTCGATCAGTGCGTCGAGCACCGGATCGCGGAAACCGCGCCACCATTCCTCGTCCAAACCCGAAGGCGGCAGGTTGGTCGCATAAGCTGGCGGCGCGGCGATGGTCGTTGGAACGGGTTCGACGTTTTCTCCGGCACATCCGCTCAATCCAACGATTGCGGCGAATGGAAAATAGAGCTTCCTCACGCCGGCTGCGCCATCAAATCGTCGTCGACCTCTTCGATTTCCTCTTCCAGCCGTTCGAGATCGACGGTCCGAAGCTGACCGAACCGAGCGATGCCGAGATAGATAACCGGGGTCAGAAACAGGGTGAAAACGCCGGCAAGGCCGAGGCCGCCGAATATGACCCACCCGATCGATTGCCGCGCCTCCGACCCGGCACCGCTCGCCAGGATCAGGGGCACTGCGCCCAGCACCGTCGAGATCAGGGTCATCGCGATCGGACGCAGGCGAATGGCAGCCGCTTCCTCTACCGCCTCACGCACTTCGCGGCCCTGCTGGCGCAGCTGGTCGGCAAATTCGACGATCAGAATGCCATTCTTGGCCATCAATCCAATCAGCATTACGAGTCCGATCTGCGAATAAATGTTGAGCGAGGTTCCCGACAGGAAAAGGGCGAAGACAGCTGCGGCAAGGGCGAAGGGAACGGTCAGCAGCACGACAATCGCACTCGTCAGGCTTTCGAATTGCGCCACGAGAACCAGGAATACGATCGCCAGCGCGAAGGCGTAAGTAAGCAATAGGTCGCTCGACGCCTCCTCCAGGCTTTCCGCTTCGCCTTGGAGCAGCATGTCGATATTGGGCGCGACGGATTCTTCGGCCAGCGCCTCGATCTCATCGACCGCATCACGCAGGGGCGTGCCGGCTTCGATATTGGCGTTCACTTCGATGGCACGGCGCTGTTCGGTGCGATCGAGTTCGGCGGCGATCCCCTGTTCGTCGATCTGCGTCACGCTGGACAGAGGAACCAGCGCATCGTCTGTCCCCCGCACATACAGGTTCCGCAGGTCGGAAGGATTGGTGACCGTGACCGCCTGTGCGGTCAGGAAGATGGGCACCGCCTGATCGCCGACATTCAGATCGACCAGATCGTCGCCGCCGACCATCGCCCGTAGCGTCTGGGCAAGATCATCCAGATCGACCCCAAGGTCCGATGCCCGTTGCCGGTCGATCCGGATCGAAAGCTGCGGTTGTGTCGGTTGATAGGAGATTTCGGCATTCGAGAGGATGCTGGACTGCGTGTCGATCGCCTCCGCTAGCGCCTGTGCCGATTGATAGATGTCGTCATATTCTGCGCCGGTCAGCGCGACCTCGATACCTTCGCCGCCCCCGCCGAAACTCAAGGTTCCACGACCGCGGGCGCTGGTGCGGGAGCCGGGAATTTCCTGCAACGGTTCGTCCAACGCCTCGACGATCTCGGTCTGGCTGCGGTCGCGGTCGCTCCAATCGGCAAGCTGGGCGGTCACGCGGACCCGGTTGGGATCGTATCGCCCGACGATGGAGAAGGTGCTTTCGATTACGCCACTGTCGAGATAGGGTTGCAGGACCTGTTCGACTTCGTCCAGCTCGCCATCCATGAATGCGATGCCCACGCCGTCCGGTCCCGTCGCATCCACCGTGATGACGCCGCGATCCTCGTCCGGCACCAATTCGTTTTCGAGCTGGGTATAAAGCAGCCCCGCCAGACCCGCCAGCACCACCGAACCGATGCCGACCATCTTTGCGTGGTCGAGGCAGCGTTTCAGAATGCCGTCGTACCGGTCATTCGCATAGGCACCCCAGCGCGCCAGCCGGCCGGGCGTCTCGTCCTTGCTGGTGAGGTCGAAACGCGCGGCCAGCGCGGGAACGAGTGATAGCGCGACGAAGGAAGAAATGATGACCGCGACGGCGAGCACAAAGCCGAATTCGCGAAACAGCCGCCCAGCTTCGGAAGGCAGGAAGCTGATCGGAACGAATACGGATACCAGCACGGCGGTTGTCGCCACCACGGCGAAGAAAACCTGCCGCGTACCGATGACTGCCGCCGCCCGCTTCCCAAGTCCCTTGTTCTGAAGGCGCTGCGCATTCTCCAGAACCACTATGGAATCATCGACGATCAGCCCCGTCGCCAGCACCAGCGCGAGCAGGGTCAGCAGATTGATGGAGAAACCCATGACCCAGATGCCCGCCACCACGCCGACGAGCGCCACAGGGATCGTCGCGCTGGGTACGATGGTTGGTCGCCATGCGCGAAAGAAGACCAGCATCGTGCCGATGACAACGAGGATCGTGAAAGCCAGTGTGATAAGGACTTCGCGCACCGATATCTGGATGAATTCCGCATCGTCGGAAACCACTTCGATTTCCAGGTCCTGAAACCGGTCATTGATGCGATCGACACCCTCGCGGATCGAACGCGAGATCTCGATGGTGTTCGAACTGGCCTGGCGCACCACGCCGAGTCCGACGATTGGCTGGCCGTCCAGTCGCACGAAATTGGTGGCGTCCGCGGGTGCGAAATTCGCCTCCGCGACATCACCGATCCGCGTATTGCCGGAAATGATCACGTTCTCGATCTGATCGGAATTCACCGCGCTGGCTTCGGCGCGCACCACCAGCTCCTGCGCATCCGATCGGAAGGAGCCGACGGGCACATCGTAAGGCGCCCCCTCCAGCGCATCGGACACATCGGTCATGGTCAGGCCGAAACGGTTGAGCCGAGCGGGATTAACCGAAACGCGCATCTGCCGCACGCGCGTGCCGAATTGTTCGATACTCGCGACGCCTTCCGCGGTCAGCAATTCGGGGATGATGTCGTTATCGACGATACGCGTCAGCTCCGTCTGGTCGTAGCGGGTCGATTGTACGGCCAGTGTCATGATCGGCTGCGCGTCCTGATCCGCCTTCACCACCGTCACCTGCTCGACCCGCTCGGGCAGTTCGCGTGTCACACGGCTCACGGCCTCCCGCACGTCGGAGGCGGCGGTGTCGAGATCGATGCCGGGATTGAATTCGACCCGAATGCGCGAATTGTTTTCTTCGCTCGATGCGCTGAT
>JBASAR010000154.1:0-2236 GCA_049650705.1 Pontixanthobacter sp. | reverse complement strand
ATGGTGCAGGCGCTGTCCCCCGAATGTACGCCCGCCTCTTCGATATGCTGCATCACGCCGGCCACGGATACGGTGACCCCGTCGCACACTACATCGACATCGCATTCCACGGCATCGCGCAGATATTGATCGACCAATACGGGGCTGTCGCCCGATACATCGACGGCGGTGCGGATGTAGTCATCCAATTGCGCCTCGCTGTCGACGATCTCCATCGCGCGGCCGCCCAGAACGTAGGACGGGCGCAACAAGACCGGGTAGCCGATACGTGCGGCAACCGATGCCGCCTCGTCGCGGCTATACGCGATGCCGTTTTCGGGTTGTTTCAGGTCGAGGCGGTTCACCAACTTGGCGAAGCGTTCGCGATCCTCCGCCAGATCGATCGCATCGGGGCTGGTGCCGAGAATGGGAATGCCCTCATCCTCCAGCGCCTGCGCCAGTTTAAGCGGGGTCATGCCGCCGAACTGCACGATCACGCCGACCAGTTCGCCCGCCTGTTGTTCGACGCGAAGGATTTCGAGCACATCCTCCACCGTCAACGGTTCGAAATAAAGCCGGTCGGATGTGTCGTAATCGGTGGACACGGTTTCCGGGTTGCAATTGACCATGATCGTTTCGAACCCGGCTTCGGCCAGGGCGAAACAGGCATGGACGCAACAATAGTCGAACTCGATCCCCTGTCCGATGCGGTTCGGCCCGCCGCCAAGTATTACGATCTTGCGGCGGTCGGACGGCGTTGCCTCGCATTCGGGTGCGCCAAATGTCGGTGCTTCGTAGGTCGAGTACATGTAGGGCGTTATGGCTTCGAATTCGGCGGCGCAGCTGTCGATGCGTTTGAAGACCGGTTCAACGCCCAGCTTGCGGCGGAGCGCGCGAACCTCCGCCTCGCTGGTGGCGCCCGCCATCGCGTGGAGGGCATCGTGCAGCAGGCCAGACCGCCGCGCTTGCGTTTCGCCCATGCCGCCCGCTACGCCGACCGATCGCACGGCCAACGTCGCGAGGCGCTTATCGGAAAAGCCCATGCTTTTGAGCCGGCGTAATGCCGCGGGTCCGTTCGGCAAGCCGTCCGCCATGATGGTCGCCTCCGCCTCTACGATCGCCTCGATCTGACGCAGGAACCAGCGGTCGTAGCCGGTGATGCGGTTGATTTCGTCGACCTCCACCCCTTCGCGCAAGGCCTGCGCGACTTTCAGGATGCGATCGGGCGTGCGTTTGGCCAGCGATCCGGCGATCGTTTCGCGCGGCGCGCCTTCCAGTTCGATCACACGGTTGAACCCGTCGAGATCGGTTTCCAATCCACGCAGCGCCTTCTGCATGGACTCCGCGAAATTTCGGCCGATGGCCATGACCTCGCCGACCGATTTCATGGCGGTGGCCAGATCGTCCGTCGCGCCCTTGAACTTTTCGAAGGCAAAGCGGGGGATCTTGGTGACGACGTAATCGATCGTTGGTTCGAATGCGGCGGGGGTCGCGCCCGTGATTTCGTTGGTAATCTCGTCCAGCGTGTATCCCACCGCCAGCTTCGCCGCGACGCGCGCGATGGGGAAGCCGGTGGCTTTGGAGGCGAGCGCGGACGAGCGCGAGACGCGCGGATTCATCTCGATAACGATCAGGCGACCGTCTTCGGGATTAACCGCGAATTGCACGTTGGAGCCGCCCGTCTCCACGCCGATCTCGCGCAGCACCGCAATGCTGGCGTTGCGCATGATCTGGTATTCCTTGTCCGTCAGCGTCAGCGCGGGGGCCACGGTAATGCTATCGCCGGTATGCACGCCCATCGGATCGACGTTTTCGATGGAGCACACGATGATGCAGTTGTCGGCCCGGTCGCGCACGACCTCCATCTCGAATTCTTTCCAACCGAGCAGCGATTCCTCGATCAGCACTTCGGTGGTGGGGGAGGCGTCCAGCCCTTCGCGCACGATGCGTTCGAACTCCGCCTTGTTATAGGCAATGCCGCCGCCCGTGCCGCCAAGGGTGAAGCTGGGGCGGATGATGCTGGGAAGGCCGGTGCGTGTCAGCACGGCGTGCGCTTCCTCCAGCGTGTTGGCGATGCCGCTGCGCGCGCTTTCGAGGCCGATGCGGTCCATCGCTTCGCGGAACCGCTGGCGGTTCTCCGCCTTGTCGATGGCGTCGGCCTTGGCCCCGATCATCTGCACGCCGTATTTCTCGAACACCCCGTTGGCGTCCAGCGCCAGCGCGCAGTTGAGCGCCGTCTGCCCGCCCATGGTCGGCA
>JBASAR010000153.1:0-3268 GCA_049650705.1 Pontixanthobacter sp. | reverse complement strand
TATCGACCGCCTTGGCGATGACCGGTGTTTCGAACCGCATATAGCCGCCCACGGCATATTCGAAGATCAGGCGGGTCGCATCCGCATTGCCCTCCACATCGGCGAGGGTCACGGTCAGAACCCCATCGACGGGCTCGCTCTGCAAGGGTCCAAGATTGCCATGCAGACGGAGCGCCTGATCGGGGATCGCCAGGATCACCCGCATGTGTTCGACACTTCCGGCAAGGCCGACGCTGCCCGCCGTATCGTTGGCCGGGATCGTTTCGCAGAAGCATCCACCGGCACTGGGAGTAAGCGACAGATTGGCAGCGTCGCCCGAAAACGTGTGCGATTTGTTCCACCAGCGCGCCGGCGAAATCAACGCGAGCCATACGGCACGTTTGTCGGCATTCACCACGGCACTGTCGCGTGTGACGAACGCATTGTCGTCGCGTTTGATGATTTCGGCCTGCGCGGGTGGTGTGGCAAACAGAAGCGCGGATAGACCGAAAAGGATGGAAGCGCGAAGGTTCATTGATCGTCCGGTCGTGAAAGAGCCCGCCTCTCCTATCCCATGCCCCGCCGCAGAAGGAAAGCCGCCGTCAGCCGACTTCTTCACCGTCGGGGGAGAGAATTGCGTTGAGGGACGCCGTCACCGTATCGATATCCGCCATACCATCGATCCGGCTGACAATGCCGCGTTCTTCGTAAATCGGCAAGATCGGGGCGGTTTTCGCGCGGTATTCCTCCATCCGCATACGGACGGTTTCTTCCGTATCGTCCGGCCGACGCTTGAACTCCGACGATCCGCATTTATCGCAAACACCATCGACGCGCGGCATCTTGTGCCGCTCGTGATACCCCTCGCCGCATTCCGAACAAGTAAACCGCCCCGTGACCCGATCGACGAGCGCCTCTTCATCGACCTCCAGTTCAATCACGTGATCAAGTGTGCGATCGTATTTCGCCAGCAGTCCATCGAGCAATTCCGCCTGCCGTTCGGTACGTGGATAGCCATCGAAAATCAGCCCCACCTGCGCGGGAATGGCCTCCATGTGTTCGCCCAGAATTTGTGCCATCAATTCGTCGGGAAACAGCTTGCCGTCGCGCATGATGTCCTTCGCCATCATACCGACCTCGGTCCCGGCCTTCACCGCTCCGCGAAGTATGTCGCCGGTGGAAAGCTGGCGCATGTTGTGGCTCGCTTCGAGACTTGCCGATTGCGTACCCTTGCCCGCACCCGGCGGCCCCAGAAGAATGATGTTCACAGCCCAATTCCCGCTTGCATGTATCGAATAGGTCGCCTGTGCACGCCGCTCAGCGCATTCGGCCCTTCAACTTCGCTTTCTTGATAAGATCGCCATATTGATGCGCCAGCAAATGCGATTGAACCTGACTGATCGTGTCGACCGTGACGTTCACCACGATCAGCAGACTGGTCCCGCCGAGGAACAGCGGTATGCCGGTTTGCGCGATGACGTATTCGGGAACCACGCATACCAATGTCAGGTATAATGCGCCGACCACAGTTATGCGCGTGAGCACGTAATCGAGATAATCCGCCGTGCGTTTGCCGGGCCGGATACCGGGAATGAACCCGCCGTTCTTCTTTAAATTTTCCGCCGTTTCTTCCGGATTGAAAACGACCGCGGTGTAGAAGAAACAGAAGAAGATAATGCCGAGCCCGTACAGCGTCATGTAGAGCGGCTGTCCGTGCTGCAGATATTGCAGAACCTGCTGGAAGAAACCGCCCGTCTGCGACGTCGGGTCGAGGGCATTGCCGGAAAACTGCGTAATGGTCAGCGGTAGCAGCAGCAGCGAGCTGGCAAAAATCGGCGGTATGACCCCGGCCGTATTGATCTTCAACGGCAGATGCGAACGGTCGGCCTGCATCATACCACGTGCACTGGCCCGCTTCGGATATTGAATAAGCAAACGTCGCTGCGCGCGTTCCATGAAGCAGATGATCAGGATCAGGACCACGATCATCGCGAGGAACCCAACGATCAGTGCCGGCCCGATGCTGCCCGAGCGCCCGCCTTCGAAAAGGTTCGATGCGAATGTCGGGAATTGTGCGACGATACCGGCCATGATGATCAGCGATACGCCGTTGCCGATGCCGCGCGACGTGATTTGTTCGCCCAGCCACAGCAGGAACATGGTGCCGCCCACAAGACTGATGACCGCTCCGATCCGGAACATGTAACCCGGATCCACTACGGCCGCGATCCCGCTTTGGGCACCGAACGCTTCGAGGCCTGCAGCCAGGAACCAACCCTGCACCGCGCACAGTCCAACGGTGCCGTAACGGGTATATTGATTGAGTTTCTGACGGCCCGACTGCCCTTCCTTCTTCATCGCCGCGAGGGTCGGATGAAGCGAGGACGCCATCTGCACGACGATCGAGGCGGTGATGTATGGCATGACGCCAAGCGCGATCAGGCTCATGCGTTCCAGGCTGCCGCCGGTAAAGGCGTTGAGCAGATCGGTCACGCCGCCCTGCGTCAATTCGGCCAATTGGGTCAACGCCCGGGGATTGACCCCGGGCAATGGAACGAAGCTTAGAAACCGAAAGACGATAAGCGCACCCAGCGTGAACCAGATGCGACTTTTGAGTTCCGTAGCCTTGGAGAAGTTCGCGAGACTGAGATTGCTCGCCATGTTGTCGGCGCGTGATGCCATGAGAACGTGCTAATCCTGATCAATTGCCGGATCGTATGTCCGTATCCGGCTCGCGAAGGGAGACATAGGGGGCGCAGGCTCCATTGTCGAACCCGGCCCCGATCAATATCGAATTATTTCCCCTTCGTGCCGGCAGCCTGCGCGTCTTTTTCAGCACGCGCCCGTTCGAAACCCTTGCCCTTGGGTGCCTTGTCGCCTTGGCCGCCATCATGCTTCGGCTGCGGAAGAACGTCGATCGATCCCCCCGCCGCTTCTACGGCTTCACGGGCGCCCTTGGACACACCGTTGACGATGAAATTCGCCTTCGCGGTCAAGGTACCCTTGCCCAACAGGCGAACACCATCCTTGCCGCCCTTGGCCAACCCTGCGGCTTTCAGCGCCGCATGATCGATATCGTTCGAGGCATCGAGTTTCTTGTCGTCGATGAACTTCTGGATCATGCCGATGTTGATCTCGGCATAATCCTTACCGAAGGGATTGTTGAAGCCCCGTTTCGGGATCCGCATGTGCAGCGGCATCTGGCCGCCCTCGAAGCCCTTGATGGCGACACCGGAACGGGCCTTCTGACCCTTCTGTCCACGGCCGGCGGTTTTACCCTTACCGGAAC